>JACPGM010000063.1 GCA_016188985.1 Lentisphaerota bacterium | reverse complement strand
GTGGCTTTCCAACAGCACCGTAAATCTGGGCGAGGTGACTTTGGCCGGGGTGGGTAATGCTACGAACACGCTGCTCTTTACCAACTGGAGTACCAAGCTCACGGCGACCAACGTGTATGTGAACAGCCGGGGCAACATTACCCATGCCCAGTCCCGGACCAACAACGCGCCGTTAAACACCAATCGCGTCTGGATCGTTTGCACTAATCTCTCTATCGCCACAAATGGCAGCATCAATGTGACCGGCCAGGGCCATTGGGCCCAGGAGGGACCGGGGGCCGCAGTGAATGGTTCAGATACCGTCGGCCCCGGCGCCAGCCATGGCGGCAAAGGCGCCGATACCAGCGGGTCAAGTTTGCAATTTGCGCGTTCGCCTTACGGTCTGACGAACGCGCCGTTCGAGCTGGGCAGCGGTGGCGGGCGAGCTATTTCGGGCGGGCATGGCGGCGGCCCCGGCGGTGGCGCGGTCTGGATTGAAGCCGCCACAGTAACGGTGTATGGGGTGATCTTGGCCAACGGTTCTAACTCCGTTGGCGCTTCCGGGTATTACGGCGGCGGCGGGTCGGGCGGCTCAATCTATATTAGTTGCGGCACTTTTGGCGGATCAACCAACGGCCTGATGAGCGCCAATGGCGGGACTGGCTCGTCCGGTGGCGGCTCTGGAAACGGCGGTGGCGGCAGCGGCGGCCGGATTGCGGTCATCTATACCAACGTAGCGGCTAACACGGCGGTGCGTTTTTCAGTCACCGGCGGATCGGATAGTTCGGCCGATACTGCCGAATTCGGCACATTGTATTTTTCCGATACCGCGCTCCTGACCGAGACGCTGAGCTCTTTTCTAACCGGTTGGATTGTTATCAGCAATTTTAGTTCGTGGTCGGTTAATAACCTTACGGTGAGCAACGTCAACGTGGCCATGGGCAACGCAACCTTCAGCTTGACTGTTACCAATAATCTCGTGATCGGAACAGGGCAGAATAGCAGCGCGAGTATCATTCTGGGGCGTGACCGGGCGGCGACGACAACCGTAAACGTGGGAAATGCCCTGACTATCAACGGCGGCAAGCTGGGGCTGGGCGGCAGCACCTGGGAGGAGTTTACCTATTATTCAGGCCCAGCGAAGGAGGCGCCCACCGACGTCATCATTGGGGGCAACGTAACCATGACCAATGGCGGCAGTCTCTGGGTCTACAGCGGTATGACCAACACAGCGCGGTCGGACAACGGCGAATGTATCATTGGCGACCAGCACCTGGATTTATGTGTATTCCAATCCAACCAATGGCGGCTCAGCGCTGTTCCGCATGAACGATCTGGTTGTTCTGACCAACGCGGGGTTTAATGCCAACTCCACCTACAATTCGAGCACCTTGATGTTAATCACCAGGGGCTACTATGGCAACAACGGGCCTGGGGTAGGGGGGTCAAGTCCCAATTATGGTTCTGGCGCGGGACATGGCGGGCAAGGTGGGGCAGGCTCAGGGCCCGCAGCCGGTGGGCCGACCTATGGCTACAGTAACGCGCCGGTAAGCCCGGGCTCTGGTGGCTGGCGATCCTCATACGAGGCAGGACAGGGTGGTGGCGCGGTGCGCATTGTGGCGGTGAATGTTACGCTTAATGGCACGATTACGGCTGATGCTACACAAGGCGGCCTTGTTAGCGGCACTACTTGGGGCGGCGGCGGGTCGGGCGGGTCGGTATATCTCCGGTGCCGTTCATTTGGCGGCGGCGGATTACTGAGCGCCGATGGCGGCAATGGCGCGCCAGGCAGTGGCGGTAATTATCCCGGCGGCGGCGGGGGCGGCCGGATTGCCGTATGGAGCATGTACTGGAGTTTTGCGGGCACAACGACCGTAACCGGCGGGCTGGCGGCCGGATATAGCAGCGGGTCCACCAACGGCCAACCTGGCACGCTGTTCTGGGGTCAACTGCCGCTTCCGGGGACAATCTTCACCGGGCTATGATCTTCACGCTTCCAGGTGGGTGCGCTCCAGCAGCTTCTTAAGACGGACGACTATCTTCTCTTCCTCGCGGGCGTTGAGCGCAAGAATTTCGCGCAGGCCCAGCGCCAAGTGCGGCAGATACAGTTCGATAAAGCTGCGTTTGCGCTCTTGTTCCTGCGCTCTCCGGCGGCGGCTGAGAAAGACGGCCATGCGTCGGCCGCATTCCTGCAGGGCAAAGGTCATCTCGCGGATAATTTCCGGATAATGGGCAATGGCTTCCTTGCTTTCGCTGGTGAACGGCACCCAGACGCTGGCAATGTGAATCAGGATCACCACCGGCCCCAAGGGCAGACTGTCGCGCGGCTGGGCCAGGCCATAACTTTTCCAGTTCACCTCGCTGACCGCCTTGGTCATGGCACAAGCGCCGCCCTGGTAGAGGAGCGGCACCTTGTTGGCAAAGCGCAGCAGCCGCGCCGGGTCTTCGGCCGAGCCTTCCTTCGCCTGGGATGTTGCGGGCGCGGACGCATTGCGATTTTCGCCGGTGGCCCGGGCGATATCCGCCTTGGCGCAGGCAATGCCCACCTCGATCTGAAAAGGATTACCGCGATAGACTTCCGGGTCGCGCGTGACGGCGGTATAAAAGTCCGCGGTAATTTCCTTTTTCAGCCCGGCGATGATTTGCTCCTCGCCGATGGGGGATAGGCAATCGGTGGGCGGCCGCATCAGCTTGGTCTCGGCGATGGATTTGAAGAGGCTCTCGCTTTCCCGCTGGGCAATGGTGGCCGGGCGCGCCTTGGGGTTTAATTCCGCCCGGCGGCAGATTTCCAGCGCGGAGCGCGAGCTCACGCGCGAAAAGTCGTGTTCCAGAGCGGCTTTAAGCGTGCGGGCGGAGGTATCCTTGAGCATTTGCATCAGCAGGCCCAGCTCCACGCCGTGTGGATGGGGTTTAATCTCGCGGGGCTGCTTGGGCCGCGCGCGGGTGCCGGGCGCGAAAGTAATCCAAGGAACTTGCTCTTCCTTTTTTCCTGGCGCGGCTTTGGCCGCTGGTTTTGTCCGGCCCTTGCTTGCCTCACTTGCGGCGCTGGCAGCGTCGTTGGCTTCCGCAAGGCTGATCCGGTAATGGAGTTGCAGATGCGGATTAACGATTGCGCACTGTTGGAGATATTCGTCTACGGAGAGCTTGCCGCGGTTATAAGCCGCTTCCAGCTCGATGGTGACGCACGTGCCGTGGTTGTATTCCGCGCTCAGCCGGCTCTTGCCATTGCGATCAGCCGTGAAAAACCGGGGGTGCCAGTCCAATTCCTCGTCCTTCAAGATCACCGGCTTATTGGCGCGAGTATCAATCTGGACTTCAAGCTGATGGGCTTTTCGGCCGGCCTTGATTTTGGACTGGATCACCGTGGCGCTGCCCGTGGTCAACTGACCGTACATTCCGGCCGCGCTGATACCGATACCCTGCTGGCCGCGCGCCATGCGCAGGCGATGGAACTTGGAGCCGTAGAGCAGCTTGGCAAAAATTTTGGGAACCTGGGCGCGGACGATGCCGGGGCCGTTATCCATGATCGTGACGCGAAACCGGCGCGCCTGGGTTTGGGCTATCTCCACGCTGATTTCCGGCAATATCCCGGCTTCATCGCAGGCATCCAGGGAATTATCCACGGCTTCCTTGACCGCGGTGAGCAAGGCTTTGCGCGGATTATCAAAGCCCAGCAGGTGGCGGTTTTTGAGGAAGAATTCCGAGACCGAGATTTCGCGTTGGCTCTTGGCCATGCTTTCGGCAGTGGCCAGAGGCGCGCCGTTGGATACGGGGCGCGTTTGGTTGGGTTGAGCCATGGAAATGTTCCTTGTAATAAAATGGGCATGGTTCACGGTTCACAGTTGTGAAGATTACTGATTTCCGCTTAAATCTGCTTAACTGTGAACTCTGAACCGTGAACTTTGAACCATGCCAAAAAATGCTTGCCTTGGCGTTTTTTGGAGGGCACTATAACATTTCAGTCGATAAATGGATAGAGGCTAATATGGCAGACGCGCCCAGCCAAAAAGAAGAAGTTATCCGCACCGACGGCATCGTGGTCAAGGTTTTGCCGGCCACGATGTACCGGGTAAAACTGCAGACCGGCGCGGAAATCCTGGCGCATATTTCCGGCAAGATGCGCAAGCATTTCATCAAGATTTCGACGGGCGATAAGGTTACGCTCGAAATTTCCCCCTACGACCTTTCCAAAGGCCGGATCATCTTCCGGCAGAAATAGCCGGTTGCTTCCATTATTCCTTGCCTGCTTATATTGGCATATTTGCGAATAAGAGCTCCCGCTCATTGCTGAAAACGGGGGTTAAATCAGGCGAGCTGACTCCTGGAGAGATCGTTTTGTTTAGCCGTGAAGATTGAAGATTTCGCTTTTCCCCTGGCCGAACAACACTGTCGCGGACACAAACGGCAGGTACGTTGGCATGGTTCTTGCTCTATGTGAAATTGTTTTTTGCCAAACAATAAACCAAGCAGGAGGTTTAGTATGAAAACTGCAATAGTCATAGGTCTGGGGCTTATGTTCTGGTCGGTAGCCTATTTGGTTGGAGCAGAACCGCTGCCAGGTTTGCGCTTGGACACGGATGCCGATGGTACTTGGGACTACACTTACCTGGGAGATCAGCAGTGGGATCCGCCGATAACGGCGCCACTGTGGGAAGTGGTGCCACAGGGAACATTGGTAGATTGGGACGGTGATGATGTCGTGGACGGCGTTCTGGTTGATCAGAATGGCAATGGTATAATTGATGGTTTTGATGAGGGAAGAGATGGCACCGTGGATATTCAGATCGACGAAGACGATGATGGTGAAGGTGATGATGGCGAGGGGGATGACGGCGAAGACGATGATGGTGAGGGCGAGGGCGATGGCGAGGGCGAAGGCGAAGACGGCCCACCCGTAGGCACACAATTAGACACGGATGCCGACGGCGCGTGGGACTCCACTTATCTGGGAGATGATCAATGGGATCCGCCGCTTTACGGAATGCCTCCGCCGGGAACGTTGGTAGATTGGGACGGTGATGATGTCGCGGACGCCGTTCTGGTTGATCAGGATGGCAATGGCATTAGTGATGGCATTGATGAAGGGATTGATGGCACCGTGGACTATCCGCTCGAGGAGGGTGATGGCGAAGGGGATGGCGATGGTGAAGGCGATGACAATGGCCCACCCGTAGGCACACAATTAGACAACGATGCCGACGGCACATGGGATTACACTTATCTGGGAGATGGCCAGTGGGATCCGCCCATGATGGAAATGCCACCGCCGGGAACATTGGTAGATTTGGATGGGGACGACGTCGCGGACGCTGTTCTGGTGGATCAGGACGGCAATGGTATAATGGATGGCCTTGATATAGGAATGGATGGCACGGTGGACTATCCGATTGAAGAGGGTGAAGACGATGGTGAGGGCGAAGGTGAAGACGGCCCTCCCGTAGGCACCCAATTAGACACGGATGCCAATGGCACGTGGGATTCCACTTATCTGGGAGATGGCCAGTGGGATCCGCCGATGACCGAAATGCCGCCGGCGGGAACATTGGTTGAGTTTGATGGTGACGGAGTGGCGGACGCTGTTCTGGTGGATCAGGATGGTGATGGCACGATTGATGGCATTGACATGGGGATGGACGGCACGGTGGATGGTCAGATTGAATGATCGTGGTCCTGGTCGTCCGTTCCGTAAAAAGAACAGCACCAAGAGCCGCCATGCTATGGCGGCCTACAGAAGAAGATAATATTTGTAGGCCTTCATAACATGAAGGCAAGAAAGGACATTAGCGCGGTGAAACGGTCTGTTGCCTGGGTTGGGGCAACAGACCGTTTTTTTGTACAGGTTGCCTGTCCTGTAGCCGCGAGCCTACCCGAGCGCTGGCCAGGGACGATAGGCTTGCGGCTTCGGAACGTCGGCCTACCGCCAGGCTTCGCCGAAGGGCTACGCCCAGGCGAGTCCGACGGCTACAATACGGAATCACAGACCCAATGAAGCGCACTTCTGTAGCCGCGAGACGATAGGCTCGCGTGGGCGTCGGCTTTCCCTCAGCGCAGCCCGAATTGTCGCAAACATTCCGTAAAATCCGCCGGCAGGGGCGCTTGGGCGCGAACCAGCTGAGCGGTTACGGGGTGACTAAAGGACAGATCAGCGGCATGGAGCATCTGCCGCCGAACAGCGCGTTCCCTGGCGTTTAGCTCCCGCCTGGTTCCATACTGCTGGTCGCCAAGTAAAGGATGGCCAATCGCCACAAGGTGCCGGCGGATCTGGTGAGTACGCCCGGTCAGCAATTCAATCTTCAGGTGGCTGGCCTGCCGGTTGGCAGCCATAGTAGTGAGATAAGTCCGCGCGCTTCGACCATCAATGGGATATGTAATTTCCCGTGTGGGCTCAGCAACGCATCCGCTGACAATGGCGTGATACAGCTTGCGGACACGCTGTTGGCCAAATAGGCGCCGCGCGCGCCCAAATGCTTCCGCGTGCTTGGCAAACAAGAGACAGCCGGAAGTGTCCCGGTCCAGCCGGTGGGCAGCGCGCAAGGCCGGACAAGCCGTCAGGCGGCGCAGGCTTTCTTCCAAGCTCCGCGGGCCGTTAGCCAATAGGCCGGGCGGCTTGTTGACAATCAGATAATCCGGGCTTTCATATAATACCGGCGGCCGTGCCACCGTGGCGCCAGTAGTCAATTCTTTCTGAACTTCCACGCGGTTGCCCGGCGATAGCCGATGCCGCGCCATCCACACCCGTTGGCCATTGACAAATACGCCGCGCGCGTCCAGTAAGGCTTTGGCTCGGCGGTTGGACATTCGCAAGCGGCCGGCCAGGAAAGCCAGCAAAGTGACGCCATGCTCGGTTGATCGGACGGTCAGACGGGTGATGTTCATGAGTACCTGAATAGTAACGGGTATTTGTGATCGCATGAGGGTAGGGACGGCTCGCCTGTCTGCGTGCGTACCCGCACAGGCAGGCCGAGCCGACCGCGGCGCGTTCGGGCCTACTCCGCCGTAGTAAGCCTACTGGCTACGAAGGCTGGACGAACGCGCCCTACCTCTTTCCCCCTCAAGACTAAGACATTATCCATAAAGGCTTGGCCGTATTTGACAAATCCAGCGCGGAAGTTAAACTTACCCGATTAAATACAGATAGCCAGTGAAATCCAATTTCAAAGTTTTACAGAACGATCCTGATTCGCGGGCCCGGCGCGGTCAGCTCGATACCGCGCATGGCCCGGTGGCGACGCCGGTTTTTATGCCGGTCGGCACGCAGGCGGCGGTCAAGGCCATGACCCCGGCGGAGCTGGAAGCCTGCGGCGTGGGCATGATTCTGGCCAATGCTTACCACTTGCACATCCGCCCGGGCGCGGCCGTTATCAAGAATGCCGGGGGACTGCACCGCTTCATGAGCTGGCCGCACCCGCTTCTGACCGACAGCGGCGGCTTCCAGGTTTTCAGTCTGGCGACCTTACGCACCGTGCGCGATGGCGGCGTGGAATTTAATTCCCACGTGGACGGGCGGCGGCTCTTTTTGGGTCCCCGGGAAGCCATGGCCATCCAGAAGGACTTAGCAGCGGATATTGCCATGGTGTTTGACGAGTGCGCGCCTTACCCTTGTGAACGCGAATATGCTTGTCAGGCCATGGAGCGCTCTCTAAGGTGGGCCGCCATATGCGCGCAAGAGGAGCGGGCCCCCGGCCAGCAGTTGTTCGGCATCGTGCAGGGCTCAACCTACGGCGATTTGCGCCGGCAATGCGCGGAGCGCCTGGTGGCTATCGGTTTTGACGGCTACGCCGTGGGCGGCGTAAGCGTGGGCGAACCGGAAGACCTGCGGATGGAAAGCACTGCCGAGAGCCTGGCACTGCTCCCCGCTGAGGCCCCGCGCTACCTGATGGGTGTGGGCCACATGCGCCAGATCGTCGAGGCCGTGGCGCTGGGGGTGGACATGTTCGACTGTGTGATTCCGACGCGCGTGGCGCGCAATGGCTCGGCCTTGACCCGTGCCGGGCGCTGGACCATCCGGACCGCAAGTTACAAGGAAGACGTCGAGCCTATTGAGAGCGGTTGCGCCTGTTATGCCTGCCGTAATTTTTCGCGGGCTTATATCCGGCATCTCTTAAACGCCAATGAAATTCTGGGAGTTCGGCTGTTGACCATTCACAACCTGCACCACTACATGGATTTCATGCGGTCAATTCATGACGCGCTTGAAAAGGGCGCTTTCAGTCAATTTCGGCAAACGGTTCGAAAAACGGTCGTTAAAGAATAGGAGCTTGCCATGAACGCAATTGGGCAGTGGCTTTTGACGGGAATGGGCGGAGGCTTGGGCGGACAGGGCTCCCAGCAATCGTCGCCGGGCATGATGTTCGGCTGGTTGGTAATCATGGTGGCTCTGTTTTATTTCGTGCTGATTCGTCCGCAGCAGCGCAAGGAAAAGGAGCGCAAAGCCCTGATTGCCGGCGTCAAATCCGGCGATCGGGTGGTCTTTGGCGGCGGGCTCATCGGCACGGTGGCCAATGTCAAGGATAACGTTCTGGTCATCAAGGTGGCCGAGAACACCAAGCTGGATGTCCTGCGCGCCTCGGTCACGCAGGTACTTCGCGACGCGGCCGACCTGGGCGCGGCCGCCAAGGAGCAAAAGTAGTCATGGACAAGCACGCCTTATGGAAATGGCTGGTGTTAATCGCCTTGACGGCCTGGTCGCTGGCGCTGGTGGTGCCGTTGCGCAACAAGGTGAAACTGGGGCTTGACCTCAAGGGCGGCACGAGTTTTACCGTCCAGATCAATGCAATCGAAATCGAGAAGCAGATTCGCGAGGAGAACAAGGAACTCACCGACGCGCAGGTGCATAGCCGGCTGGATTCGGCCGTAGCGCACGCGCAGGCGCAGGGCCTTGAAATTATTCGCAATCGCGTGGACGCCCTGGGCGTGGCCGAGCCGCTGATTTATCCGGAAAAAAATAATCGGATCATCGTGCAGATTCCCGGGCTCAAGGAAGCCGACCGCGACCGCGCGGCCAAGCTGATCCAGAGCGCCGCTTTCCTCGTTTTCAGTATCGTGCATGAAGATAACGATAAGCTGACGAGCGCCTTGTTTGAAAAGGGTTTGGCGCCAGAAGGCTTTTCCATCGGCATTGCCCCCGGCGCCAGCCGGCGCGAGGTCTATCGGCGCGACCTGCGAAAAGTGCCGGCGGAAGCTTTTGACGCCGCGTTTCGCTCCAGGTTGGAGCGTTTTCAGGCGCCGCCCGGCTACCGCTTCATGCTGGCCGAGCGCCAGGAAGAAGGCCAGAAGTATTATGAGGCTTATTTTGTCAAGCAGCGCTACGAACTGCGCGGCGATACAGTCAAGAACGCCGGCATCGAATACGATCAACTGGGCCGGCCTTATGTGACTTTGAAGTTCGACTCCAAGGGCGCCCGCAAGTTCGCGCGGATTACCGCCGATTATGCGCCCGGCGGCGCCAAGAACCCCAACCCGGAAGGCCGCCGCTACCTGGCCATCATCATGGATGACAAGCTCTATTCGGCGCCCTTCATCAGGACGGCCATCTACGGCGGCGAGGCGATTATCGAAGGCAATTTTACGCTTAAAGATGCCCAGGACCTCTCAATCGTGCTGCGGGCCGGTTCCATGCCCGCGCCGGTCGAGATTATTGAGTCGCGCACGGTGGACCCCTCGCTGGGGCGCGACTCGATTGAGAGCGGGACGCGGGCGACCATTTACGCCTGCATCCTGGTGGTGGCATTCATGACGGTCTATTATCTGGTGGGCGGGCTGGTGGCGAATGTGGCGCTTTTATTCAACATGCTGTTATTGCCCCTGGGCATGATGATTACCGCCGGGGTCATGGGCCTCTTTACCGGCGCCACCGGCGTGCAGATCGGCTTGCCCGTCCTGACCTTGCCGGGCATTGCCGGCATTGCCCTGACGGTCGGCATGGCCGTGGACGCCAACGTGCTTATTTTTGAGCGCATCCGCGAAGAACAGCGGCTGGGCAAGCGCTTGAGTCCGGCGCTGGAAGCCGGTTATACCAAGGCCTTCATCACGATCCTGGATTCCAACCTGACAACGGTAATGGTTGCCGTGATCCTGTTCCTGCTGGGTTCGGGCGCGGTGCGCGGCTTCGGCATAACGCTCACCGCCGGCATCATGGTCAGCATGTACACCGCCTTGATGGTGACGCGCATGATCTTCAACATTATTGTTACGCGCACCGCCTTGCCGCAACTAAAGATGCTGACCTTGATTAAACCCACCAATATCAATTTCATTGGCTGGCGCAAGCTGGCCATTGCCATTTCGCTGGGTGTGATCATTTTGAGTTGGGGCTACATGGTCGAACGCGGACGGAAGAGCATGAGCAACCTGCTGAGCACGGATTTTACCGGCGGCGCGGCCGTAACCTTTCAGTTCGCCCAGAAACAGCCGGTGGAGCGCATTCGCGACGCCCTGGCCGCCGGCGGAATCAGCGACGCGCAGATTCAGTATCAGAAAGAGTTGGACAAGGGTGTGGAATATCTCCAGGTCCGCGCGGCCTATGGCGCCGGCGATAAGATCAAGGAAATATTATCCACGCAGTTGCCGGCGGCTGACTTCAAGGTCCTGAGCTTAGACACGGTGGGACCGCAGATCGGCCGGGAAATGACCACCAAGGCCCTTAAGACGCTGCTTTACGCCTTTATCGGCATGATCATCTACATCGCCTGGCGGTTTGAGTTTTCCTTTGCCATTGGCGCGATCATGGCGCTGCTGCATGACGTGCTGGTCAGCATGGGATTGTTCTGTCTGGCCGGACGGCAGTTCGGCATGACCACCATCGCGGCGCTCCTGACCATCGTGGGGTTTTCGGTTAATGACACCATTGTCATTTACGACCGCATTCGCGAAAACATGCGTAAATATCCCGACAAGAATCTGCTCGAAGTCTGCAACTTGAGCGTTAATGAAACCTTGGGCCGGACTATTCTGACCAGTTTAACCGTTCTTTTGGCGGTGTTGATGCTCCTGATCTTTGGCGGCGGCGCGATCAACGATTTTGCTTTTATTTTCCTGGTGGGCATAATCACAGGAACGTATTCAACGGTCTATATCGCCACGCCGGTCATGTTGTTTATGCGGCGCTTACTGAAAAAATCATCAACGGGTACGCCCGGGCGTTGAAAGTCTGGAAAACCATTCCTTGTGACAAGTCGCTGGCTATGCAAATGGCCGGGGCACTCTCCTTGCCTCAGGCCGTCGCCGAGATACTCCTGGGCCTGGGCTTCTCTGAGGCGGACGCCATCGGGCGTTTTCTGAATCCACGGCTCAGCGACCTCTCCGACCCATTTTTATTGCCGGGCCTGGAAGCGGCCGCCCAACGGCTTCGGCAAGCCATCGAAAAAAAAGAATCCATCGTCGTCTATGGCGACTATGACGTGGATGGCATTGTCGCGACCGCCCTGCTGGTGGAGGTTTTGCGGCGAGCGGGAGCAAAGGAGGTTAAGCCCTGCCTGCCTAATCGGCACGAGGAAGGCTATGGCCTGAGCGTTTTAGCGCTTGAGCGCTGTCTGGCTCAAGGCCGGCCCCAGTTGCTGGTCACGGTTGATTGCGGCACCAACTCCACGGAAGCGGTTCAGCGGGCGCAAGCCGCGGGCGTTGACGTCGTTATTACCGATCACCATGAATGCAGCGGCTCCCCGGCGCCGGCCGCGGCGGTGGTCAATCCCAAGTTGGGCCCGGAGGAGCGCCTTAAAGACCTGGCCGGGGTCGGCGTGGCCTTCAAACTCTGTCACGGGCTGCTCAAGGTATGCCGGAACCTGGGCGGAGAAACCGCGGCGGAGCTCGATTTGCGCGAATATCTGGACTTGGTGGCGGTCGGCACGGTTGCGGATATTGTCCCGCTCACGGGCGAGAACCGCATCCTGGTACGGCACGGTCTGGAGCGGATGAACCGCGCCCCGGCCGCGCGCTGGCAACCGCTCCTTGAGGTTGCCGGAGTGCGCGGCGCTCTGGATACCCACCACATTGCCTTCGGCCTTGGCCCGCGGCTTAATGCGGCCGGACGGCTGAGCGACGCGGACTCGGCGTTGGAACTGCTCCTGACCAGCGACCGGGCCAGAGCCAGAGAAATCGCCCTCGATCTGGATGGCACCAATCGCGAGCGCCAGAAAATCGAATCGGCAATGGCCACAGAGGCGATGCGCGCGATAGATGCCTATTTCCAGGAGCGCGAACATTTTGGCCTGGTAATTGCAAGGGATTCCTGGCATGTTGGCGTCATCGGGATCGTTGCTTCGCGGTTAGTGGCGCGCTATCGTCGGCCGGTCATTGTCATCGCATTTAACGGCACCCAGGCTACGCCGGGGCAAGATGGGATAGGGCGGGGGTCCGGCCGGAGCATTGCAGACTATCATCTCCTTAAAGGACTTGAGCAGTGCCGGCAATATCTGCTAAGTTGCGGTGGGCATGCTTTGGCGGCCGGTCTGGAAATCGAGCGCGGGCAGTTAGCTGCTTTTCAGGCCGCCTTTAATGCCGCGGCCCGGCGGGAGTTGGAAGGCCGCGACTTGCGGGTAGTTCAGCGGATTAATGCCTGGGTGACATTGTCGGAAATTGATGAGCGCCTGTATGCGGCCGTGGAAATGCTGAAGCCATTCGGCCAGAACAATCCGATGCCGGTCTTGGCCGTCAAGGGCGCGCGCATTCAAGGCGGTAAACGCCGCGTGGGCGCCAACCATTTGCGCTTTACGGTCGGCGACGGCCAGACCAGCCGGGAAGCCATTGCCTTCGGCATGGCGGACGTGGCCATCCCGGATGGGCTTTTAGACGTGGCCTTCACCGTCAAGCAGAACAATTTCTCAGGCAATGCGACGCTGGAATTGAACGTGCAGGCCATTCGGGAATCGGAATAAATTTTTCACCGCGAAAAATTTATTTAGCGCCTGATATGCCAGGAACCGCTATAAAAAATTACTATCATAAATTTTTCGCGGCGAAAAATTTATCCAATGAAACGGCTGGAACATAAAATCACTTTCGAGCCGACCGGAAGGCAGGTCTACGCCCTGCCGGGCACGATCCTGCTGGAAGCCGCCGCCCAAGCCGGCCTGATCGTGCAGACGCCCTGCGGCGGCCAGGGCCAGTGCGGCAAATGCCGCGTGAAAATTGTCAGCGGCCAGGCGAGCGCTTGTCCGCCCACCGCCAACTGCCGCTCGGCCATGAGCGCCGCGGAGGTGGAACAAGGCTATCGCCTGGCCTGCCAAGCCAGAGTTCAGGGCGACCTTGTGGTGGAAGTGCCGGTCTCTTCGCTTTTTGAGTCGCAGCAGCAGATCCTGGTTCACGCGTCGGGCGCGCCGGTGGAACTTTCTCCGGTTATCAGCAAACACTTCGTGGAGCTTGCCGCGCCCAGCCAGGCGGACGCCCGTTCGGATGTTGAACGGCTGCGCGCGGCGATCCAGCCGGTAGACTTCGACCCGGTTGGCGTGCGCATGTTGCGGCTGCTGCCCGGAGTGCTGCGCCGTCAGGGTTTCCGCGGCACGGCCGTAATTGTGGATGGGGACCTGATTGACTTTGAGACGGGCGACACGACCGACAAGTGCTATGGCGTGGCCGTGGATATCGGCACGACGACGCTGGTCGGGACGCTCGTTCACTTGAAGACCGGCCTTGACCTGGGCGTGGAGGCCAGGATCAATCCCCAGACTTCTTACGGCGACGATGTTGTTTCCCGCATTCGCAAATGTCGCGAGGAAGCCAAGGGCCTGGCCCAACTGCAGCGGGTCATTATCGGCGCGGTCAATGATATCGTGGATGAATTGGTGCGCGCGGCCGGCATTGACCGCACGCATATTTACGAGATTGCCATGGCCGGCAATACCACCATGCAGCAGATCCTCTGCGGCATTGATCCTTCGGCCCTGGGCGAGCTGCCGTTTGTGCCGGCCTTTACCGATGTGCCGCAGTTGAACGCCTCCGATCTGGGCCTGGACATCAATCCTTACGGTAAAGTGTTCATCTTTCCCCAGATTGGCGGGTTTGTGGGCGGCGATACGGTGGCGGGAATTATCGCCAGCCGCCTGGACTGCGAAAACGAGACCGTCATATTCGTTGATATCGGCACTAATGGCGAGATTGTGCTCGCCCACCAGGGGCAGTTGATCGCCACCTCGGTGGCGGCCGGGCCGGCTTTTGAAGGCGCGCGCATTTCCTGCGGCATGCGCGCGGTGAATGGCGCCATTGAAAAAGTCGTTATGAACGGCGATTTGGCGATTAACGTTATCGGCAACACGCGGCCGGCGGGCCTGTGCGGCTCCGGCCTGATTGACGCCGTAGCCGAGCTGCTGCGCCTTGGGCTTTTGGATCCGACCGGCCGCCTGCGGACGCCGGCGGAAATTCCGGCCGGCGCGCCGCCGACCTTGCGCAAGCGCCTGATTAAACAGAACGGCCATGTGGATTTTTTACTGGCGCACAAGACGGAAACGGTCTCCGGCGAGTCCTTGATTCTAACCCAACGGGATATCCGCGAATTGCAGTTGGCCAGCGGCGCGATTCGCGCCGGCATTTCCATTCTCCTGGAAATGCAGGCGCTGCGCAGCGCCGATTTGAAGCGCGTGCTGCTGGCGGGCGCCTTCGGCAATTTTATCCGGCGCAATCACGCCCGACGGATCGGCTTGTTGCCTCCCATTCCCTGCGACCGTATCCGCTTTATCGGCAATGCTTCCTCGTTGGGCGCCAAGCGCGCGCTGCTGTCAAAAGCCGAAAAACTCTCCGCCGCCAAAATCGCCCGCACGGTGCGGCATGTGGATTTATCGCTGGCGCCTGAGTTCCAGGCGGCCTTCAGCGCCGCCATGCTGTTTCCGGAAAATGATCCGGGCCTTTCCGTGGAGGTGGGCTGATTATGGCCAACAAACGCATCCTGATCGTGGAAGACGAAAGCATCGTGGCCAAGGATATTGAGAGCAGCCTGACGGGGCTGGGCTACACCGTGGCGGGCATCGTGGCTTTGGGCGAGGAGGCCGTGGAGCTTTCCGGGGTGCTGAAGCCGGATCTTATCCTGATGGATGTCATGCTTAAGGGCGCGATGGACGGCATCGCCGCGGCCGAGCGCATCCGGCGAGAACATGCCTTGCCCGTCATCTACCTTACCGCTTATACGGATCAGGATACCTTGGAGCGCGCCAAGGCGACCGAGGCTTTCGGGTATCTGCTCAAGCCTTTTGAGGAGCGCGACTTGCATGTTACGATCGAAATGGCGCTCTACAAGCACGCCGCGCAGCGCAAGCAGCAGGAAGCCCTGGCCCGTGAACAGCGCCTGCAAGAACGCCTCCTGCGCGCCCAGCGCATGGAATCCTTGGGCAGCCTGGCGGGCAGCGTAGCCCACAATTTGAACAATATCCTCGAACCAATGCTCAGTTATTCCGACCTGATCGCGCGCGATCTGCCCGCGGAGAGCGTGTTGCGCCAGGACCTGGAAATCATCAGGAATTCGGCGCACAAGGCGGTGGAAATTGTGCGCGACTTGCTGACCTTGGGCCGGATCGGGCATTATCCCAAGGAATCCCTGGTGCTGAATAGGGTCCTTGAGCAGGCCGCGCGTAGTCCCGGCTATCTGGCCCTGCAGCAGAGTTTCCCACTGGTGACCGTGGAGTTGAAACCGGTTGCCAACCTGCCGGCAATTATGGGTTCGCCGGGCCTTCTACAGGAACTGGTGATGAACCTGCTGAGCTACGCCTTTAATGCCATGCCGCAGGGCGGGCGGGTAACGCTGGCAACCGCGGTGGAATCGGTGTCGGAAGCGCATACCGGCTATGAGGTAATTTCCCCGGGAACCTATGCGGCCGTGCGCCTCCAGCATACCGGAGCGGTGATTGGGGAGCAGGAACTGAACCGCATGTTTGAGCCTTATTGTATTCGGGAAAGCGACCAGTCCGTCAGGTGCAGCGGCTTGGAACTCGCCGTCGTTTACGCTGCCGTCAAGGAACACGATGGCTTCATTGACGTACGCTCCGCGCCCGGCCGGGGATCGGACTTCATCGCCTACTTTCCCGTTGCCGGCGCTCTCACTCAGGAACGTGAAAGTCCGCTGCCTGGCGAGTTCGGCGGGAATGAGACCATCTTGATCGTAGACGATGATGATGAACAGCGTCTTAGCGCCGCGCGCTGGCTGCGCGGGAGCGGGTATAAGGTTCTGACGGCCCATAACGGGCGCGCGGCCCTCGAATTGGTTGATTCGTCTCTCCAGACTGATGGGGCGGCTATTAACCTCGTTATTCTGGACATGATCATGGCCGACGATTTTGACGGTCTGGACACTTACCGTAAAATGCTTGAATTCAATCCGCGCCAGAAGGTAATTATGGCCAGCGGTTTTGCCGAAACTGATCGCCTCAAGGAAGCGCTGAAGCTGGGGGTAGGGCAGTGCATCCGCAAGCCCTATGATTTTGAAGCCTTGGGCCGGGCCGTCCGCCAGGAGTTGGACAAGGGTTAAGGAAGCTGGGCAGGTTGCTCAGCTCGGAACGTCGGCCTAACGTCCGACGGCTACAGGCAAAGGTGTTGTTGTAGCCGCGAGACGGCAGGCTCGCGTCGGGATTTAGAATATCGGCAATTACTTGCCGGGGCCGCTAAACGAGCGGCTCGGCGCTCCGCGGATGTTCGGCGGTTACGGTAATGGCGATCCCGCCGCGCGGATTGAAGCGGCCCGTCACGCGCAGGCGTCGCGGCCGGCAGACTTTAAGAATATCGTCGAGGATGCGGTTGACTGCGGTCTCATGAAAGGCGCCGTGGTTCCGGAAAGAGAAGAGGTAAAGCTTCAAGGATTTGCTTTCCAGACAGACGCGGTCGGGGATATAGTCAATGGAAATGGCGCCGAAATCGGGCTGACCCGTGACGGGGCAAAGCGCGGTGAACTCCGGGCACTCAAAATGGATCCAGTAATCCCGGCGAGGGTAAGCATTGCGGAATGTTTCCAGGCGGGCCTGATCGGGCGAGCGCGGGATAGCCTGGAGCCGGCCGGCGCGGGGCCGCAGGAGCGTGAGCCCGGTAGGCCGACGTAGCGAGGGAGGCCGTGCCGCAAAACGTTGGAGATGTCTCGACTTCGCTCGACATGACACGCAGACACGGTCATTCCGAGCGTTAGCGAGGAATCTCGGCGGTGTCGGCTAAGCCTCGCAGCCGGCACAGCCGTATTCATACTTCCCCCCTATAACTGACCCATTACCATTTTTTTTATGATTAACCTTGCATTATCTTGTTTCGGCCTTATATTTTGAGCCGATTTACTGTTTTGCGGCCGGGGCTCAAAAAAGGCGTTTTTTTTACTTGCAGTATTATAGCCAATGATTCATAATGCCATCAGAAAGAATAGCTACCCTCTTTTCTGCCGGAGATAAGGCCGGTGACTATCCGGCGGGAGGGGGATACCTGAAAGCTGGGAACCTTTAATAAGAATGGAGCGGTAAATGACTACAATAAAGCCCTGGCAGGCGATTCTTGGCATGGTGGTGCTGAGCTTCATGGCGGCTGACCGCGCCGGGGCATTAACCAATGTAGTTCAATACAGCGACACCTTTGAAGGTTATACCCAGGGCACGTCGCTTACCAATGGCTTCAATAATTGGTATGCCTCCGATACCAATTGCGTTGTAAGCTCTACAAATGGGATCGGTGGCTCGGGCACGAACATAGCCTTGATCCCCATTGACGTGACGCTTTCCAACCGCTTTTCAATTGCCGCGCCTACCAATGTGTATATCTCCCTGGCGCCTAAACTGGTGCGTTATGAAGGCACCAATAATCCGACCGTGGACACCAACGCCTCGGCAATGTTTTATCTGAACAGTAACGGGTTCTTTGTGGCCTACAACGGCTTGGTAAGCGACTGGGTAACTCTCACGGCCTACTCTAACGCCTTGGGCGCTTGGACCAACCTGGACCTGTATCTGAATTTTTCCAACAAGACCTGGCAGTTTAACGTTGGCGGAAACGTTGTCTCCAACAACCTTGGTTTCGCCAACCCCAACCTCTCGACCTTTAACGGGTTTGACGTCTATAACGGCGGCGACAGCACCACCTACGTGGACAATGTGTATATCTACGACCACCAGCTCCACCGCTACACGGTTGATCCCACCGCGCTGGCGAACGAAGCTTTTATAGGCAAAACCGCCGCCACGCAGACCTTCGATATTGCTAGCTCCGGTATTGGTAGAATGCCCTATACCATCACGACCAACGGCGGCGCTAACTGGTTGAGAATCAGCTCCGGTCAAGGTGCCTTGACTAATACGGCCACGGAGACCATCTCGGTCAGCTATATATCAACCGGCCTTGCCCAGAATGTTTATTCCGAAACGCTGAATGTTATAACCACCAACGAAGTCCTCGACGGACTGACGGCGACACTCACGCAGTCGGTCTCCATCGTCCTGACGATGAGCAGTATGTTCACCACGCCTACTAATATAACCAGGGCGGTCATGCACGGCAACGCGCCCACCTCGCAGGTGTTAACCATTACCATTGAAGATATCACCGATCCGACTTTCACGGTTACCACCAACGTGTCGGTGAACTGGATGGCCGTCCGGCCGGGCGTGGGCAGCTTGTTAGCCGGCAATAATCGTATCACCAACAACTTTTCAACCAATGGCTTGGAGGTTGGCGTCCATACGGCCCGGCTCACCGTAGTTTCCACGCTATTAGGCGGCACAACCAACAGGGTCGGGGTGATTGTCACTAACGTTTCCCATCCCATCCCGTCAATCATCAATAGCTATGCCCAGGTTATTCAAAGAGGCGCCCAGCCGGCCAATACCAATCTTTCGCTCAGCAACGCCGGCGCGGCCCCGCGTTCCGGCATGCGCTACACCGTAACCAGCGACGCCGCCTGGCTCACGACCGCCACTAACGGCGTCATCACTAACGCGGAAAGCCGGGACATAACGGTCCAATTCGCCGATATGTCCGCTACCAATGCGGGAACTTATAGCGGGACGCTCTCAATTGCCACCGTGGATACCAATGCTTACATCGGCTACACACCCGTCGGCCAGATAAGCTCGAACGTATCGGTCGCGGTCTCGGTAACGATTGTCAACCCGGGCACGCCGGGCAGCCTGGCGGCCAGCGATGGCACTGATACCGGCGGCATCCAACTGACCTGGACGGCGACAACCAACGTGAACCATTACGAAGTCTGGCGCTCCACGGTCAATGACATCAATCAGGCCTCCGCGATTGATACCAACGTTACCACGACCAGCTATTCCGACACTTCTGTAGATCCGGGCTTGTATCGCTATTACTGGGTCCGCGCGGTCAACGATTACGGTTACGCCGGCAGTTTTGCCTCCGATTCCGGTTACCGCTACCTGCCGCCCCCGACCGGCCTGACCGCTTCGAGCGGCACTTACAGTAACCGCGTTGCGTTGAGTTGGACCGCGGCTTCGACCGGCGCCGTTAATTATGCCGTCAAGCGTCATACCAGCGACAGTGTCGGCGCGGCCACGGTGCTGGGCACCGTCTCGGCGGCCACAACTACCTACGACGACACTACCGCAGCGGCTGACACGACGTATTATTACTGGGTTGGCTCCGCTACGCCGGACATGACCAACTATAGCGCTTCGGCAACCGGTTACCGGGTGGGCGCCTTAACCGCTCCGGGTAATGTATCAGCTACGCAGGGCACCCGGCCTTACAGCGTCCGGGTCAGTTGGAACGCCGTCGCCAGCGCCACGAGCTATGAAATTGAGCGCACCGGCGGTTCTGCGCTATCCGAGTTTGGGCAATCGTCGACCGCAACTGATTTGCCGCTGGAAGGCGCGCCTTCGCTCGTTCCTGCTCAAGTAACCGTCGGCGCCACAACGAACGTGTTCTTTGATGATAATGCCACCGTGGCCGGCGTTTCTTATACGTATACGGTCCGCGCTAGGAATAGTCTGGGCTACGGCGAATATAGCGGCAGCGCCACTGGCTGGCGTCAGAGTCGGTCAGCTACCACTTCCGGACAAGTGGCCAACGATTATGAGGGCGACAAACTGGCGGAACTCGTGGTCTATAACGCCAACTCCAGTATATTGCGGATACTCTCGACCGTCGCGGGTGCGTATACGAACTTATTTGGCTCATTGACTGATCCCAGTTACGTGCCGGTGCGCGGCGATTACGACAATGATGGCTTGGCCGATCCGGCCATCTATAGCGCCAGCAACGGGTATTGGCAGATAATGGTCTCATCGTTCGGCTACTTTACGGTGTCATTGCCGTTTGGCGGCGTCGGCCAGAAAGCCGTCCCGGCCGATTACGATGGCGACCAAAAAACCGATCCGGCCACTTATGAAGCTGATACCGGCACTTTTAGAGCCATGCCTTCGAGCTACGGCTATGCTCCGGTTCAGGCGCCGCTGGGCGGGCCGGGCTATGTCGGCGTCTTCGCGGATTATGACGGCGACGGCAAAGCCGATCTGGCGGTCTATTCGGCAACCGAAGGATTGCTCAGGGCAATGCTCTCCGGCTTGGGATATGCTGAAGTGAGCGCGAACTTGGGCGGCGGTCTGGTAGTTGTGCCCGGCGACTTTGACGGTGACGACAAATCGGAAGTCACGACCTATAACGAAGCCACCGGCATCTTAACGGTTATGCTCACGTCAATGGGATACGCCGCGGTTCCGGTGCCCTTGGGCGGGCCGGGCTACGCCTGGGTCGTGCCAGGCGATTATGATGGCGATGGCAATCTGGATCCGGCGGTTTATTCCCAGACCAGCGGTTGGATAGTCATGTTTTCCGGATCGGGCTATGCCACGGTGAGTGATACGTTCGGTGGAACAAATAATGTGCCGTTCGTGCCGTAACGTGACAGATTGGATGGATGGCGCGCTTGCCCGCCTACGGAGGGTTTAGCGCCATGAACGGGGTATCGGCCCGAACGGGGGCAGATACCCCGTTTTTTGTGGATGGATGGTGACTGCTCAGGTCATCAAGAAATGAAACTACGAAACACGCGTCATGCCTGAGGCAGATCCGCCTGTGGCGGAAAAGGCGCGAAAACGGGAAAGAGAATTGTATTCAAATTTCGCGTATTTTGCGCATTTCGTAGTTAACAGAAAACTAATGCAGGTCTTATGAAGATACGGAGCATATCCTATGCCCCTCTTGTCCTATCCCTGGCCCTGCTGGGTTTCGCCCGCCCGGCGCCGGCGGCCACCTGGTATATTGCCACCAATGGCAGTGATGCCGCAGGGGGAGGAACCACTTGGACGAATGCCTTCCTGACCATAACCAATGCCGTAACCAATTCAGCCGATGGCGACATGGTAATTGTCTCCAACGGCACCTACACGCTTGCCGGCCAGATTCGCATCACTAAGGGCATTACCCTCACCAGTCTGCAGGGCCGGACCAATACTTTTATTAATGGCAACTATCCGGCTTCGGCCAACC
>JACPGM010000057.1 GCA_016188985.1 Lentisphaerota bacterium | reverse complement strand
GAAGGGCTGCAGGTGGAGCTCTCGATCTCCCTGCATGCGCCGGATGACAAGCTGCGCGCGCGCCTTATGCCGGTCAACCGCAAATACCCGTTAGGCGATTTATTGGCCGCAGCCCGCGCCTATGCCGAGCAGACCGGCCGGCTGATCACTTTCGAATACACGCTGATCCAGGACGTTAACGACTCACCCGCGCAGGCCGAGGCGCTCGCGCGCATCTTAAGCCCCATCCATGCGCGGGTGAACCTGATCCCGCTGAGCGCTGTGACGGAATTTAAGGGACAGGCCTCCCCGGCGCCGGTGGTCAGCGCGTTTCTCAAGGCGCTTGAGCGCGCGGGAATTAATGCTACGCTGCGCCGATCCAGAGGCGCGGGCGTAGACGCCGCCTGCGGCCAGTTGCGAGGAAAGCACGTTGAGCGTTGACCCCGCCGATGGCGGGGCAGGGCGTAGTGCGGGAAGCGTCAAAAGAATAATTGGTCGGTTGCGGACTTCTTCGTTCCAAAGCATTAACGTGGATTGGCCTTGCCATTGCCATCGAAATCGCCAGCCACTGGAATTTTCTTATAGGCCTGGCAGACAGCTTGCAGGATCGCCACTCATTGCCACGCAATGTAATGTGATAAAGTGCGCTGACAAAAACCAACCTTGATTTTTGTGCCATGCCCTGCCGACCTCGCAGCCCACGTTGGCACCAATAAATTGCCTTGTAGCATCCAGTCTGTATGCTATATTGCAACCGTGACGTTCAAAAGTGCAGAAGAAATCAACGGAGCCTTGCAGCGACTTGGAAAGCGGCTGCTGTACGAGTACGCAGAACCGATATCCTTGGTCGTCTGTGGCGGTAGCGCCCTGAACGTGTTCAACATCGCACGCCGAACCACGCGCGACGTGGACGTATTGGCAATTCTGGAGCAGACGGCGGAGGGGATCCAACTCCGATATGACCGGCCACTGCCGAAGGAGTTCTGCGGTCTGGTCGCGGCAGTCGGCCATGATCTGGGACTGCCGGACGACTGGCTCAACATGGGGCCAAAAGATGTGCTTCAGGTTTATGGAGCGCCGCCGGGTATGACCGAGCGGTGGGAACGGCGGGAGTATGGTCCCTCATTGACCGTTTACTTCGTCAGCCGGTTGGACCAGGTGCATTTCAAACTCCTAGCCGCAGCCGACCCGAAAGCTAAACCGCACCACTTTGAGGATTTGGCGCAACGGATCAAGCCGACGGCCGAGGAGGTTCATGCAGCGGTTGGGTGGTTGCTCGGGCGCGCGACGCCCCCTTGGTTTCGTGGCAACGTGAAGCGCGTGGTGGAGGCATTGGGATATGACGACATCAATCGTGACATTCCGCAATGAGTTCACGGAAAGAGTGCTGAACTTCGTCTGGCGCCAGTGGTGTCGGATGGGCGTGGCCGGTTCCAGCGGTCGGAGTGATCCGTGGGTTATCGACCCTGAGCCTGTGCTGGCGTTCACAACCGACGTGGCACGCCATGATGCCCGCATGTTTGATGAGGTGATGGACTGGCTCGACACGAATGGGCGCTGGATCAATATCCAGCGGCTTTCCACGGTGGTGCGCCAAGACAATGTCGGGGACAGGGCCGTGCTCGGGGCCGTCGCATCCTGGATGGCCGAGCGAGACAAGTCCATGAAGTGGCGTGGCCTGGCGCAATGGACGGTAGCTGATGTCCGGAAGCCTGAAGAATCCCTGTTCCGTCCTGGCATGGGAAAAACGATCAGCGGGTCTGAGCATGCGGATGCGCATTTTCAGCGTTACGGACTGGTCCGGGATACGGTGCGTACACGCGGCATGAGCCAGTCCGTGAACATGGAGGACCCGGTGAACATCGTGTTCAAGAGCCGGGCCGTCTTCGGCATCGGCATACGCGCGGACGTGATGGCGTACATGATGACCACCGAAGGCGCGCACCCGCGCGACGTCGCCCGGACTCTCGGCTATAACCATATGCGCGTGCAGGAGATGCTGGTCGGTCTGGCCGATGCCGGAATAGCTTTTGTACGCCCTGTGGGCCGTGCTAAGCACTACTGGATTGACCGCGACAAGTGGCGGAGCGTCCTCATGGGGGACCAGACTTCCACGCTGCGCTGGGTGAACTGGCGGGCGCTGACGCGCGGTCTGACTGCGATCTGGCGAGAGACCTGGGCCATTGATGAGGCCAGAGCCGATGAGTACATCTTTTCCTCGAAGATGCGATCCGCCATGCAAGCGGCCCGCAACGATCTGCTGGGTAGCGGCATGAGGTTCGTAATTGAGGACGATAAGGGCTATGTCGCCGAGGCGTATCTGCCGGTGTTCTTGCGAGACGTCGCTAACATGCTCAATGTTCTTTTGGGTTAAGGAAGAGATGATTGGGCAACGGAGGTTCATTTGAAAACGAATCATCCAATTATCGAATTAACGAATCATCTTCCGCATCTATGACTCATCAATTGACCGTCATCAACCTGCCATCGCTCGCCGCGGCTCTGCCCGCGGAGCGGGCGCCGGAGCCGGCGGATAACTACCTGACGGATGAATCCCGCCTGCGCGGGCGCGCGCAGCGGGTTTTTTTCCCGGCGGCGGAGGCAGAGGTAATCGCCGTATTAAAGGCGGCGGAAAGCGCGGCTGAGCCGGTGACGGTTTCCGGTGGACGCACGGGGATTACCGGCGGGGCCGTGCCGGAAGGCGGCTGGCTCATCAGCCTTGAGAAGCTGAACCGTTTAACGGCCCTCAGCCACAATCCGGCGGCAGGCAGGTTTTATCTGCGTTGTCAAAGCGGGGTCACATTGGAAACCATCAAAACGGCCATTGAAAAAAAACAGTTTCCGGGCGAGGAAACCTGGGATGCCGCCTCACAGGCGGCCTTGGCAAACATGCGCTCGGGCGGCGCGTGGCTGTTCCCGCCGGACCCGACCGAACGGTCGGCAACAATCGGCGGCATGGCCGCCTGCAACGCTTCCGGGGCCCGCACTTTTTTTTACGGATCAACCCGCCGCTACGTGGAGCGCGCGCGCGCGGCCTTGGTGGGCGGCTTTCTGCTGGATATAACCCGGGGTGAGAGTACAGCCGCGCCGGACGGCACGTTTCAATTAGTGTTGCCGGATGGCACGGCACGCCAAGGAAGGATTCCGAACTATACTATGCCGAGGACCAAAAACGCAGCGGGCTATTTTGCGCAGCCGGGCATGGACCTGCTTGACTTGCTGATCGGCTCGGAAGGAACATTGGCGATCTTCACCGAACTGGTCATCACGCTGATTCCGGCCCCGGAGACGATCCTGGGGGTGATTGGTTTTTTCGGAGTGGAGTTGGAAGCCTTGAACTTCGTGCGCGCCGCGCGCGGCGAAAAGCTGTCCGGGGCAATACCATCCCTACCCGCGCGCCCACTGGCGCTGGAATATTTTGACGCGCATTCGTTGAACTTGCTGCGCGACCAGAAAGCGAAGCAAGGCGCGGCGAGCGCTATTCCGGCTCTGCCGAAAGCGGCGCATACGGCCGTCTACATTGAAATGGCCACCACGGCCGCGGAGCTGGAGCAAACGGCTGAGGCGGTAGGAGCGCTGCTGGAAGCCTGCGGCAGTTC
>JACPGM010000016.1 GCA_016188985.1 Lentisphaerota bacterium | reverse complement strand
GTGTGGCCGCTGGAACCACCAACCCACCCCTGCCCCTCCCAGGAGGGGAGCCCACGGCGGTCGGGGCCGACCGCCCTCCATGACCCATTCCTCTGGAGGGCGACGGGCTCCGTCGCCGCGCCCGCTCCGGTTCCCCTCCAGCGGAGGGGTTGCGAAGCCGGGGTGGGTCATCCGATAATAGCTCCTAACACCCGATTCCACGGTCAATTTGCCGCGGCTATGGCCTGGCCTCACTTGAACGAAAAGACCGTGCCCGGCAGCACAAGGATATACCGCACAATCACGATGCCGGAGCCGCCGGCGCCGGCAGCCACGCCGGAATCATTTTTTTGTCCGCCGCCCCCGCCGCCGGTATTGGCCGTGCCGTTCATATTAGCAGCGCCCCCATTGCCGCCGCCGCCCAAGCCACCTGTGCCCAGTGTGCCGCCATTATAAGTTCCGCCGCCCCCGCCGCCGGCATAGTAGTTCGTAACGCCGGATATCGAATAGGCAAGTCCGGCGCCGCCCTTTCCGGCTACAGTAGTGCCAACGGCATTACTGCCCACCGTCCCCGCTCCCCCACCACCGGCACAGGGATAATTACCCGGTGAGGAGCCGCCAGTTCCGCCGGCCTTTCCTTGACCATTAGTCGCGGCGCCTCCCGCACTACCACTATGGCCACCGCCGCCGCCGGAGCCTCCGGCATTACCCGCGGCTTGCTGGCCCCCTCCACCTCCGCCGCCAAATGCGGTCAAGCTTCCAAAAACTGAGTTTGTCCCTTTCTTTCCCGGTGTAGATGAAGACCATACTCCGCCGGCGCCGCCGGCGCCTACGACGACAGAAATCTCGCCGGGGCTTACCGGGAACGCATTGCTGTAAATCAAGCCGCCCGCGCCGCCGCCGCCGCCCGCTCCGCCACCCCCACCACCGCCGCCCGCCACCACCAGCACCTCGACGGCGCCGCCCGTCATGACTACAAAGTTGCTGGCGGTGGCGCTGTTGGTGAAGGTGTGGATGCGGTCGCGGCCGATGTCGTTGGTGGCGTTGCCGCCCGCCGCCGTAACGGCGGAAGCGGTTTGCGCAAGCGCCGGCATCAGTATTGCCGCCGCCACAGCCATGGTGAACCATCGTGCTGAAGTTCGCATGGTCATTCTTGCTTTCGGCTGGTAATTACATCATAGGAATGTTGCTCCCCTTCCCTCCGTCGCCCCGGGCTATGGCGGGCAGGCAGGGAGCATTTCTTGGTTCGGACATTCCATTAACCCAGCGATTCCACCATAGGCGGACAAGGCTCGCTGGGCTATGATGTTCGACCCCGTTGGGGTCGTGTTTCTCTTCATCTGCCTGCCATGCCTTAGGCAGGTCCGCCTTCGGCGGAAAGGGCAGCTACACTTGTCCTGCGTAGCCTCTGGCGAAGCAGGATCATAGCCTGGGGCGCAACCCCAGGATAAAAGGTGTTGCCAAAAACCCTCCCGCCTTTTTCGCTCCGGCCCTGAGCAACCCCTCAAAGACAAGTTCATTCAGGTCCTTATAGTAAGCCATTGGATTTCCCGGCACAAGGGACATTTTTCCCAACATGTCAATTTTTTTACAATACTTACCATGACAGGCGCATGGTTTTGGAAGGATAATCAATAGTCAGCTTGAAATAACGAAGGAAGTCTTCGACGCCAAGCAGGAGGGGCGGGTCGCTTTCCAAACAGTCAATCGCCATGCGGTTATGCCAGACGATTTTCCGACGATCCGGAGTCAAGAGCGACACTTCAAACACATGCCGGTAGGCAACAACCGGATGTTGTTCGATGCCGCCGGTTACGGTGGTTTTGACATCTACGCCCTTGAGCTTATGCCCCAGTCGAACAGCCAATGTTGCCGGAAAAAGCGTGGCATCCGCGCCGGTGTCCACCAATCCAAAAATAATGGCTGACAATTTCGTGGCCGGATTTTGGATCAGAAGCGGCAGACGTGTATAAGCCCGGTGTTCGCCGGTCAAACGGATGAAGGAATATTGAAAACCGGGCATGGCTAATAAATATATCGTTTTTGGGGATCATGCGGGAATAACACCACAGGCAGAGCTACTCCTGCCCGGTTTGCTCTTTTCAGGACTTTGCCCAAGTCGTTGCCGCGCGCGACGACAGACATATCCTCAACAGATTTCATAACGACAAAACGCGACATGGCGTTGCCAATGTTGATAATTTCAGCTCCGCGTTTTTTCATAAGACGTCTTCCTTTCTTTTCGTGCTCGTATCTATTCAGCCATTTGCAGACGATTTACGCTCAATTTTCCGCGGCGAGCGCCGAGCTCACTTGAACGAAAAGACCGTGCCCGGCAGCACAAGGATATACCGCACAATCACGATGCCGGAGCCGCCGGCGCCGGCCGCCACGCCGGAGTCGTCTTTTTGTCCGCCGCCCCCGCCCCCGGTATTGGCCGTGCCGTTCTTATTAGTAGTGCCGCCACCCGCGCCGCCGCCGCCCAAGCCGCCGGTGCCCAGCGTGCCGCCATTATAGGTTCCGCCACCGCCGCCGCCGGCATAGTAATTCGTGACGCCCGATATCGAATAGGCAAGTCCGCTTCCGCCTTTTCCGGCTACAGTGGAACCAACGGCATTGCTGCCCACCGTGCCCGCTCCCCCACCCCCGGCGCAGGGATAATTAACACTAGCGCCACCGCCAGTCCCGCCGAGGCGGGATAAACTCGGCGCTTGCCCCGCCCTGTGGCGGGGAGCCGTCCCTACCCTTACTCGACCACCTTATAACTGACCTTACAAGCGTGCTTGCCCGCCGCGTTTCGGCTTACTGCACGGTAACGGTGACCTGGTCGGAGAGCATCGCGTCGGTGTTCAGGATGCCGTTCATGGGATAATCAACCACGAACCAGAAATAATACGTCCCGGGCGGCAAGGCAATGCCCGGCAATACCGTGGTCGCAGACAGCTCAAACAGCGCGCCCTGATACACCGGCTCTAAATCGGCCAGGGCGCCGCTGAACTCTGTCCACAGCAAGGCATCATTCATGTAATACCAGTAGACCATACCGGCCGAAGCCACGAGCCACCAGTCAACCTCCGCGCCAAGATAATCGCCGGGTTTCATGGCCACGGTTATGGTTAACGGATCGGAGGCGCTGATGGTGAGGCTGTCTCTCTGGCCATTGGCCTTGATGGTCGGGCCAATGGGAGGGGCGCTCGCGCCGGCATCCGAGGAACTAAATGCGCTGGCGCCGGCAGCATTGGTGGCCTTGACCCAATAATAATAGGTCACATCGTCAGCCACGTTGGTATCGTCATAGTTGGTTGTGGCAATTCCGCCATTGAGCAACGCGGCGCTGTTGGTGGCATTGGTTGCGCTCCGCCAAACGCTGTAACCGGTGGCATTGGTTACGGCGCTCCAGGTTACTTGCACCTTGCCGGTAAATGTCCCGTCGCTGGCCGCGACATCAGCCGGGGCCGCCGGCGCCGCCGGGGCTAAGCTGCCGCGATAACCGGAATCGGGACTGCTGAAATAACTTATCCCGGAGGCGTTGGTCGCGCGGACCCAATAGTAATAAACCGTCGAACCCGCCGCGGCAGTATCATCATAGTTGGTGCTACCCGAGATGCCAATCCACCCGGCGCTGGCCGAATCATTGGATTCATTGCGATACACCCGGTAACCCGTGGCGCCGGAAACATCATGCCAGGTCACGGCCACTTTATCGGCATAAGTGCCGTCACTGGCATTCACATCCACCGGCGCCGACAAAGCCGGCGGGTTTGAGAATACCCAGACCGAATTGCGCCAGGCCCAGCTATCAGCCGGCCCCCAGCCACCATGCATGACCATGGCGTTTTGCGGAGGAAACCACAGAAAAGCCATGTCAATCGTGCCGGGAGGAAAATTGGAAATGGCCAGCTTCTGCCAGGTAGAACCGTTCCAGGCCCAGGTGTCGGTTGGATAAGTATTTGGCGCGGCGGTCTCACCGCCAAATACGATGGGTAACTCATTTATCGGATCATAAGTCATTTTGCCAACCCAGACCGACGCCGTGGGAACCTGAGAGGGCAGAAGGGATGTCCAGTTGGTGCCATTAAAAGTCCAGGTGTTTGTGGCGTACATCGGCAAAAGCACCATGACACCGCGGGCGGCGTCAAAGGTCATGCTGCCGCCGGCGGCGCC
Source organism: Lentisphaerota bacterium (assembly GCA_016188985.1). Classification (GTDB taxonomy): domain Bacteria; phylum Verrucomicrobiota; class Kiritimatiellia; order JAAZAB01; family JAAZAB01; genus VSJD01. The sequence goes on along the minus strand of JACPGM010000016.1, from coordinate 54,280 downwards.
CGGAGGCGAAGAAGGCGCCTGCATCCAGTTGGTGCCGTCCCACAGCCAGGTCTGGGAATTGGCCGTGGCGCCCAAGTTGGTGGCGCCAACCAGAACAGTTCTCCGGCGCAGGGGATCGTAGCGCAGCAGGGCGCCGTCCTGACAATTCACCGGCGGCGTGGCAAAAGTCCGTTGAGTCCACACGTTACCCGTCAGCTCGAAGACCAGTGGAATCGTGTTACTCACCGAATAAAGCACGGTAACGGCACGGTCAGGGTCATACGACACTTCAATATCACTGCCGCCCAGCGAATTGATGACCGGCCCCGTCTGCCAGATTCCGTTTGTAGTCAAAAAATAACATTGCGCCGGACCAGAGGGATTTCCGCCGAGAATGCCCCGGCCACAGAGCACTATACGCTGATTGGCGCTGTCATAGGTGGCATCGTGATGCACATTGCTGGGCGAGTTGACTGTGGCCCACTGCGACCAATTCGCCTCAGCCAAACCCGCCGCCGGCATCCCGAAGAGGATAATGCTGCCAATTACGGTATTCGCAATTTTTTGCCATCCCTGATTAAAGAATCTTGCTTGCATGGTACCTCCTGAAGGTTTACGCCACAGGCCGTCGTTTAAGCCCAAGGTCTCAACACTTTATGCCTTTTTGGGGCAATTCGTATCTCAGGGCATTACTGCTGTCAAGACCATTTTTCGACAGACCATTTTTCGCTTGTTGGTAATGCAGTCTTGTGGGGGAATGCGGTGCAACCTGCCCGCAGGACTTCGTCCAGCGATGTAGGCGGGCTGAATTTGGCGGAGGGCTTCATCCCGCCCGGACGCGGGACAAGCGTGTAGCGGCCGTTCGATAGCACCTCAATCATGAGGAACTGCCATGAAAAACAAGAAAATTTGACCACGGATGACGCGGATAACACTGATTGTTGACGGCCGCCCGGCGGCCATCAACAGCCTGCCCATCCGTGAAATCCGTGCCTGTAATCAGCGGTTTCCGCCATAGGCGGACCCGCCTGAGGAGGAAATTTTTCTGGGTTGCGGGCACAGGCCCGCGTTGGAACGGCAATCCGCGGTTCTGGCGTTTACCCGCCTATGGAGGGAACCACATCTACACCACCAAATAACTGACCCATTACCCTTTGATGTACTGCCAATTTACCGCAGTGACCGCCGACCTCACTTAAACGAAATGATCGTGCCCGGCAGCGCAAGGATTGGATTCCTCGGCGCAAAGAAACAAACTTACGACCTAAGCAGGTCACAGAATACCGGCATTGATCCGCCGATATGCCCCTTATGAAATTGAAGGAAGTCATCCGCCAATGCTTGTTTTAACTCATCGGGTTCACCTCGAAACAGCACGCCTTTCTGGTCCAGCACACATTTCCCAACATGATCTTCGGGCAGGAGATCAACCACAACCTGAGCTTGTTGCGACGCCAATCGCCATTTTGCGGATAGATCCGCCAGATTCGGCGGAACGCCCTCAAACGATAATCCCGCTATATCCTCCGGCGTGTAACGACTTGCCCGCTTGGCTTCATTCAGGATAAAATTGGGGTTGAGGCCGGGATCCTTTCCGGCGCAAGCCCATGCCAGATAGCCCAGAGGTTGTATCTCCTGGTGACACACAAGCGCGTCTATCCAGTCCCGCGCTTCAGACCGACCGACCAGGGCCAGAATCTTGTTGGTTGCCAGATCAAATGGGCTCAAGACCAGACCAAAATCGGGGTGCTCAATCAGCGGGAAAAATCTGAACGCGCTGTCGCAACACCACTGCATTCTGACGGTATGGCCCGCGCGCGCCACTTCCGCTTCAATAAACGCGGGCATTTCGCGGATAATTGCCATGGTATAGCCGTTCCTGTTCAGCTCGCGGCGATCGGCCAGCCACGAATTAGCAAGCGCTTCCCGGGTGTCATGAAACAGGTCGATATCCTGAGAAAGACGGGACGCGCGGGTCAACTCGTTTAACGCGACTCCGCCGGCCACATAACTCTCGCCGCTCTTAACGCGATTTGCGGCTATGAGTTTGCACACGCTGCGCTGGAATGCCGTAAGAGGCATCGGGCCAACTTCCTTGCTTGAATAAATGTCTCACGATTTCCGTGTTGCTCAAGGTTTCGCAGAACCTTCAGCATGCCGGATGCGTCAACGGGAACATAGTCATCCCGCATGAACCACAGGCAAGTACGCCTGTTACGCCGAACCAGCGCTTCGAACTCCGCCACAAAACCAGGCTCCAAGACATTATTCATGATTATACAATTCCTTGCCCATATCTACGTTTTCAGGAGGTGTTATTAGCGCATAGCCCGCCGGCAGTCAATCCTGTTTTGCCGGCAAGTGTCAAAGCGTTTTTGCCATTGAGTTAAGCGTTGTACTTGGGCATAGTTCAGCGCCGGAGGAGAAAAAGCATCCCATGAAAATCCGCACGCGCATCGCGCCTTCGCCGACGGGCGCGCCGCATATCGGCACGGCTTATGTTGCGCTCTTCAACTACGCCTTCGCCAAACACCAGGGCGGCGAGTTCATTCTGCGCATTGAAGACACCGACCGGGAACGCTCCAGCCGCGAAGCCGAACAAGCCATTCTGGCGGCGCTGAAATGGCTGGGCTTAAGTTGGGATGAAGGCCCGGATGTGGGCGGCTCTTTCAGCCCTTACCGGCAGAGCGAGCGGACCGCGCTCTACCAGGATGCCGCCCGCCGGCTCGTGGCTAAGGGCGCGGCTTACCCTTGCTTCTGCGCGCCGGAGCGCCTGGCGGAGTTGCGCCGCGCGCAGACCACAGTTAAAGACGGTTTCCTGGGCTACGATGGCCGCTGCGCCGCGCTAAGCAGCCAGGAAGCGCAACGACGAATCCAAGCCGGCGAAGCACACGTGCTCCGCTTGCGCGTCCCGGCGGAAGGCGACTGCGTCCTGCGCGACGGCCTGCGCGGCGAAGTGCGTATTCCCTGGAACAAGGTTGACCACCAGGTGCTGCTCAAAGCCGACGGCTTCCCGACCTATCACCTGGCCAACGTGGTGGATGACCACCTGATGGAAATTACCCACGTCATCCGCGGCGAGGAATGGCTCAGTTCCCTGCCAAAACATGTTTTGCTCTACCAGGCCTTCGGCTGGCAGCCGCCGGAATTTTACCATTTGCCGCTGCTGCGCAACCCGGACAAGACCAAGCTCTCCAAGCGCCGCAACCCGGTCAGCATCCTTTATTACCAGCGCGCCGGCATCCTGCCGGAAACGCTGATCAACTACCTGGGCCTTATGGCCTACAGCTTTGCGGATGGCCGCGAGCAGTTCACGCTGGCGGAGTTGGCCGAAAGTTTCGACATCAAGCGCGTCAGCCTGGGCGGACCGATTTTCGACCTGCAGAAACTGCAATCCTTTAATGGGCGGCGCCTGCGGGAGCTGCCCTTGGACGAATTGCTTGGCCGCCTGCAAACCTGGGGCCTGAACGAAGAGACCTGGCGGAAAGTTCTGCCGCTGGCCCAGCCGCGCTTGAACCAGTTGGCCGACCTGGTTCCGCTCGCCGCCTTTCTGTTCGCCGACCGGCAGCTTTACGAACCCGCCGCGCTGCTGAATACGGGCCTGTCGGGCCAGCGCGTCGCAAGGCTGCTGCGCCTGGCGCAATGGGAAATCGAAAGGAGCGCGGAGTGGACTCTTGATGCCATCAAACAGATTTTCGAGCGGATGGCCCAACTCGAAGGGCTGAAACTCAAGCAATTATTAGCCCCCTTCTATATCGCCATTTCCGGCGCGGTCGTTTCCCTGCCGATCTTCGACAGCATGCTGATCCTGGGACGGGACATGACCTTGGCGCGACTGCAATACGCCCGCGAGGCCCTGGCCGAGGCGGGCTGCGCCCTCACCAAAGATGAGCTCGCCGAGTTGGAAAAGACCTATCGCGCCCAATACGGCGGAGGGGGATAAGAGCGACGACGGATGACAGACGACGGATGGCAGACGACGGACGACGTACACCGGATGGAGGGTAAAATGGCGCGACCACGCGTTTCGCGTGGCAGGCGCGAGGTTTCCCTCCAAAGGCGGGTCCGCCTATGGCGGAACCACGCCAGGCGTGGTCGCGCCCTACGTAGGGCCTTCAGCTTGCTGAGGCCATTGGGATCGCCGACCCCCAATAACTGACGGGTTGCCCACGGAATCTGATTTCGTTTTAGTTGTAGCCGACAAACCACTGTAAGACAACAATATGATCGCACCCGACGATTCCACATCCCGGCATTTCATCCGCGAGATCATTGAAAACGATCTCAAGGCCGGCAAGCACAAGACGGTTGTCACGCGCTTCCCGCCCGAGCCCAACGGCTACCTGCATATCGGCCACGCCAAGAGCATGTGTCTTAATTTTGGTTTAGCGGCCGATTTCGGCGGGCGTTGCCACCTGCGCTTTGACGACACCAACCCGGAGACCGAAGAGACCGAATACATCGAAGCCATTCAGCGGGACATCCGCTGGCTGGGTTTTGACTGGGGCCAGCATCTTTATTACGCCTCCGATTACTCCGAGCGCCTCTATCAGTATGCCCTTGAGCTGATCAAGCTGGGCAAGGCCTATGTCTGCACGCTCAGCACCGAAGAATTCAAGGACTACCGCGGCGTGCCGACCCGCCCGGGCAAGGAGAGTCCCTGGCGCAATCGCCCCATTACCGAAAGCCTGGAGCTCTTCCAGCGCATGCGGGAGGGCAAGGAAGCCGAAGGCGCCTACGTGCTGCGGGCCAAAATTGACATGGCCAGCCCGAACATGCACCTGCGCGACCCGGTGCTTTACCGCATCAACAAGACGCCGCATCACCGCACGGGCACAACCTGGCCGATCTACCCGATGTATGACTTTGCTCATTGCCTCTCCGATTCCATTGAGGGCATCACCCACTCCATCTGCACCATCGAGTTTGAGGTGCATCGGCCGCTCTACGACTGGATCCTGGATGTCCTCAAAGTGCCCTGCCATCCCCAGCAGATCGAGTTCGCCCGCCTTAACCTAAGTTACACCATCATGAGCAAACGCCTGCTCCAGGAACTGGTGAACTCAAAAGTGGTGGCCGGCTGGGATGACCCGCGCCTGCCGACCCTGGCCGGACTGCGCCGGCGCGGCTACACCCCGGAAGCCATCCGCGAGTTCTGCCGGAGAGTGGGCGTGACCAAGGTCAACAGTCTCTCGGATGTCGCCCTGCTGGAACATTGCCTGCGCGACGACCTCAACAAGCGTTCTCATCGGGTAATGGCGGTGCTCAATCCCCTGCGGGTCGTGCTGGAGAACTACCCGGATGGCCGGGAGGAAACTTTTGAGGCGCTGAACAATCCCGAAGACCCTTCGGCCGGCGCGCGCCGCGTGCCGTTTGCCCGCGTGCTCTTCATTGAGCGCGATGATTTCCAGGAAAACCCGCCGCCAAAATTCTTTCGCCTGGCGCCGGGCCGCACAGTGCGTCTGCGTTACGCCGGCTTCATCACCTGTCAGCGGGTAATCAAGGACCCGGCCACCGGCGCAATCAAGGAACTGCATTGCAGTTATCAACCACCAGCGCCAAAGGGCCAAGCGCCGGAAGGCTCTAAAGTTAAAGCAACCTTGCACTGGGTCTCAGCGACCCACGCCTTGCAGGCGGAAACGCGCCTCTATGACCGGCTGTTCACCAAAGAAAATCCGGCCGACGAAGCCGATTTCAAGGCCTGCTTGAACCCGGCTTCGCTCCAAACCGTTTCCGCCTGGATCGAGCCGAACGTGCGGGGCGCCCAGCCGGGCAGCCGCTACCAGTTCGAGCGGCTCGGTTATTTCTGCGTTGATCCCGACTCCACTGATGACAAACCGGTCTTCAACCGCACCATCACCCTCCAAGACACCTGGGCCAAAATCCAGCAAGCGCAAAGAATCAGCACTTGTAAAATGTCTAAGTCTTAAGGGTGCAAGAGGTAGGGCGCGTTCGCCGAACGCGCCGTTCACGGTGAATCGTTCACGATGAACCGCGGACGGTCCCGCCAAGGCGGGATAAACTCGGCGCTTGCCCCGCTCTGTAGCGGGGAGCCATCCCTACCCTCACGCAACCACCATAACCCATTACCGGCGCATGAAAAAAACCAGCACATTTTTTCCGGAACGTCTCCGGGCGATCGTGCGCCGCAATGCGGCCAAGTGGGACTGGGCCATCGCGCTCAAAGAGGAAATAATCCGCTCGGCGGAACCCTGGAAGCGAATGAGCACCGACGCCATCTGGGCGCTGATGTTCGGCCACACTTTGCCGCGCTCCTGGATGGTCTGGTCGAACGGCCATTGCCCGGCCTGCCGTCGGGATGTGCCGATGTATACCTGGGTCATGGACGCCTTGCAGCAGCCCTGGAAAACCCGCTGTCCGCATTGCCGCGAATTGTTTCCCAAGAATGATTTCCAGGCGTTTTACCGTTCGGGATTGGATGCCGCCGGCGTCTTTGCGCCGGAGAAGGCGGACCGCGCGCTGCTCTTTAACCAGGAACATCCTGATCCGCGGGACCCCCAGCGCCTGTTCGGAGTGGACGATGGCCAAGGCTACGCGGAAGGCGAGAAGCGCTGGCGGTTCATCGGGGCCTATTTAATTTATGGCCAGTGGCGGCAAGCGGTGCTGGGCGGCATTACCCGGCTGGCCAAGGCCTACTTGGTCAGCGGGAATGGCGAATATGCCCGCAAGGCCGGTATCCTGCTGGACCGGGTGGCCGATCTTTATCCCACCTTCGATTATCTCACCGAAGGCTGGACCTACGAACGGCAGGAGCGCTCATCCACGGGCTATGTATCCGTCTGGCATGACGCCTGCGAGGAAACCCGCGAAATGGCCCTGGCCTATGACCTGGTCTTTGAAGCCATTCGGGATGACCGTGAGCTGGTGGCTTTCCTGGCGGACAAAACCCGGGAACATCGGCTGCCCCGACGCAAGGATTCCTTCGCCGCCATCCAGGCGAACATCGAAGAAAATCTCTTGCGCCATCCGCTTAACCACCGCGAAAAAATCGAATCCAATCCGCCGCGAACCGATATTGCGCTCTTGACGATGCAGGCCACCCTCGACTGGCCGCAAGAGCGCGAGGCCATCCTCTCCGGAATTGATCGCATGATTGTCGCCATGCTAACGACCGATGGCCTGACTGGTGAAAAAGGACTTTATGGCTACAGCGCCTACGCCATTCAAGGCCTGGCCCAATTCTTCCAGACTTTCGAGCAGGTCGAGCCGGGATTCATCAAGCAGTTACTCTCCAGGCAGCCGCAGATCCACCAGACCTGGCGTTTCCACATTGATACCTGGTGCCTGCAATCCTATTACCCCAGTTGCGGCGATGCTGGTTATTTTGCAGCGCGCCAGCCCCGCTATGTAGGCGTAGTTTTCCAGCGGCCCAGCGCCGGAAAGTTGATGCCTTTCCCCGGCAACCACCCGCTGACCCCCAGCATGTTCACGTTCTTGTGGCGCCTCTACGAAGCTACCGGCGATATCGCCTTCGTGCAGGCGCTCCATCAGGCCAATTTCAATAGCTGCGAGCACCTGCCCTGGGACCTGACCGAAGCCGACCAAGAATCATTCCAGGAGCAGATTGCCGCCATCATCCGGCGGGAAGGCGCCATTATCCCGCTTAAGAGCGTCAACAAAAGCCAATGGCACTTGGCAATTCTGCGCTCCGGCCAGGGCCGGCACGAACGGGCTCTCTGGCTGGATTACGATTCCGGCAACCGGCATGCCCACCTGGATGGCCTTAACATCGGCCTGTTTGCCCACGGCCTCGACCTGATGCCGGATTTCGGCTATCCGCCCGTCCAGTTCGGCGGCTGGGGATCGCCGCGCTCGCGCTGGTACATGATGACCGCCGCCCATAATACCTTAACCGTGGACGGCAAGAATCAGCGCGGCACGCAATGGCAGCCGAAGGCCGACAGCATTGCCGCGCGCCTGACGCTCTGGCTGATCGCGCCGGGCGTTCAGGCCGTGCGGGCCTCAGGCGCCAATCTCTACGAAAACACTGCGCAATATGAGCGCACGCTGCTGCTGGTTGATATTTCGGAAACTGATTTTTACGCGCTGGAAATCTTCCGCGTGGTTGGCGGAACCGACCACGCCAAATTCATCGGCAGTCATTTCGGCTCTCTTGCCACGCCCGGGTTAAAACTTAAACCCGGAGAAGACTACGGCCAGGAAACAAAGTCGCACAGCTTCTTTGCTGACGCTAAGGCGCCGCCGGGTTGGAACGCGGAACATTGCCGCCCTGAACCCCAGTTGCGCAATTTCTTTACTGATGCCAACCCGCCGCCGGGCTGGCAGGCGGATTGGACCATCGAGGACCGCTACGGGTATCTGGCGCCCGGCGCCGAGCGCCATTTCCGTTACACGGATTTCAGCGTTTCCGCCCAAGCCTCGATTTGCGAAGCCTGGGTGGTTACCGGCAGCTCATACAACACAACCAGTGAAGCCTGGGTGCCCCGCTTGATGATTCGGCGTCGGTCGGAGACGCCGCCGCTGGCTTCGACGTTTGTGGGTTTGATTGAAGCTTATGAAACAAAACCGGCCGTCAGGCGCGCGCGGTGCGTAGCGTTGGTCTCAGCCCAAGGCCGGCCCCTGAGCGAAAATCACGTGGCCATTGAAATCGCGCTGGACGATGGCAGGGCCGATTTGATCGTGGCCCGCGACGTGGAGAATCCGTTGCATCTTCCACCGGAACTATCTGCCGACGAAGAACTGGTTGTCCCAGACTGGCAGGCCGCCGGCGACGGCAGCTTGATTTTCCTGCGCCGGGAAGCTTCCGGGAAGCTCGCGCGGGCGGTTATCGCCGAAGGCCGCCGGCTGCGTTACCACGACAAGCAGTTTGACGCCGGCGAGAAAAAAATGTTTTGGAGATTGATCCCCAGTCCTGAACGGCCCAGCGCCCAAGGGCGTAATCTGAGGTTGTCAAATGCCGATCAATGAGATAGCCCGTCCCAGCCCCGGTCAGTTGGCCTGGCACGCCATGGAATTGGAGATGTTCGTGCATCTTGACCCGGCCACCTGGCAGAGTCGCCACATTGACGACCATTCCACGCCGCTGGCGGCGATTAACCCGCAATCCCTGGATGTGGAACAATGGATTGATGTGGCGCGCTCATTTGACGCCAAGCAAATTATCCTGGTGGCCAAGCACCATGGCGGATTCTGCTGGTGGCCGACCAGAACCAGCAACTACGGCGTCAAGGAAACGCCCTGGCGGCGTGGCAAAGGCGATCTGGTTGCCGAATTGGCGCGGGCCTGCCGGCGGCAGGGCCTGCGCCTGGGAATTTACCTGAGCCCCCAGGATTCCTGTTTTAACGCCGGCCAGGCGGGCTGTTGTCCCACGCGCGCGGAACAGCAGCGGTACCACCGCGTTTATCGGCAGCAGTTGACCGAACTGCTTTCGCTCTACGGCGAGATAGCCGAGGTCTGGTTCGACGGCAGCCTGGTGATCGCCGTCGCCGACATCCTGCAACGCTATGCGCCGGAGGCCATGATCTTCCAGGGGCCGCGGGCAACTATCCGCTGGGTGGGCAACGAATCCGGTTATGCCCCCTATCCCGCGTGGAATGCGGTGCGCGCCCGGGATGCACTGGGCGGCGTGGCGACCGCCGCCCACGGCGTGCCGGAGGGCGATGTCTGGCTGCCGCTTGAGACCGATACGCCCGTCCGCGAACACTACTGGTTCTGGCAGCCGAACACCGAGTCCACCCTAAAGAGTCTGGCGCAACTCATGGAAATCTATTACCGCTCGGTGGGCCACGGAACTGTGTTGCTTCTAAACAGCGCGCCGGATACCAACGGACTGATACCGGAAGCGGACGCCAAACGCGTCGCGGAGTTTGGCGCCGAAATTCGCCGGCGTTTCGACCAATGCCTCGCGGAAACCCGCGGAGAGGGGCAGTCCCTCACGCTCTCCTTCGCCGCGCCCCAGGCGGTGGATCACGTTGTCACCATGGAAGACATCGCGCAAGGCGAACGCATCCGCGAATACGTGATTGAAGGCGAAACGCAAGGCCGCTGGGTTGAACTGGCCCGAGGCACGGCCATCGGCCACAAGAAAATTGACGCTTTCGCCCCGCAAACCGTCACGGCGCTGCGTTTGCGGGTGCTGCACTCCGGCGCTGAAACGCGCGTGCGCCGGCTGGCGGCTTATCATACCGGCTTGAACGTGACCATCGAACGCGCCGCGGAAATATACGACCCGTTTCTGGCGGGCCAATGGGAAGTTCAAGCCGGAACTGCGTGGAAAACGCTGGTCATAGATATCAGCCGCATCTGCAATGAAGCGCGCCAATATGAGATAGAACTGAAACCAGACAGAGGCTCGGCGCCGATCGAAGTCCAGGCAATCACCCTGGCGGTCGCGGGCATTGCCGCCACCGGCTATGTGACCGCCGGCGCGAATCCTTTAACCTGGAACATGAATATCACCGCTTTGGGCGGAGAAAAGTCGTTGCGCCTGGTTATCCGCGGACAAGATCACGGCAGCTCCCAGGGAAAGATCATGATTCGCCGGCAATGACTTACCACCCCGCCTGGCGGCGGGAAAAGCATTGCTGCTCCGACAACCTCTGTTACCGCTCGCCGGTGGCAACGTAGCGCAGGATATGTTTTTTGGGCCAGGGCGGCCCGGCCACCGCCACAAACGGCGACGCACGGCAATGTTTTCATAAGTAAGCTCCTCTTGAAATTAGCGGGGTGCACCCGAGAGGAGTTGAACCTCCACGGCCGTGAGGCCACTAGAACCTGAATCTAGCGTGTATGCCAATTTCACCACGGGTGCGCAAACGCTAAGCACCATACCACGCGCTGCCCCCGTGTCAAGCGCCAGCCTGCCCTGCGTAGCTCCTTGAGCGAAGCAGGGGCGCGGCAATGTAGCCGCCCTCTTCGGCGCAAGCAATCCGCGCTTGACCAACCTGCTCCGCCCGGCTAATCTATTTTCCGTTATATGCTTTACTGTTTTGCGCAGCCACAGAAAGCGGCCAAGGCAATACGAAAGACGAAAAGAGGAAGGAAGAAATGAAAATCGAAAACATGGAAATCCCGGATGCCGCCCTCCGGACGACATGTGGCAAATGGAAGATACGACGGTTGGAACTCTTCGGCTCTGCCCGAACCGGCCGACTTCGGTCCGACAGCGATATTGACCTGCTGGCGGAGTTCGAACCGGATGAACAATGGTCGCTCATGGACCTTGCCCGCGCCGAGGAGGAGTTTTCACTGCTCCTTGGACGAAAGGTTGACCTTGTGGATCGGAAGAACCTTGAGCGTAGCGCCAATTCCATACGAAGGGACGCCATCCTCAATTCGACGGAGGTGTTCTATGCTGCATGATCCACATGCCGCCGTCTTCGACATGATTCAGGCGATCGAAAGGGCTCAGAGACTGTCCTCCAGCTTGAGCGAAGTGGAGTTCATCAATAATCAGAAATAGGTTGCGCTTCATTTCCGTTTCAAATATCGCTCAGATATGGGTCATTCATGGGTCAAATACGGGTCATTTACGGGTCATGCGGGTCATTTTTGGGTCATGCGCTGAGCGATAAAAAAACATGCATCATCCCCCGCCGACCGGTATAATCCTGGAAGTTTAGGGAGCGCCATACCATGGGCCATCATGAACCAGCCCGTTTACGCCCACAGCCGGCCGGGCCGGCCGGTCGCGGAATGGCAACCGCTGGAGGATCACTTGAAAGCCGTAGCCGAAAAAGCCCGCGATTTTGATAGATTGGCCAATAACTTTGCGGTCATACAATTTGGATAAGTGACGGCAAAGAACGGTTGCCTGGAAAATAATATCCCTAGCACACAGATCAAATAAAGCATAAAAAGCGAGCGCAATATGGATAACAAACACACAATATGCATGGAGATTGCCGGGCCAACAGCGATGTGGACCCGCCCTGACACCGGAGATTGTCCGGTGAGCTACCCGGCTCCAACTTATTCGGCGGTCAAAGGCATCTGTGAGTCAATTCTCTGGGGACCGGCGGTACAGGTAATTCCTACGAGGGTGGCAATCTGCGCTCCCCTTCAATATCACAACTACCAGACTAATTATGGCGGGCCTCTGCGGAAATCGAGCATCATGGCAACGGGTGGCGGTTTCCAATTGTTGGCCACCGTGCTGATAGATGTCTGTTACCGACTCTATGCCAAGGTTATTCCTGTGACGCGGGAAACGAAAGCACGGCTCCCCGAAAAGGCGAATTCGTGGGACAAGAACACCACAGCTCCCGGCCATGCATATCAGGACATTTTTAACCGCCGAGTCAAACGCGGGCAGTGTTTCTGCATCCCCTTCCTCGGTTGGAAAGAGTTTGGGCCGTCATATTTCGGGCCATTCCGGGAAAGAACACAGGTCGAGGCCTCACTCAATATGACGCTCCCATCAATGCTACGAGAGGTGTTTTCGGATGGATATGCATCGGAAAGCCGATTTACCTTTGACCAGAATGTTAGCATCAAGAATGGCGTGATTGAATTTCTCCCGAGAGGAGATGCCAATGCTTAATGAGCTTTATCAGCTTTCTGAGGCGCTAAAAAGCGCTGGAATCGCTCCCACTGATTGGCACAAAGATTTAAGGCGATTGCCTGGTGCGAGCGACAAGAAGCCGTGTTTGAAAATTATTGTCAATGCGGTGGGTGCTGTGGCTAACATTCAGACTATATCGCCGAATTTGGTGAAAATACTGCGAAAATGGGAACCCAGCAATGGCAATTCCTTCCCCGGTTTCAATATCCAACCTCTTTATAGAGTTATAGACGATGAGAAAAAGAAACTCCTGAAAAAGTGGCGCGAGAAAAAAGCGTCACCTAACTTTACTCAGATTAGGGCATGGTGTACTGAAGCAAACCAAAACTGGAACAAAAAGATGACAGATAAAATGCAGAGATGTCTGCAAGAGATACCAAGAACTCTTCTGGATAAATTGGGCGAAATACCAGGTGATTATGAAGCCCTGAACAAAGTAATAGATCATGTCGGCAAACTCGTAATGCCGTCTGCATTGGAAACGTATGTATGGGCGAAACTTGAATCAGGTAATGACATTTCAACCCTTTTGCCAGTTCTTGTGCATGAAGGTAACGAAACAAAAAGTGCCGAGAATGATCGTGGTGGCCTCTCGGTATTTATCGATGTGCAGGACTGGATAAAATATCCGGTAGCCCACGAGAGGACAATGCAATTTCTAAATGAATGCCTGCTTCAGCAGCGCTCATCCGCTGTTGCCGCGCCTGCTGCAACTGATGCCTATGGATTACCGGGTAGAGATATTGATAGAGAAGAAAAACTGCCTGAAGTTAAACTGCCCGTTCTCGGCGGTGTAAAACTTAGGGCTATGAATAAAGAATCGAGTTGTCAATTTCGCTATGGAGCCGTTGATGCAGCGTCATTTCCTGTTGGAATGGAAAGCCGGAGGCGGTTCAAAGGCGCCTTGGAATGGCTGTCTGATCCGGCATTGGAGGGACAGACGTGGGGCCGCGCTGATGGCAAAGAACTGCTGTTTGCCTATCCTGCCAACGTACCTCCATCTCCGCCTAAGCTGGCGGCCTGCTTAGGGGCACGAAAAGAGGATGATAAGTCTGCACGATTTGCGGAATACGCAAAGGACGTGATCGGCCAACTAAAAGGAATTCACAAGGACTTGAAACAGATCGAACTTCATGTATTTTCCCTGCGAAAAATGGATAAGGCTCGCACCAAGGTCGTATTTCATCGCAACTACTCTGCGGCACGACTGGAGATAGCTGCCCAGGACTGGCAGAGGGGATGCAGCAACCTTCCACTGATCCGCATTCCCGCATGGGGCGAGAAGAAAGGCGAGGTCATCACGGTGGAACCGGAGACACCATTTCCACTTCAAGTTGCTGGGTGTCTTAATCGGGTCTGGAAAATGGACGGAGGAACTGAATGCGAGGTAACTATAATTTCGCCAACAGCAGGGATTGATCTATTGTTGGGAGAGAAGATCACGCGATATGTTCCGCGATTGCTTTCCTTCGCGATTCAAAACGGAAAGGGCCTTTTTCTTTCCTTGGGTGATGCGATGCACAAGGGGGAGTGTATTTCATTGATGGGCTATGACAAACAGAAGCAATTGATGCCTGCGATTCTGGGGCTGTTACTCCACAAGAGCGGCATAGAAAAGGAGCGCTACATGATGAATGCACCGTATTTGATCGGCAACATGCTGAAGGTTTCCGATGACTTACACGGGTTGTACTGTAATAAGGTTAGAGGTGGAAAACTGCCGCCTCAATTACTGGGGAATGCCTTGATGGTGGCGGCGCTTGAAAGCCCGATTCAAGCCCTGAGCCAACTGGCTTTGCGTATTGCGCCTTATCTTGGTTGGGCGCGTACCAACAGTACGGATGCCGCCAGGCTTTCCCGGTACTTCCTGAAATGCTATGGAGAAATCGAGGCGAAACTCCGTGGACAAACACTGCCAACGCGGCTCAACGACGCGGATCGTGCGCAGCTGCTGCTGGGGTATATCGCAAGTTCTGAAAAGGCGGAATTAAACAATGATCAAGGAAAGGGAGGGTAGCATGAGTAATGACATCAAACGCGCGACAGGTCTATTGATTATCGAAGTGGTCAGTTCCAATCCCAACGGCGACCCGGATCGAGAAAGTGATCCTCGTCAGCGCCCCAATGGTTTGGGCGAAATCTCGCCGGTTTCCTTCAAACGCAAACTTCGTGATCTAGTTGAGGATGCGGACGGACCGGTTTTCAAGTCCCTATGCAAGATACTTGAGTTGAAGCCTGAAGAGTTCCGCATTCTTGAATCGCGTGGCCGGGTGCGAAAGGAAATAACTGCGGAAATGGGAAAGGATATAAAGGAATTCGATCAAGCAGAGTTTATGAAGAGTCCATTTGTGAAGAAATATTGGGATGGTCGTTTGTTTGGAAATACATTTCTCGAAGAAGGCGGAAACAAAGGATATATCAAATCGGGGGTTGCCCAGTTTGTAATGGGATTATCAGTGGCGCCCATTCTAGTTCAACGTCACACCAACACCAACAAGGCAGGCGTGGAGGGGGATAAAAAACAAGGCATGGCACCATTAGCATATCGGGTAGTCGAGCATGGGGTTTATTGTATGCCGTTCTATATCAATCCCAGTCATGCTCACAAATCGGGATGTACAATAAAAGATATCGAACTGCTCAAGGCGTTGATCCCTTACGCCTACGATCACACTCGTTCTGCTATTCGCCCTGATGTGCGTTTGCGCTATGCGTGGTATATGGAACATACCAATGCCTTGGGTAGTTGCGCGGATCATCTTCTGATTGACGCGCTCACGCCGAAGCGAAAAGGGAGCGATGCCATGCAACCGTCGCAAAGTTGGAATGATTATGATGTTCCTGCGGAACTTCCGAAAGAATTGGCCGACAAACTCTCATCATGCACCGATCTAATGAAGAACCAATAAAGCTGTTGGCTCATAGTGCCGACGCAAAACGGAGGATTCCAGCGCAGGAGTACGCTGTTCATGTGGACGGCGTAGTCCTACGTGCTGTTCGTGCCGCCGTCGAAGCGGCTAAATATTCGGCTACAGACGGTGAATTATTGCACTCCGTAGGTAAACTTGCCTCAGAATATCATGACTTGGGCAAACTCGATCCACTGAACCAAGGTGTGTTGAATGGTCGCCGAAAAGCCGAGTCCTTGCCCGTGCAACACACCGAAGCAGGTACGGCATATTTGCTGAACAAGCTCAAGGCCATGCTGGGGGCTGTGATGGTGCGTTCGCATCACATTGGTCTTCCGGACTTTATCAAAGAGCAAAATCGGAAAGATGACGAGGTCCTGAGGGATGAGCACGCGGAAACTCGTATTCACGTGGACAAAACTCTTGATGAGTTGGTAAAGCAACACTCTGAGACGCGTGGGGAGGAAATTGCGTTGTCCACAATGGGCAACATCCAAGGCAACCCAGCGTTATTTCAGAGAATTGCTTTGTCGTGTTTGGCTGACGGCGATCACACAGACACAGCCTGCTACTACGGGGAATATGCCGAGAACAATGATGCCGTGGTCCATCTTCGCCCTAACGAAAGATTGGCTAGGCTGGACTCGTATGTCGCAGCACTTTCGGAAACTGACGAACGTTCACGATTGAGGACTGAGGTTTATGCCGCGTGTCGAAACGCGAATCTTTCCGACTTGAAGCATATTTTTTCGTGTGACAGTCCGGTCGGAACCGGCAAGACGACAGCCGTGATGGCCTGTTTGTTGGCCCTTGCGAAAAGGCGTGGTCTGCGCCGAATATTTGTGGTCTTGCCCTACACCAATATTATCCAGCAATCGGTGAATGTTTATCGCAAAGCCCTGGTTCTTGACGACGAAAGTCCGGAACAGGTCGTGGCCGAATTGCACCACAGGGCGGATTATCAGGACATATACAGTCGTCAGTTCACGGCATTATGGAAGGCGCCGATTATTGTGACCACGGCGGTTGCATTTTTTGAAACACTTGCGTCCAACTCGCCGGCCACGTTAAGACGCTTGCACAATCTACCAGGTAGTGCCGTTTTTCTGGACGAAGCGCACGCCGCCCTCCCGGCCAAATATCTTCCTTTGGCTTGGCAATGGATCGGAGATTATGCCAAGGAGTGGAGTTGCTGCTGGGTTTTGGCCTCTGGTTCACTGAACAGGTTTTGGGAGATAGATGAGTTTGATTCGACAAAGCCGGCAGTACCGGAGTTGCTACCGCACGATTTGCGGAACGCTTTAGCGCAATACGAGGGATGTCGCGTATCCTACAAATTTCGCGATGAAGCCATGACTGCCACCGAACTGGTTAACTGGGTCGTGTCGCTCCCTGGTCCTCGGCTTGTCATTGTGAACACGGTGCAGAGCGCTGCCGCCATAGCAGATGAATATGCGAAGATGCAAGGTCGGGAAAAGGTGGAACATCTTTCCACGGCGTTGACGCCTAACGATCGTGATGCAACGTTGAAGAATGTGAAGAAGCGTTTGCAGAATACTGGGGACACCGATTGGGCGTTGATTGCCACTTCTTGTGTTGAGGCTGGTGTAGATCTTTCATTCAAGAGTGGGATTCGCGAGATCGCATCGCTGGTATCGCTTCTGCAGACTGCAGGTCGAGTGAACCGACATGGCACAGAAACAGACACCACTATCTGGACGATTGAGTTGCAGGAAGGCGGTCTATTAAAAAAACACCCCATGATGACCGAAGCAGCCCAAGTGTTGCGGGAGATATTCAATGCGAGCAGAACGATCTCCCCAGAGCTTTGCACCGAGGCGCTACAACGCGAGGTGCGATTGTCCGGAAGCTTTGTAAAAGAACTGGTTGCACAAGAAACACAACTTCGTTTCCCAATGGTCGAAGAGAAGTTTCACGTCATTGCCTCAGACACCCGTACGGTCGTGGTGAACAGAGAAATTATCGCCCGCCTTGAAAGCTATCAGCCTGTCACATGGCAGGAGATTCAAAAATCATCGGTTCAGATATGGGGCTACCGCCTGAATGATTTGAAGGCACAGGAGATACATGGCAGACCGGGAATGTATAAATGGGACTTGGCTTATGACGATTTCCTAGGCTACATGAGAGGAATTCTTGCAGTGGAGTTTTTCAAGAAGGGAATAAATGGGGCATATGTAGTGTGAGTTCGCTGGATCGGTTTGGGTAACATACCGGAGGAAATATGGCCGAGAACACGAAAATAGCGCTGTTCAAGGGCAAGACAATCAGAAGAACACTAAACCAGAATGAGTGGTGGTTTTCAGTGGTGGATGTCGTTGCCGCGCTTACTGACAGCGCGAACCCTCGTGATTACTGGTTCAAGATGAAAATCCGGGAGAAAGATGAGGCCGAAATTGAGTTGTCGACAGTTTGTCGACAACTGAATTAAGGCCAAGGAGTCTCAAAGGAAACTACGCGAACGGCCATGACCTATTCCGAAGACAATCTTCTGCCCATTTCCGCGCTCGCCGACATTGTCTTTTGCGAACGGCGCGCAGCGCTGCACCAGCTGGAGGAGATTTGGCAGGAGAGCGTCTCGACCATCGAGGGTCATTACTTACACGACAAAGTGCACGCCGGTGAAAATGAATCGCGAGGTGATGTTCGCATCGTCCGTGGACTCCGACTGCGCTCCCTGCGCCTGGGACTATCCGGCGTGGCGGATGTTTTTGAATTTCACCGTTTGGATCAGGGCGCCGAAGGCATTGTCCTCCCGGGTGTCTCGGGCCGATGGACACCGTTTCCTGTGGAGTACAAGCGGGGAGTTGTCCGGCACGAGGAGAGCTTCGAGTGTCAACTGTGCGCCCAGGCTCTATGCCTGGAGGAAATGCTCAACTGCCATATCCCGGCGGGCGCCCTTTTTTACGGTCTCTCGCGGCGAAGGAAAGATATTCTTCTTACGGACGAACTGAGACATGGGACGGAGGAAGCGGCTGTTCGTCTGCACCATTTAGTGAATGCCGGCGTCACCCCGCCGGCGACCTACGCGAAGAAATGCGAGAAATGCTCACTGCTGGCGCAGTGTATGCCCAAGACGGCGGGGGCCGGCAAATCGGCGGACAAGTATCTGAGATCTGAAATTTTAGATTTGAAATGCTGAGGAGGGAGCAAAACCGGATGAAATACGAGCGATTCGAGGACGTTCCTGTGTGGCAGGATTCCGCCGACCTTGCCGTTGAGATATTTGAACTCACCGAAGATCCGGCTTTCCGACACAAGGGCGACATCGCCAACCAGATTCAACGGGCGGTCCTTTCCATATCAAATAACGTCGCCGAAGGTTTTGAACGGGGCACTACCCA
Organism: Lentisphaerota bacterium; assembly: GCA_016188985.1. Lineage (GTDB taxonomy): Bacteria > Verrucomicrobiota > Kiritimatiellia > JAAZAB01 > JAAZAB01 > VSJD01. Next base: position 35,483 of record JACPGM010000016.1, on the reverse strand, counting down.
GGAACTGATCACCTTTCTATATTTCGCCCGCGGATCAGCGGGAGAGGTCCGTTCCATTTTGGCCGTATGCCAACGTATTAAGGGATTCGCCCATCTGAAATCCAGGATATCCGATCTGAAGCCAAAAGCAGAGAGTATTTCCAGGCAAGTGCGTGCGTGGGCGGATTCCTTGCAGAATACCGACATCAAAGGACAACGCTATCTGACCGAGAAGTCGCGTGTCGGCTATGAACAGGAAAAACGAGCCGCCGCTTTCATGGAGAAGCTGAAGAAGGCGAACGAAGAGGCGTTGGCGAAACGCAAGGCGGCCAAAGCCAATCCGGGAATCCCAGATATGAGATCCGAGATTTCAGATCCCCGACAATGAAGAAATTCCTCAACACCCTCTTTGTCACCACCCAGGGCGCGTACCTGAATAAGGATGGCGAAGCCGTGGTGGTGAACGTTGATCACGAGGTGAAACTGCGGTTGCCGATCCATGCGCTGGGGGGCATTGTCTGCTTCGGCAATGTAATCTGCAGTCCTTTCCTCATGCACCACTGCGCCCAGAATAATGTGTTGATCTCGTTTCTAAGCGAGCATGGCAGGTTCCTGGCGCGCGTGCACGGGCCGGAATCGGGCAACGTGCTCCTCCGCCGCGAACAATATCGCCGGGCGGATGACCCGCAAGAAAGCGCCAGGATCGCCAAGGCGGTTGTGGCAGGGAAGACGGCGAACTGCCGCTCGGTGCTGCAGCGGGCGGTGCGGGATTATGGAGAGGATGGTCAGATGGCCAATGTCGCCGGCGCGGCGCGTGAATTGGCCGCGAGCATCCATTTTGCCGGGAAAGCGCAGAGTCTTGACGAGTTGCGCGGTCTGGAAGGCGACGCCAGCCGCATCTACTTCGGCGTCTTTGACCATCTGATCCGGACGCAAAAGGCGGATTTCAGCTTCAAAGAACGGTCGCGGCGTCCGCCGCTGGACAACATCAATGCGCTGCTCTCGTTCGTCTATACCCTGCTTGTGCATGACTGCGAAGCCGCGCTGGCGGCCGTGGGCCTTGACGCGCAGGTGGGCTTTCTGCATCGCGACCGGCCCGGACGCCCGAGCCTGGCGCTGGACCTGATGGAGGAGTTCCGGCCGTTCTTTGCCGACCGGCTGGTTCTTTCGCTGGTGAATCTGAAGCAGGTGCAGGGCGACGGCTTCCGCAAGACGGAATCGGGCGCGGTGGAGATGACGGACGATACCCGGAAGGCTGTCCTGGTGGCATATCAAAAAAGGAGGAAATGATGCACCCGTTTGTTGAGGAAACCGCGGCCTTAGGCATATTCTTTCATTTGCAGGCTCAGTTATTGGCCCGCCATCTGCGCGGGGATTTGGACGGGTATCCACCGGTAATCTGGAAATGAATTGTTCGACGGACGAACAATTCATAACGCGCCGGAGCGGCGCGACATGAAGAAATAATATGCTATTACTTGTCAGCTATGATGTCAGCACGGTGGACAATCGCGGCAAGACCCGTCTCCGCAAGGTGGCCAAGGCCTGCCTGGATTACGGGCAGCGGGTCCAGTATTCGGTGTTCGAGTGCGACGTTGATCCGGCGCAATGGGCTGAATTGAAGAACAGGCTCATTGAAATAATCAAGCCGGAGGAAGACAGCCTGCGGTTTTATTATCTCGGGAGCAACTGGCAAAGGCGGGTGGAACACGTTGGCGCAAAGGCGACGAATGACTTAAGGCATGATCCCTTGCTGGTTTGATCAACTGTTCCGCGAACCTGAAGCTCGCGTGGTTTTGCCGTGAGGTTCGCGGATTGGCGGAAGTGGTTCTTTGATAACTGAATATGCGGCCGGTCAAATGCAGCGAGTAAGCGCGCGGCCGACCGCCGGATGCGGTTCGTGAATAGCGCCTGTATTTGGCCCGATTTGTTGAAGATAATTGGATATGAGTCGCGCCCCGCGCGGGGCGCGTGGATTGAAACTTTGTTGCCGAAACGGATTTCCGCGGCCTTGATGTCGCGCCCCGCGCGGGGCGCGTGGATTGAAACACTGGTCAGAGCCGTTATACCTATGTCGGTTTTAGTCGCGCCCCGCGCGGGGCGCGTGGATTGAAACTTCGCGCGGGGCGCGTGGATTGAAACCGTTTAGCCCAACGTTTTATCGTCTTGGCCCGCGTCGCGCCCCGCGCGGGGCGCGTGGATTGAAACTTTCTGAGCGCCTATCTCAAGCACAAAGCCGATGAGTCGCGCCCCGCGCGGGGCGCGTGGATTGAAACTTATCGCGGCATCGGCATTCGACATGGACGACGTGTCGCGCCCCGCGCGGGGCGCGTGGATTGCTGCGCGGTTCTCCCGAACCGCTTGCCCTTCGGGGCCACGCTGAAACGTGGCCTTTCCGCGCGCCTGCCCTCGGCGCACGGAAAGAAACCGGCTTGCCGTGGGAAAAATCAGGCGTTCGCGGGGAAAAAATAATCCCTTGTAAAGGCTGATGTCATTCCCGACCTGATGCTACTCTGCGAAGTAAGCCTTCGCTACGAAGCACGAGTCGGGAATCCAGAAAAAAGCAATGAGGCTTACAGCTAAATGCCAGCAAAGCCGCCGAGACGTGGATCAGCCCGATCGGCCAGAACTGCGTCGCCAGCAGCCAAGCCGCAACCGCGATCGCGAGCGTGATCACGCCGGAGAGAAAATGCCCCAGGTATACCTGGCCAAGTCCGGGAATGAATGCCGATATCGCCGCGTCGCGCACGCGCTGTTCAATCTCGCGCTCGATGGCCGCAAACTCACGCTTAATGGCCTCAATGGAAGTGGCCAGGCCAGGCCCGCGCGCTGCGATATATGGCCTTTTCTTGGTGGGAGGGGCGCTATGCGCCGCGACCCGATCCCCAAAACAATCGTCATTCAATTTAGCAATCATAACATTCACTTTTATGGCCTATCGCTGGTTGCGCCTTGATGCGTCGCGGCCCCGCGCGGGGCTGCGCCTCACTGGTTTTGCAGGACGTCCAGCATGGCGGCGATATTTTCGGGCTTGGCGTCGCCGGGAATGCTGTGCGCCGGCGCGGCAATGTAGCCGCCTTGCCGGCCGACAACCTTCAACAATTCGCGCACTTCCTTTTTAACCTGCGCCACCGTGCCGAACGGCAGGAGGCGCTGGGTGCTGATCCCGCCGAAAAAAGCCAAGTCCCGGCCAAATTGCTTCTTCATCGTAAAGGGATCCATCACTTCCGGCTGGAAAGGATTAAAGATATCCAGGCCGGCTTCGATCAGCGCGGGGAAAAGTTCCTGGACCTTGCCGCAGGAATGAATGCAGACTGCCTTGCCCTGCGCCTTGGCGGCCTGATACATCCGCCGAACACGCGGATAAATAAACTGGCGCCACAGTTGCGGCCCCATGATCAGGCCGGTCTGCTGACCCCAGTCATCGCCGAAATACATGGCGTCAATTTCCAGCCGGCAGGCATTCTCAATCACGCGCAAATTATGCTCGAGGATCCGGTCGAGCAGCGTATGGACAAAGCCAGGATCAATAAGCATGGCCTGTAGAACGTTTTCCATGCCGGCGAGGGTCCAGGCCCGTTCAAACAGGCTGAACCCGATACAGCCGACAATGAAACGGTCATCCTTACCGGCGGCCAGGGCATTCTTGAGCGCGGTATAGCGCGAGGGATCGTCCGGATCCGGAAAATGATAAGTGCGGACGTTTTCCGGCGTCACGCAGGTATTGCCGACCACGCCGATATCCTTGTCCACCGACCGGTTCCACTGGACACCGAACTGATCCTGCCAGATATCCGGCGCCGTTTCCCGCCAGCCATTGGCCGGCTCCAGTTCATACATCGCCAGGCAATTCCGCAGGGATTTCAGGCCATCGGCGCCGGCATAAGCCTGGAAGCGCGCCCGGGCTTGCTGCGTAAAAGAGACGTGGTAGGGAATACGGTCCGGCGGTTGATGGCGGAGTGTTGCCAGGACGCGTTCGCGATTGGTCATCGGCCTACACCTTACTTCATCGGTTGCGTGCGCCGGGCAGGGGGGCTTTGTTCTTCGGACTTCGGCGTCATTTCGATTCCATCCAGAACGGCGATCTGGCCATTGGGCTGCAGCGTCAGGCTGGCCTTGCCTTGGCGCCCCAGGTAGGTTTTGCTGAACAACGGCACGCCAAACGGCGTGAAAGCCGCATGGACAAACGCCGAGCCGACCGTCTGAAATAGAACATGCACGTTGCCGGCCTCGTCCACCTTAAGCTCAGGAGAGCGCACCCGCACGACGCGCCCCAGGTTGAACACTCCGTAAATCGTCCGGCTGTGCTCCGCCATAGTCCGGCCGTGGCCGGACGATGGCGAGTCGGCGGCTTCAATCCGCAGGTAAATATCTTCAAATTTTTCCTTCTGATAATAGGCCAGGATGTAGGTGCGCGCAGCGCCGGGCTCAGCGGGGATGCCGGCCGTCAGACGCTTTAATTCAAAGCCATTGACAATTTCCAGCATCCGCTCCGGCGAGGCAAAGCGTTCGCCGTTGATTTGCACGCCGGCGCGGATTTTGTAAAGCCCATCACGGCTGATGGCAAACAGGCGGGCTACGTCGAGTCCAAACGTGCGCGCTTCGCCAGGCATGATCTTTACCGACGGCAGCAGGGGCGCCTGGTCGCGCCGCGGAATGACACGGCCATCGGCGCGCTCGACCTCCAACCAGAAGAAGCTCCTCGGCCCCGGCCCGCCCGCAACGCTTCGCGTAGCGATGCGGGCGGGCGGCGCATCAATTTCCAGCATTTGACCGCTGTTATTCTGAATCAGAACAGTGGCCGGGACATCCTCGTAGAGCAGCGCCTTGGCCGAGGGCAGCGTCAGGCTGAGAGCCACCTGGGCCGCGACCCAGGTCGGCGCGCTCATCAGGCCGAGGGCCGCCCCAAGTCTTAGTTTCCAGGCCGGTTTAATTGCCACGCTGCGAGGCTTAGCCGACACCGCCGAGATTCCTCGCTAACGCTCGGAATGACCGTGTCTGCGTGTCATGTCGAGCGAAGTCGAGACATCTCCACTTCAGTGGTATACTTCTGGTTGCCCCCCAATAACTGACAGGTTACCCGCCAAACACTATTTCTCTTTACTTCATTCTTCCCGCGTAATAATCTACCGCGGCATGACCGATAACTCAATGCAAATATCCTCCGCAAAGCCGGGCCAAGCCGCGGCGAAGCCTTCGGCGAAGACGGGAGACTGGCTCAGCCAGGTGTTCAATCACTCGCCGGACATGATCGTGCTCCTGGACCGCGCGGGCGTCATCCATCAGGCCAACCAGGCTTTCCAGACTTTCTGCGCTCCGGGCGCCGCGGTTACCGGCCGCAAAATAACCGAGTTCATTCCCCGCGAAAGACAGCCGCAGTGGACCGGCAATCTTGATAAGCTCAGAAGCGGCGAATGGACCAGCGTAGAGGACAGCTTGCTCAACAGCCAGGGCCGGGCAATACCTTTTCAGATCGCGTTAATCGCGCACAGCATCTACCAGGGAACGCCGGTTGCTATTTTCCATTTGCGGGATGTCTCGGTTTATCAGACGGTTGAACGAGCGCTGGTGGCGTCGCAGGGACAATGGGAACGCTCGTTCGACGCCATCCAGGATTACATGTGCCTGCTGGACCGCTCCGGCCGCATCCTGCGGGCCAACCAGGCGATGAATCGGCAGTTTCAACCGCTTTATGGCGACCTGGTTGGGCGCGATTATCGCACGCTCTTCAATTCCGTCCCGCGCGCCGAGGAGTCGCCGCGCCTGCCCGACGCCGTGCAGGCGGCGCCCTTTGTAGTTCCGGTCATAGAACTGCCGCGCTTGAAAGGCTGCTTTTCGGTTTCATCCTTTCCGCTCAAGGATCAGGACGAAGCCTTAACCGGCGCCGTGCTCATCATCCGCGATATCACCGCCGAGCACGCCGCCCAGGAAGCCCTTAAAAAAGCCGAGGTTGTCCAGCATCAAACCTGTAAAATGGAAGCCCTGGGCCGCCTGGCGGGCAGTGTTGCCCACGACTTCAACAACATGCTGACTTCCGTTCTGGGCTACGGCGCGCTCTTGCTGAAGTCCGCTAAACCGGACGACCCCCACCGCAAGGAATTTGAGGAAATCATTCAGGCGGCCGAGCGCGCGGCCATGCTCACCCGGCAATTACTGGACTTCAGCCGCAACCAACCCGTCGAAACCACCGTGGTAGACCTGAATGCCGTAATCCGGAAGATGGAAAATTTACTCAGACATACGCTCGGCGAAAAGATCAAACTGACCACGCAATTGGATCCGGCTTTAAGGAACACCCGGGCCGACCCAGCCCGATTGGAACAGGTAATCATCAACATCATCATGAACGCCCGCGACGCCATGCTCAACGGAGGGGAATTGGTGATTGAAACTCATCGCCGCAACCTCGACCAGTTTTTTTGCGCTGCGCACGCCGCCCTGACCCCGGGGGATTATTGCCTGATGGAAATCAGCGATACCGGCTGCGGGATGACTCCCGAGGTGCGCGAACGCCTCTTTGAACCGTTTTTTACGACCAAGACCAAAGGCAAAGGAACGGGCTTGGGACTTTCAACCGCTTATGGCATTGTCAAGCAGTTCGGCGGCGACATAGCGGTGTATTCGGAAGTCGGGCGCGGCACCACTTTCAAGCTCTATTTTCCGGAATCGGCGGAAGCAGCCGCGGAACGCGCGCAAACCAAGCCGGAAGGCATTCTCCTGCGCGGCCACGAAACAATCCTGGTCGTTGATGACGATGCCAATATCGTCAGCATCATCAGCAGGATCCTGACCGGATTGGGCTATCACGTCATCACGGCCACCAGCCCGCGCCAGGCGCTGGCCCTCAGCGATGGATATGCCCAGGCCATTGACCTGGTGCTCAGCGATGTTATCATGCCGGAGTTTAACGGGCCGGAGCTTGTCCGCCGGCTGCATCAGAAAAGACCGACCTTGAAAGCGATGTATATGTCGGGGTATGCCAGCCAGGCCGCCCGACAGCTGGAGGTGCTCAGCGCCGACATAGTTTTTCTCCCCAAACCATTCAATCCCGAAACCTTGACCAAACATATCAGAAAAGCGTTGGATTCTCCGGTAAAATGAGGCAAGCTCAACGAAAACAAGGAGTTGATTATCCGTGAAATCAGAGCGCCCGATGGTTGCGTTTATGGCGACGGCCGGCAGTGGCATTACTTTTGACGACGTTTCGCTGATTCCGCGCTATGCCGACTTCCTGCCGAAGGAGGCCGAGATCGGCAGCCGGCTCACCACGCATATCGGCGTCAATATCCCCTTTGTCAGCGCCGCGATGGACACCGTGACCGAAAGCCGGATGGCGATTGCCATGGCCATCCTGGGCGGTATCGGCATTATTCACAAGAATCAGGACATTGCCGGCCAAAGCCGCGCGGTTGACGCCGTCAAGCATCACCTGCACGGGCTGATCCGCAGTCCGATTACTTTCCGCTCCGGCGATACGCTCCAAGAGGTCAAGGCCCGCAAGGCCAGGAAAGGTTATGGTTTCTCCGGCTTCCCCATCCTGGATGAAAATGACCGGGTGGCGGGCATCCTGACGGCGGCGGACATGAAGTTCGCCCATGACGATAAAGCGCGCGTGGCTGATATCATGACCACCTCCGTCATCACCGCCCCCCCGGAGACCTCGCTCGAGGAAGCCTACACCATCATGAAGCGCAACAAGATCGGCAAGCTGCCGCTGGTGGATAACGGCCGCTTGGTCGGGCTTTACAGCTTCAGCGACGTCAGCATGCTTATTGAAAATGCCCAGCCGCTTTTCAACCGGGACGCGCGGCACCGTTTGCGCGTGGGCGCGGCCGTAGGACCAAATGATCAGGAACGGGTTGCGGCGCTCGCCGCCAAGGACGTGGATGTCCTGGTAATTGACACAGCCCACGGCCACAGCCAGGGCGTCATCAGCATGTGTGAATGGATTAAACGCCATCACCCGGAAATTGACGTGGTGGCGGGCAATATCGCCACCGGCGCGGCCGCGCTGGCGCTGCGCAAGGCCGGGGCCGACGCCGTGAAAGTCGGCATCGGGCCCGGCTCAATCTGCACGACGCGCGTGGTGGTCGGCGTCGGCATCCCGCAGGTTTCCGCCATTTATGAATGCGCCCAGGCTCTGCGCGGAGAAATCCCGGTCATTGCCGATGGCGGCATCCGCTTTTCCGGCGACGTGCCCAAGGCCATTGCCGCGGGCGCGGATACGGTCATGATGGGCTCGGTGCTGGCCGGCACCAACGAAAGCCCGGGAGAAAAAATCATTCACCAGGGCCGGCAATACGTGGTCTATCGCGGCATGGGCAGCCTGGGCGCGATGAAGACGGCGCTGGGCAGCCGCGAGCGTTATGGCCAGGGCGATGCCCGCGAGGATGAGCTGGTGCCCCAGGGCGTGGAAGGCATTGTGCCGTTCTCCGGCAGCCTGGAAAAAGTGCTGACCCAGTTCTGCGGCGGGCTGAAGGCGGCGTTAGGTTATTGCGGCTGCCGCACCATAAAGGAGCTGCACCAGAACGCCTGCTTTGTGCGGGTTTCCCCGGCCAGCGTACGCGAGGCCCACGTGCACGACGTGAAAATCATCAGGGAAGCCCCCAACTACAGCGCCGGCTTCCTGGAGCCCTGAGGGCATTGCGGACTTGCCGGTTCTCTTGTAACTACGCTGGCGGCTTGCCGCGCATTTCTCGCCGGCCCAATCTTCTCCACGGGAATTCTCTGGAACCCGAGCTTAAACGCCGGCGAGGTTTTCTTCAGGTCGAAGTTGCCATTGGCCGGGTCCACGAACTGCGGGTCGCCGTTCACCAGATTGGCCTCGAACGTGACCATGTCCGGCGTTGCGTCCCAGTAGATTTCGGTCCACTGGCCGCCGACGCAAATGTTGCGGGCAACCAGGATATTGCCGGGCGGAATGCCGTCATCTTTCTCGTAGAACGGCACCAGGTCCGCCAGTTCGGGGTAACGCGCGCTGTAGGGTGGCTGCCGCCAGTTCATCTCCTCCAACTTTTGTTTCATCGTCTGGTAGATCCTATCATGCCAGGCCGGCGCCTTCGACAGGCCGCGTCCATCCAGCGCCACAGCCGGCGCGCAGTCAACGAAAACGTTATTCTCGACGCGGAAATCGCGGCCGCCGCCAAGAAACACGGCACGCTGCACCTTCCAGAAGACGTTGCCGAACATGATCGTGCCGCTGACACAATCGTCGTTGTACACGCCCATAGACCCCAGCCCGACGCCGCCGGTGTGGTGGATGAAATTATAGCGCACGACATTGTCACGGTAGGTGTAATCGCGCCCGGTGTAAATGGCCCCGACGTCGCCGGTCTCGAGGCAGACGTGATGGATCTCGTTGTACTCGACGGTGAATCCATTGCCGGCGAAGAGGATGGAGCAGTGCGGATGATCGTGGATCAGGTTGTGGGCGATGCGAATGCCGACCCCACTGCCCAACACGGCGGGAACATAGCACTTCGACCAGCGCGCCACATGATGAATGTGGTTGTTTTCCACCACATGGTCCGCGGGGGTCAGCGTCTGGCGGTCGCCGCCGGAGATGTTGACGCCGCCGTCGCCAAGCTCGGCCAGCTCGCACCCGCGCACCGCGTGGCGCGCGCCGCCCTTGACGATAACGCCATAGTTGCCGAGGTTGCGGAATTCGCACTGCTCGATCCGGCAATCGGCGCCATCGGTCACGTGGATACCCGTGCCGCGGGCCGTCTCAAAGGTAATGCCCTCGATGCGGATATACGCCGCGTCGGCCAGTGTGAGAAACGGTTCTTCAAGCAGCGATGCCGCGACATCGCCTTCCCGCAGGGGCGCCGGCGGCCAGAAATACAGAAGGCCTGTCCGCCGGTCCAAATACCACTGTCCTGGCGAACCCAGTTCTTCAAGCATATTCAGGAACTGGATACGCTGGCCGGCGCGATAACCGTAGATGCCGCCCGGCGGCGCCAGGTGGATGTGCCGTTTCCCGGTGTCCAGCGCGCCGATCAGTTCATAAGAATTCGCCCAATCGTACGCCCAGTAGCCATGGACCATGACATCGTCAAGATTGCCCCACCGCGCCGGACGGTCGCCATCGTAGAAGAACCCGTTTTCCAGTTTGCCAATGGCGCCGCCATGTATGTCCTGAGACTCCACGGGAACGCCCTTGATCGTCGCAAACCCGTCCTTCGGCCAGCACGCCTGGGGCATGGGCCGGCCTTGATAGAAGACTTCGAGCATGGCCGGGACAATGGGACGGTGAAAGCCGCGCGTGTGGAAAACGCCGAAATCGGTGATCCCCTGGGAGCGGAGATCGGCCTGCACGACCGCGTCCCGCGCCTCCGGCAGCAGGCGCGCCAGCACGGCAGGGTCCGTGACCGGCTTAAAACCGCTCACGGGACGGCCGCCGGAGAAACGCACCGTCTGTCCCGGCGCGGCGCGAATGCTGAACGGCGCGGCGGCGACGCCGGAATCGGCGGCCGTCAGGGTAACCCCGCGCGTGAACGTATAGGCGCCGGCGGCAAACTCAATGGCCGCCGGACCTTTGAGTGTTCTCTGACGGCGCGCCTGGCGCACCTGTTCGAGCGCGGCCGTCAAGGCGGCCGCGGCGTCGCCGGAGGTCGGGTTGATTCGAATAACCATTTCGATGTTCGTTCCCGGCGAAATGGATTGCCAAGCCTTTGTTAGCCGCGACCGGGTTTGCAATGGCTGGAAGCATGGTTCAAACCCACGCTCACGAACTTCTTGCGGGGTTGTCTGCCGATTGCGCCATGACCACGCGTTCCTCCATGGGAGGGGGAATAATAGCCTTTTGTCTCTTTGGCGACGGCCAGAGATAAGGGTTCGCCGATGTCGTTCCGCCATTGCTCAAGTGCTCCGGTAAGTTCGCCGGCAATGGGTTGATCGGCGTAGAGCGCAAAGTCCCGGATGGGTTGATGACCATGGTTTGGCGCGGATGTGCTCACTATCCCCGGCGCGGACTCCAAAGACTGGAAGAGCGGCAAGGCGTCCGCGCGGTCTTTTTCCTCCTCGTCAGTCTTTACGTTTCGTCCGTTGACGAAATCGCCCATGGGCTCGAGGCCCTTGGCGAAGCGGTGTATGGTGATCCCGATCGCCTCGCGACTGTTGTCTATGCCAATCCATCGGCGGCCCAGTTCCGAAGCCACGCAGAGCGTCGTACCAGAGCCGGAAAAGCAGTCGAGGACCAGATCGCCAGGATTGGAGGATGCCCGGATGATGCGTCTCAACAGTTCGGGATTTTTCTCCGTGGGATAACCGGTAACGCGGATATTCTGGTTGTGGGCGTCGCGGTATTCGAGCCAGAGGTCTTGGACAGGGACGCCTTTGCTGTCGTCGAGGAATATCTTGCGGCGCGGGTTACCGGTCGGCGACCAATAGATCTCGCCGCGAGCGTCCATTGCATCGAGTTTGTCGGGTGTGTACTGCCAGTGCTTGCCAGGCGGCGGGAGCTTGCCTTTCCACAGCCCGCCGGTGGTCCCGTGACGCACGCCGGGGGCGTGAACCGGGACTTTCTTGTAGCGGCGGCCGGTCTTTTCATCCACGTACTGGTACTCACGCAGAGCGCGTTCGTCGGTCCAAGACTCAACAGGTCGGTGCCAGACATAGTCGTCGGTCTTGGTATAAAACAGAATGAAATCGCAAACGTTGCCATAGGCATTACGCGTGTAGTTCTTAGGATTACACTTCTTGCGGGTGATCCAGTTCCTGAAGTTGTGCCGTCCGAATACCTCATCCATGACCAGCTTGATGCAGAAAGCCATGTTGCTGTCGAGATGGACGTAGATCGAACCGGTAGGCGCGAGAAGTTCGCGAAGGAGAATGAGCCGGGCGCGCAGGAACTCGAGGTAGTCCGCTCCGGAAAGAAGGTCGGTATAGGCGTCGCTCTGACTGCGCGACTGAAAGACGCCGCCAGTGGCAAACGGCGGGTCAATGTACGCGACCTGCACCTTGCCTTTGACCTGGGGATCGTCGAGCAGGGTTATCTGAACTGGAAGGTTATCGCCATAGATCAACCGGTTCTCGAAGGCTATGCCATATGGCTCGGCATCAGGCCAGAGCCGGACAAGACGCGCGGAAGGGGTCGCAAGGATATTCCGCTCCTCGGACTTGCCTGCGTAAATGACATGGACAAGTGAACCGTTGGTTTGGACGCTTGTCGCGGGAAGAACGCGGTGCTGACCGCGCCACTGGTTCTTGGATACACCGGTAGCCATCAGCCCTCCAGAATCATGATTTCAGCCACTCCATGGTCAAGCGCTCGGGGACCATGCGGAGCGTTAGGACGAGAATCCTGCCCGGACGCATCCGCTCAAGATGGTCGTAGTCGTCCCACATGGAACCCAGTAGCAGGCCGGGGCCATCGTTGAGAAATATCACCTTCAGAGGCATCTTCCGGCGGCGGGCATAGTTCAGCACTTCGGTAGCGCAGTCCCGGTATCCGCCGGTCCGATCATCCTCTTGAGCTCCGCCGCGGTCGGAGTCGTACCGCGCGAAGCCAACAGCGAGAATTCGCTCGCCGTCGCAGATGAGGAAGTCGGCCGGGCGGTCGGATTTCGGGTATGAGGGGAAGACCTCGCCGAGCAAGATGTCGCGCCCGGCGCGCTCAGGCCCGCTAAGATCTAACTTCGGGAATTGCTCCCTGAACATTCGGAAAAACCGCTCGGTCAGGTCGTAGCCTTTCTGCCCCCGGTCGCGGTATTCCCAGAGAACCGCGCAGAGGGCCTCGTCAGGAATCGGCCGCGTGGCGAACGCAACCTGGACGTCATGGATGGGGCGAAATCGCTTGCCGAATTGATGACATATCTCGGCAGCTTTCGTTTTCTTCTTCAGCATCTCGACGGGAGTTTTGGGAGACACATACTTCCTGAAGACCCGCGCCAGTTGAACCCTCATCCACCCGTCGGACTCCTCCGCAATCCTCGTGAGAAGACGGGGGGACGACTCCGACGACTTGACCAACTGGGAGAAGGCGACCAGGACCGGCTTGTAGAGTTCGCAGGCATCCTTGAGAATATCCGGGTAGTACTCGCCTGTGGCCAATGTTATCCACTTATGGCCTTCGGCCTTGTAGTCGCCAAAAGTGGCTGGCGAACCTTTCTTCATAGATGGGTGCCCCATGTCGCTGATTAGAACGCTCCGAAGAAGATGCTGGAGAAGGTGACGATCGGGGAAGTTTCGCGCATGTCGTCCACGGTGGCGCGAATATCACCGATCAACTGCTTGGCCTCCAGGTAAAGGCTCTCATCGCTGATCAGCAGGCCCAGCGTGCCCTCGCCCCGATTGATCTTGTCGGTGATTTCGTTCAAGTTAGCCAGGGAAGTTTCCAGGTTATTGATCAGGCCGCGATCTTTGATGGCCATCTTCAATTCCCCGACAACCGCGCGGGCGTCATTGTAGAGCGCCTCGTCGTTGACCAGCTTGCCCAGGGTTCCCTGCCCGGCGTTGATCTTGCCGGTAATATCCTTGAGGTCCGCCGCCACGCCGGAAACCAGCGCCATAATGTCGTTAGGCGGCTGGCCCCTGACGATTTCGCCGGCGGGGAGATCCTCGGCCCCGGCGGCGCCCTCAGAAATCTGCAGGTAGCGTCCGCCGAGCACCGACGAAATAACGACTTCGATCTTGTAATCTTTCTTCAGGCGCACCGGCCGCCGCAGCGCCGAGACCACGCGCACGCCGTCATCCTGCAGCACCATCGCCTTAACCTTGCCGATGGTCATGCCGCGGATAACCACATTGTCGCCATCGCGCAGGCCGATGACATCATCAAAGATCACTTCAAAGGGATAGGCCTTGCGGAACACGTTTTCGCGGCTCAGGATGATGGTAAAGACGCACAGGCTCAAGAGCGCCACGAACATGAAGGTGCCCACCGTCACCTCCAGGCTTAATTCCCGCAGTCTATTGCGTCGCATGATTGGCCCTTTCCCAAACGCCGCGTTGAGTGATATACTGCGCTTCCAGGAACTGCTTGACAATCTCATTCTGCGAGCGGATGAAGTCGCCGGGCCGCGAAATTTCCAGGATGCGCCCGTCGTAAATCATGGCAATCCGCGTGCCGATGGCCAAGGCGCTGAAGAGATCGTGCGTTACCACCACGCTGGTCACGTTCAACTCCACTTTCATCCGGTCAATCAACTGGTCAATGGCGCGCGAGGTTACCGGATCAAGGCCCGAGGTCGGCTCGTCATAGAGAATGATCTCCGGGTTCATCACCAGGGCGCGCGCCAGGCCCACGCGCTTGCGCATGCCCCCGGAAAGCTCCGCGGGCATGGCGTCATAGACGCCCTCCAAATTGACCTGGCTCAGTTTCTCCGCCACCCGTTTTTCAATTTCCGCATCGCTGAGCGTGGTCTTTTCCCGGAGGGGCAAGGCCACGTTATCAAACACATTCAGCCATTGCAGCAAAGCCGCGCCCTGGAACAGCACGCCGAAGCGGTCCCGCAGGCGCGCCAGGTCAGCTCCCCTGGCGGCGCTGATCAACGCGTCGCCCACATAGACCTTGCCCAGGTCCGGCGTGAGCAGGCGGATGATGTGCTTCAGGGTGACGCTCTTGCCCGCGCCGGAAAAGCCGACGATCACAAAGGTCTCGCCGCGCTCAACAGCAAAGCTGACGGCGTCCAGCACTTTGTGCTCGCCGAAATACTTGGTGACTCGTTCCAGGCGGATCATTCGTAAAACAACCTGGTAATGATGTAACCGACCACGAGGATGGCCAGATACGAGATTATCACGCTGCGGCGCGTAGCCCGGCCCACGCCCACCGCGCCCTCGCTGGTGGCAAAACCCTGGTAGCAACTGATCGTCGTGACCATGATGCCGAACACAAACGCTTTGAACAAGCCGGTATAAAGGTCCTTGTTGGCCGCCCAGCGCGTGGCGTTGTCTATATAGGCCGGCATCGAGACCCCTAATTGGGTCAAGCCGACCACGGCTCCGCCCACCACGCCCAGCATGCAGGCATAAAATGTCAGGATCGGGGTCATGACCATCATGGCCGCCAGGCGGGGCATGACCAGGAAACGCACGGGCGGGATGGACATAACTTCCAGGGCCGCGATTTCCTCCGAGACCGTCATCGTGCCCAATTCGGCCGCCATGGCCGAACCCACGCTGGCTGCCAGGATGAGCGCGGTCATAAAGGGCCCCATTTCCCGCAGCATGGAAATCATGACGGCTGCCCCGATATTGACTTCCTGGCCGAACTTGCGCAGTTCCAACCCGGTTTGCAAGGCCAGGATCATGCCGGTGAACATGGCCACCACCGAGATCACGCCCAGGCTCTTGATCCCGGTTACATAGAGCTGATGCAAAACCGTGCCGCGCGAGCGTTTGCTAAAGATGAAGCGCAGGCTGAGCAACGCTTCCCAAAGAATCAATAGCGCCCGGCCGGCGTTGCGGCAGTTCAGCAGGACAACCCGTCCCAACCGCCCGCGCAAGTTAAGCGCCGGCGGCAGAAATTCTGGTTCTTGCGTGATCATGGGTTAGCAACTCAAGTCATTTTCCGCTTTTCATGTAGCCGCGGCGGTAACGCCGTGGCTGCCGGAAGAATCCACGCCCTCACGGGCGCAGCTACCCGAAACCGAACTTCCTATACATCGAACTGTTAAAATTTCAGGAAGTACAATACCCGAATTGTTTTCTTTGCGCCAGTGCGTTCATAGCCCAGCAAGCCCTTCAGCACGGACCACCCGCGGGCGTCGCCGCCCGCGGAACGGTCAACGGCGAAGACGGGAAATAGCGAAAGATGCGCCGCGCCGGTTGTGGCGCGGCGCCAGCGGAACAGGCCCCAAAGCAGTTCATCTTCCTTAACCGGCCCGCCGGCCGTATGGGAATAAAGCGTCCAGAGCGGCGCATAGTTCCGCTCAATCGGGCCGTAATCCTTGTAGGGAAACAAACTTAGCGCGCGCAGTTGAAAGCCCTCTGGAGAGCTGCGGCTGGAAAAGAGCGGCCAGACCTTGAGCGTGCGCGCCACCACATCCCCTTGCCCTGGCTCTTCCCGCACACGCTTGCGTTCGCTCGTATAATACAGAAAAGGGATCAGCATCCGCCGGGTGCTTTCCGCCACCGCGCTGTAGCGCCGCGCCTGGTGATATAACGGCCAGAGGACAAAAGCCGAATCGTTGCCGGCCATCGTCTTGCGGCCCCAGAGCGGCCAGAAATAAAGACGCCGCACCTCGCCGGAACTCCACTGGAAAAACGGCCAGGGACAATTCACTTCGCTCTTTTTTGCGCCTTTGGAAAAGCGCATCAGCGGCGGCAGGACCATCCAGGACTCCTGGTCGGTCAGCTTGAGATGCCCAAGCAATGGAAACAGCACATAGCCGCTGCCGGAAGATTCGGGATACCAATACCTGGCCGAGCTCCAGACCGGCCAGAAGATGAAACGTTTCTCGTAATCTTGCCGCCGGCGGCTGACCCCATAAAAGGGAAAAACGCGGAAACGCTCATGGCCCCCACCCCAGGTGGAAGATACAATCGGCCACAGCCAGGCGCGGGTTTTAACCTCATCAACCTGATCGGCATAAGTCAGCGGAAAGAGGACAAATGAAATTCGATCGCGTCCGAGAAAATCACGGGCCACGCCGCCCAGTGGAACAAGAGCCAGGTAAGGCGTGCCTTCTTCATCGCGCCCCTGGATGTAAATCGGGAAAACCGCAAATTGGTAGCGGCCTGCCGGGTTGGCGACGTCAAAATAGCTCGCATAAACCAGCGCCAGGAATTGCCACTTGCTTTCGTTATCACCCTGCTTTCGCACCCACAGGGGCCAAAGCAGATTGACCTCCTGACGCTCGGCGCTGACGGGACTTAGTGGAGTTGCAACCGAACTATAGAGCGGATGCACAGCCAGGAAAGTCCGGCCGGTATCCGATTGCTTCCATTCCAGCAATGGGCCCAAGGCGCGCCAACGCCTTTGGCCGACGACATCCGTGTCGCTGGAAAAGAGCGGCGCAAAATCAATGTCCGCCGCCGCGGCCAAAACGGCAGGAAAAATAACGGCCAGGCAGATTCCAAATCGTCCCAGGCGCGCAAAGTGCATGGCCGGGACTATACCACATTCCCCATATTTGACCACAGTTGCGGAAGGTTAATAGGTACCCCCTCAGTTTTGTGGGGGGCAAGAGGTAGGGCGCGTTCGTCCAGCCTTCGTAGCCGCAAGAGGTAGGGCGCGTTCGTCCAGCCTTCGTAGCCAGTAGGCTTTCCGCCCTTGCGGATCCGCTAAGGCGGAACTACGGCGGAGTAGGCCCGAACGCGCCTGCCTGCGCCGAAGCGGCTTCGGTAGGCAGGCCGCGGACCGTCGTCGCGCCGTAGCGGCGCTTTGCCGTGTCGCGAAGGCGGACGGCTCGGCGAGCCATCCCTACCACCCTGGCGGACTCGTGCTTCGTAGCGAAGGCTTACTTCGCAGAGTAGCATCCGCCTGCCGGCGGAACCTTCACGCGACCACCTCATAACTGACCGGTTACGTTAATAGTAAGTCTCAGTCTTTTGAGTGGGTATCCTGTTGTAGGCCCGCATAACATGCGGGCATCAGCGCCACACTGTGGCGCGCTACAGTCCCGACCTTTTCTCTGGATGACTACTCAGGTGCCTGCACTCATTCACCCCAAACAGAGTCTTCCACCACGGATTACACTGATGGCACGGATATTATTAATCATGTTCCCCATATCAGTGTAATCCGTGCAATCCGTGGTGAGTAGTTACCAAGGATTGAAAAAAAACACGCGCCATTCAGTCGCCGAACACCTGGCATTAATCCAGCGCCGTGCGCCATTGCAAGGCGCCGCTGCGGGTCGGCAAACGCCATTCGTCGCCATCGGCGCGCGGTGTCCGGACGATTTCCGGCAAGGCTTCGTCGCCGGCGCCCGGCGCCAGCGGAAGCAATGCCAGCGTGAATATCGCCGGCAAGCGCACGCGGCCGACATAGGTTACGGCCGGCGCCGGCAATAACCGATCCGTGCAGCGCCCTACCCAACCCCGGCCATGAGCGAACCAACGCGGCCGCGGATTGCCCGCTTCTTCCGGCGAGTAGGCTTGGGTGGAATAAGTGTTCCGGGGCGTTTTATCTCCGCTGACGATGGTCGGCTTCAGCGCGCCGGCTAACGGCCGCACCCACAGCCGGGCGCCGTTGGGCGCCGTCGCCAGCGTATCGGCGCCATCGAGTCGCACCACGATGGGTTCGTCAAACTGGAAATTCTGCTCCACCGCCACTTCGTCCGCGGCGCCGGTCAACACATCCTGGAGCAGCCAGTAGGCGCCGTCCACGAAACAAATCCGGCGCTCCCAGCGCACCGGCTTGAGCGGGGCAAAGTCGAACGCGCCGACAAACACAACGGCCTGCGCCAGTTGTTCCCAGCGGTTGGCCAAAGGCGCGCGCGCCACCAGATCGTCGGCTGATTTCATATACTCGTCCACGCCGTCCACCACGATGGTATTGTGCAGAAAGCCGGCGTTCATGATGGAAATCACGGCCTCCGGCGCGTTGCTGGCGTAGGTCGTGGTGGCGGGATCCACGATAAAATCGGCGCCATGCGCGCTCAAGGCAAACGACAGCTTGTCGCCATGCTGATGACTCGTGCCCCACGGACCGCCGTCAATCATCAGATAGCGCGCCTTCTCCGACCAATCGCTGCGCATGACGTAATAGCCGCCATAGGCCGGCTCGCCAAAGGGCGGGCAATAGGTGAAAGGCGGTTCGGGCGCGCCGGCTTCACCAAGCAACCAGCGCAACCAGGGCAATCCCGCCCAGGCAAGCATCGGTTCATAGAGGTATCCGCGCATCGCTCGCGCACACAAATCGCCGAACGACGGCACACGACCAGAAGGGCCAGTCAGGGCCGCATGAGCCGTCATAATGCGCCGCAAATGATCGCCGCGCGACTCCAGCGCCGGCTCGCCGATAAAGATCGCGCCGGTTTTGCACATCTGCTCCATCATGGAGAGATTGTAGGCCATGGTCAGTTCCTTATTGAATCCATCGGGATACCAGGCGGCGTCGAGATACTGGGCAAAATAGCGCGCCGCCAGGCGCCGCCATCCGGCGGCTTCGCGGAAATCGCTCAAGACGTCGCTGACCTCTCCCAGGACGCGAATCATGAAACAGCCGGAATTGTGTTCGTTGGCCACATGTTGGCCGACGAACGGCAGCAGAAAACGGATTTCCGAGATCGTCCGCTGCAGGATGGCCAGCAGCTCGTCGTCCGTCACCGCCGCCGATTGGCGCAGCAGCGGCAAGGCCAAGGCCCACTGGTCCTGACGGTGCGGCAGGATGCACCAATACCAGGGCGCGGCGACGACATAATGCGTCCGCCAACCTTCCTGAGTGGTATGGCCGGCGAATTCCTGCAACGGCCAGGCGCGCATGCCGGCCAGGCTGTGATCCACCACATAGCGCAGGTAGCGCGTTTCGCCGGTGTTGTAATAGGACAATAATAGCGGGTGAAAAATATCGAACCGGTTCAGACAGGACAATGGGCATTCGCGCCAATCCACGCCGGTGGACGGCACGTCATAGGCACAGTAGCCATCCGAGAGCCGGCCGCGCAGGGCGTCTTCCGCCAGGGCATTCTTGTATTGCGGATCGCGCGGCAGCCGCGTCCAATCATAGGCCCAGCCGTGCGAATGCATGGGCCGAGAGCGGAAATGCGCGCAATAGGCGCGTTCGGCCGCGGGGAGATCGCCGCGGTCCAAGGCCTCCTTGACCGGAGAGAGCGCCGGCCGGGTTAAATCCAGCGCCCGCAGCAGCGCCATGCGGTCGGGAACAATAAACGCATCGCCTGAGAGGGATGCTACGGAACGCCTGTTTTGCCGCCGGCTCATATTCTTTCCTGCCAGCGCATGGGGTTGCGCTTGACGTGAAATACGGCCAGAACAACAACACGCTGCACTTCAGCAACGAACAGAACCTCATAAGGAAACCGACGAAGGAGAGCTCGACGCGCGGTTTTGTGAACCAGCGGAAACTGCAAGGGATTGCGGACAATGCCATGAAGAGCGGCATCAACGGCTAAAAGGAACTGTGTGCCAAGCCCAGATAGTCGGCCTTCATACCAGTCAAAGGCCGCAGCCATTTCGGCTTCCGCCTCCGCCCGAACGATCAGTTCAAGATTCACGTCCGCTTTCTGATTCGTTCCCTCACCATCGGCCAAGGGCTGCCGCTATTGGGATCCTGATGGTAAGCTTCCAGGCGGCGATCCAGTTCCAATTTCTGCTCCGGCGTGAGGGAGACTGCATCCGGCGCCTCCGCCACACTGTCCCAGATATCTTCGACCAGCAGAATGCGCTCGGGGACGCTCAGGTTAAGCAGGTCAGATTTGGTCAATATGCTCATGGGTTTTATATATAGCACTCCAATTGTCTTTTCTCAATCTCCTTTTCTATGAACGTTCCTAACTCTAATTATGCCTTTTTTCAGGTTTTACTCTTAGTCGGGCGAGATGTTACCGTCAAGGATATTTTCCAGCCATGTGGCGAAAGAAAGTTGCCGCGACCTGAACATCGTGTATGTTGTCATTGCCGGGATAATCACTTTTAAACAGCACGGTTATTAGCGCATTGCCGCCGGATCATTGCCCGACGGTGAGGGCAAAGCTGGTAGCCCCGCGGCATTAGTACATGACATATCAGGCACTAATGGCCTACCCGTTCAGAAAGAATGGTTGCCTATTCCTCATCAATTCCCGCTTCAGACGCTATCTGGTTTGTTCGTTTTTTAGGCGGAACAGCTGGAAGCAAATGCTCAGGCAAAAAAACAAGACTGGCAATTATTGTTGGAATAACCGCGCTGGCTATGATTGTTGCTACCAGAAAAGAATACTGCGCTTGCGTCACTATGCCGTGCGATAATCCATAAAGAGCGGAAATCGTGCCGAAGGTAAGCCCCGTAGACATCATCAGCGTATAATACCATCGCTCCGACCGTTTATTGCGGAAATGCGTTATGACCGGATACAGCCCAAGGATTTTTGAAATAACCTTTGCCAAAAAAAGCGCTAAAAATATAAGCGGCGCAGCTATCAAAGCCGGTAAGGATACCAGCGTTCCCGCCCGCAGGAAATAAAACGGCGTAAGAAAACCTACTGTGAGCGTTCTCATGCGCCTGGCCCAATGATGTTCTTTAGCGGCGAATTCCGCTAAAAGCATGCCGCCAACATACGCAGGCAGAACCGCTTCGCTTCCTGACCACAAAGCAAGCGCGCCAAGCGCGAATAATACCAGAACAACCCATTTGGCCCTGATAGCGGCGGTTCTGTTGCCATATACTCTGGTAAAAAATGACGTCACAAATGGAAACAGTCCCAAGGCAACAATGCTTATACCTACAAAAACAAAAGTCTTGTATGTGAACGGGGCAAATAACAGGCCTAGCGCTATAACGGTGCCCAAATCATTAATGAAACAGGCTCCCAGGATACCTTTTCCAAATTCCGTCTTGTTAAAACCAGTTTCAAGCATAACGGCGTACACAACAGCCATAGACGT
This sequence comes from Lentisphaerota bacterium, assembly GCA_016188985.1. Lineage (GTDB taxonomy): Bacteria > Verrucomicrobiota > Kiritimatiellia > JAAZAB01 > JAAZAB01 > VSJD01. Next base: position 14,012 of record JACPGM010000016.1, on the reverse strand, counting down.
CGTCGAAAGCGCTACGCCCGCCAACCAGCTTGCCTGAATATTCCAATGCAGGATAAATCTGGCTATAGCGGCGCACCCCAGGAAAGGCGCCAAAAATCCAACCAAGCCAACTATAAACACCTCTTTTTTCTTAGAAGACATAACTTTCGGATCAAGCTCGGCGCCTGCAAGAAAAGTCAGCAAAATCGCTCCCGTGGCGGCAAGAAAACGCAGCCATTCCAGGTTGCTTCCCAAAGCATTCTCGCCAAAGAAATGATTGGCAACCGCGGCGGCGGCAACACCGATGCAAATTTCAATAAGCGCAATGGATATTTTAAGGTGATAAGCGATAACTGTAGCTAAAACGGCCAGCCCAAGCCAGATCGCCGCAATAGCAAAAATGCTCTCCATTTTAATCCTCCCTCCAAAAAAAAGAAAACCCCTACCGTCTCCAGTAGAGGTTATCAACCTTCGTCTTTTAAGGTGGTTTCTTTTAAGAGGCGAACCTCATCGCCTTACCTGCAAATATTTTTGCCGCTCCAAAATCTATGCAGAATTAATCTAATTTTACCAGCTTAAAAAATATTTTCTATTTGCGCAGCGCTGCCCAAAACAGTAGCTTACGGGCCTTTCGGCAAGCGGCGCACACGGAAGGCAAAGAAATTTTATGAAGAAAATCCGATTAGGACATATCGGCTGGCTGTCGCGGGATGAAGCGTCCGAATGCCAAACCGTGGCCTGGTGCGACGTCAACGAGGCCAAGATGAAGAAGGCGGAGGCGGAGAATCCTGATATTGCCATGTACACGGATTACCGCGCGATGCTGAAGCACCCGGACCTGGATGCCGTGGTTATCGCCACGCCCAACTTTGTCCACGCCGAACAGGCCATCGCCTTCCTGGAAGCGGGCAAGGACGTCTTCCTGGAGAAGCCGATGGGAATTAACGCCCAGGAGTGCGACGCGATCCTCAAGGCCGCCACGAAAAATAAACGCATCTGCGTGATTGACTTTGAGATGCGCGTTTCGCCCTTTGCCCAGCGTTTACAAGAATTGCTCGCCGGCGGCCAATACGGCGCGCTCAAGCATATTGAATTCGTGCATCACCGCGGCTGCTGGCTGGCCGAGGGCAACGGCCTCTGGCGGGTGGACCCGCTCAAGAGCGGTGGACTTTTCTTCATGGAAGTCATTCATGCCGTGGATATTTTCCGGTTCCTGGGCGGCGAAATTCTCTCAGTGCAAAGCACGGCGGCCCCAACCGTCCTGCCGCAGTATCAGTTCCAAGACAATGTTTGCTCGCACTTCTTCTTCAAGAGCGGCGCCTTGGGCACAATCCTCTCCTCTCATACTCACAGCGCCTGGACCACCGACGCAAAGGCGTGGCCCGCGCTCGGCCACGAGATGCAGATGATTTTCACGCTGGATAGCGGCTCGATCGGCGTCAATTTCATCCAGCCGCGCATCCTGATCAACCGTTTCGAGCAATACCCGATCGGCTCGCCGGCCAAGCGCGTGGTGTTCGACCGCGCCGAGGATCACACGGCCATGGGCTCCCACGCCTTCGCCCATGACATTGACAAAATGCGGTGGGAGTTCATCCGGCGCCTGGCGAACTCTCAGCCGCCGGTCCAGACCACGCTCGACGCCTGGAAAACGCACCGGGTGTGCCTGGCGGCCGAGCAGTCGGTGCGCGAGAATTTCCGGCGCGTGGAAGTTGACTATACATTGCCGGCGGGGATAGTAACTGAATGATCGGGAACAGCTATAACCAACAAGAAACTCATATCGGAGGACGGCCGGCCCGCCTGTAGCGCTATGCGCAGCATTGCGGGCAGGCAGGGACGCCGGCCGCCACCTTTGAAGAACGTTTATGATGAGTGCTTAGCCTGCCCGCAACGCTGCGCACCCGCCCGCAACGCTGGCGCGTAGCGACTGCGGGCAGGGTAGCGCTGCAGGCGGGGTGGCCGCCGACGTCCCGGCGGCGGTAATTCCGGGTTGTGGGCAAAGCCCACGTTATAAAAGAGGACACAATGAAAACGCTGCGTATTGCTATTGCCCAATTCAACAGCCGGCTGGGCGACCTGTCCGGTAATACGGCCGAGGTGACACGCCTCAGCCGTGAGGCGTCCCAACAAGGCGCCCGGCTGATCCTGTTCCCTGAAGGTTGTCTGACCGGCAATGCTCATAAGGACGCGCGCCGGCAGGCCGTATTGCCGGTGGAAGCGCAAGTTTTCCAGCCGTTGCGCGCCGTGGCCGATGAGCAGAACATCACTATTTGCGCCGGTTTTGCCACGCCCTATAACGATAAATTCAACATTGTTCATGCGATCCTTCAGCCAGGCGCGAAACCTTTGTTCCAACGCAAAGCCTGGCGCGATCAAAACGAACCGGTGTTTCTGGAACCGTGGTCTGATCCGGCACGCGTGCCATTCGTCGTAGATGGTGTTCGCCTGGCGGTTGCCATCTGCTCGGAATATGGCGCCCAAAAAATCGAGGCGGCCCTGGCAAAAGTCAAGCCTGCGGTCATCCTGCAACCTTCGGCCGGATCATTGACAGAGGACCAAGTGTGGAAAGACAACACCAAACCAACAGCCGCCGCCACGGCCTTCGGCCAGGAATACCAGGGGGTTGTCCAACGGGCAGTTAAGGATGTGCAGCGGCGGCGCGTGGCCAAGCTCGGCGCCAATCCCATCGGATTCGACGGCGAAACCTGGTGGCCGGGCAATTCCTTTGCCATTGACGCCACCGGCAAGGTTCTGATCTGGCTGGAAGGCGAAAACCGCCCGTCCCGGATGAAGGCCGCCGTCGGCGTGGCCGAGTTAACAATCGCCGAAAGCTAACCAAACATATTTTCCGCCTTGAGCGGACTCGTGTTTCGTAGCGACTCTTCTACGCCCTGCGTAGCGGCTTCGCAAAGCAGGGAGGCTTTACTTCGCAGAGTAGCATCCGCATGAGGCGGAGAAATTTTTCAGCCCTCGACGTGTTCAATTCCCTGTAGCCGTCGGACGTCAGGCCGACGCTCCGCAAACGCGCCCCTACCCAGGCTTCGCCGGAGGCTACGCCGAGGCGAGCGTGGCGCGGCTACAGGATGCCGGGCCGATAAATATTCAACATAAAATGAATAGATTCTACTAAGTAAAATCTAAATACTGGGCTTCTCTGACCCTGTCTCCGCTCCAACCATTCATCTTCACCGGTATTGCGCGTAAAGCGTCCGTGTCTTTTCGAGGTAATACTGGAAATCCGACCACCCGACCTCCGGCGGCACGTGGTGGTCCATCGAGGGCAGGTACCCGCCGCGGCGGAACAGCGGCGGCAGTTTCGCTTCCAGCTCCCGGTCAATGGCCGCGCGTCCCTTGGCCAGTTCCCGTTTGTCGAGCCCGCCGGCGATGATGAAATCGGGATACGCCTCGGCGATGGGCCGGATATCCATGCCGGCGGCCACCTCGAACGGCAGCATGCCGTCAATGCCCGCCTCGCGGAACAACGGAATCAACGCGGTCACGTCGCCGTCGGAATCCACCAGAAATTTTTTCGCGCCGCACGCGCGGAAGAAAGCGGTCAGTTCCCGGTAATAGGGCAGCATGAATTGCCGGACGAGCGCCGGCGCGATCAGGGGCCCGTTCTTGTAGGACATGTCCTCCCACACGAACACGAAGTCGAACGTCACGTCCCGCAGAATACGGGCGTAGAGCTCCTGGAGAAACGCGAGGTGATGCCGGCTGATGGCGTGGACCAGGTCCGGCTGGTCGTAATAGGCCAGCAGCAGGTTTTCCAAACCCATCAGGTCCCGGTGCCAGCCAAAGAAGCTGATCTCGATGCCGCCCATCACCAGCACATGGTTCCGGCGTTTCAGCCGCTCCACGGTCGCCGGCCAGTCGGCGGGAAACCGGCTGGGCGTGCGCGGGTCGAGCCGTTCTTTCAGCCGCTCGAAATCACGCCGATCCGACACGGGATGCCGGATATACCGGGGAAACGCGGTCGTCTGCCGGCTGATTTCCTTGATCACCCCCTCGGCATCCTGGACGATCCGGGTGTCAGCGGTTTCCGACAGGATTTTTTCCTCGAACGGCGGCCAGATCCGCGCGGCCACGGGCACACGGTCATAGCAGGTGATCCCTGTCTCGACCCAAGGTGCGTCGCCCCGCAGGCCCTCCCGTTGCCAGCGCGCCAGCGTCTCCGGCCAGTAGCCCCACTCGAACTGGCACAGCTCGTCCGGCTTCTCGAACCGGAGCAGCGCCTGGATGGATGCCGAAACATTCATGGACGCAGCCCTAAATATTCAAGATTTGGAATATTCGATTGACGGCAGGTTAAATTGTGTGCTCTTGCCGGCAACGCCTTTCCATCCGCCGCACTGCCTCGCTGACCGCGCCATAATCCAAGCCGCCGGCGCCAAACAACACGGCTTTCCCTGCCGCGGTGGCTCACGGCCGGCGTTTCAGGGCCGCCGCGATGATCGCCTGCAGAAGCTGAGGATATTGGATACCGGCAACTTCCGCCGAGCGCGCCAGGGCCTGGCCTTCCTCCAGCAACGGATTGCAATTCACATCAATAACCCGCGGACGCCCGGCGGCGTCCAAGCGGAAATCCACGCGGCCATAGCCCCGGCCGCCCACGGCGCGAAACACCCGCAAGGCGGTCTCGCGGAGCTCGCGCGCCAGCGCGGGTTTGACCCGCACCGGACAAATAATGCTGATTTTTTTATATTCCACGGTATTCTCCAGCCAGTTGGCGGCATAGGACAGGATTGGCGGAATATGGGCAGGCAGCTCCTGATAATTGATCTCGGTTATCGGGAGAACTTTCAGATTGCGGCCACCCAGAAGACTCACGTTGAATTCCCGTCCGGAAAGAAACTGCCGGACCAGCGCCGGCTGAGCATAAGTTCTGAAAATTTGCCGCACCTTGCGCTGGAGCGCCTTGCAAGAATAAACAACCGAATCGCGTTCCAGGCCGGCCCCGGCATGCTCCCGGCTGGGCTGCACAATCACTGGGAAACGCCACTTGTGCCGGTCAACGTCGCTCGCGCACTCCAGGAGCTCGGTTTGAGGAGGGACGGCAATACCTAAGCCCTGCAATACTCTGGCCGTCGTATGTTTGCAACTGGTCAGCCCCAGCGCTTTAGCCGGCGAACCCGTCAGCGGATAGCCCAGCAGCTCGATCAACGCCGCCATGCGCATCTCGTCCGCGGCGCCGGGAACAACATCTTCGTATTGATTGAAGACCACGTCCGGCCGCAGGCGCCGCAGGCGCCGCAGGCGGTGGGGAAACGTTGTGAGATTCTGCGCCAGGGGCAGGACCGTAACACGGTAGCCAAGCTGGCGCAACACCTGCGCCAGACGCTGAATCAGGCAGCGCAGTTCGGCAAGATCGCTGGTGTCGCCGGGGTCCTTGGGTGGAGCCAGTGTGCTCGCGTTATAAATGAGCGCGATATGCAGAGGCTTACGGCGCATGTCGGCATATAGAATTTACCACGGAGGCACGGAGATGACTGCGTCTCCCAGGTCTCTTCCATCTCCCCTCAAGAGTGTTGCGCGCATTTGGCGTACGGCGCAGCGCCCTGCGCAAATGCGCGCAACGATTGGTCGCAAGAGAACATGGGAGAGGAATGCCTCTCTCCGTGTCTCTGTGGTGAAGTTTGTTTTGTTTTGGGTTGCGGGCATAGCCCGCTTTAGTCAGAGCTTGCCCAGCGCCGCTTGAAACCGGGCCTGGCGGACCGCGGGCGACGTGACCGGCCGGACCGGTCCGACAAACTTGGCAACATCGGCAATACGGCTTCCCGGCGAGGGATGGGTCTTGGCAAAACCGGCCCCATCGGGCTTGAGGTGCTTCTGCATTTCGGTCAGCACGGCGGTAAGCCCCTGCGGATCATAGCCGGCGCGCTCAAGAATAGTCACGGCCGCTTGGTCGGCCTGGCGCTCAAACTCGCGCGCGTAGCCGCTGTTCATCATTGTGGCGGTGATGTCGCTGATCGAGCCTTCGAAAGCCTCGGTGAGCTGCGCCAGGTACTGGCCGCCCAGCGACTTCGCGCTTTCCGCCGCCAGGATCGTCAGTGCCGAAGTCAGGCGGCCTTTCTTGATTGCGCGCAGGCCGTGCTGGCAGGCGGCGTGAGCGATTTCGTGGGCCAGCACGGCGGCCAGGGCGTCCTCGCTCCGGCAACAGCGCAGCATGCCGCGCGAGACGAAGATCAGTCCGCCGGGCGCGGCAAAAGCATTGACCTCCTCCGTTTCCATGATGAGAAAATGATACCCGCCAAAGGTCTCCGGCCGGTCCGAGAACTGGGCCAGGGTTTGACCCAGCACGTTCAGGTAATGGTTAGCCGACTCGTTGTTCAAGGGCTTGTAGCGGTTGAGCACGGTGGCGCCCACCGTGCGGCCGATGTAGTATTCCTGTTCCGGCGTGATGTCCGCAAAGGTTTTGCCCACGGCCGTGCCGGCGCGCTTGATGGATTCCGCCTGCTGGGGCGTAACCACGCCTGTGACCTGGGCCACACCGGCACCGACCTCCGAGAGAACGCCCACCGACTGGCAACCCGATAATCCGGCCAGCGCCAGCGCCGCCAGGGAAATAACGATAGCGCGATAGAGCATATTCATTTTGCGCCCCCTTCCTTCGGCGCCACAAGACCATCTTTAAGAAAGGCCTGCGATTCGGCCGGCGCAATCCTGATTTTTTCCATGCGGTTGATCCAGGTGAAATCAATGTCGCGATGGGTAGCCTTGAACTGGGCTTCGACATCCGAGTTGAAACCTTTGCCCGCCAGCGCCAACTCGTCGCCGGAGGCAGCAACGCGGGCCTGCTCCCGGCCGGAAGCCAGCACGATCTTTTTAGTGGACAAGGCCGAAGAGTGCACCCAACCTGAGATGCCTTTGCCGGCAATCTGGGACCAGGCGCCCTGAGTTTGCTGGACTTCAATCCGATCGCCATAGGCTAAAGTGCCGACGACTTTGCCGACAAAAGACGGCGTGGCGCGCACAGGCGCTTCCTTGACCTGCACGCTCATTGTGGCCGCTGAAGCGGCGAGCGCCGCCGCGGCCATCAACAGCGCGGCGGCCGCAAGTGATTTTCTTGCCATTTTATTTGCCTCTCTTTCCTTACATTGCTCAACTTCGGATGCATAATAACATCCTGCTTGCACAAACACAATCGCCAAAGTGTCCCATCTGGTAATTGCCGGAAGAGAACATCACCATCATGCTTATGCCTATTCATGCCGCAACCGTTCCAGTTCTTTTTTTAATGGCGCCCAGTATATACGATCGGCGATGCGTTCTACTTCTTCTTCCTTCTTCAAAGCCGCCTGCAAGGCAAGCTCATCGCCCCTCAGGGCCTGGGCCAGCAATGGCCGCCGGCGCGCTACGCGCGCAGTCCGCTGCGGATACTTTTTCGCAAGATCAACCAGCAGTTCCGGGGTACGCAGCTCGTTAAGCCAGAAATTCAATTGCGCCGCGCCGGGCCGGCGCGGTCGGCTGAAATAATGCGCTTCAACAAGACGGCGCTGCATCAGCCAGTCCTTGTCCCGCTGGGTTTTCTTGATCTGAACAAGGTCAGGAAGCGAGACCAGCTCGTAGCTTGCGCCCGCGGCCACGGCCACCGTCGTGCGCCGCTTCCAGAGTTTGTTGAATGAGGGCGCGTTGCGCAGTTTGGCCATAACATCCAGGCGTATATTTTCCGTTCCAGGAAGATGACAGCGGAAATGAACGGCATGGCCTTTGCGCAGCCATTTAAGGGCCAATGGCGGCACGGCAATGCATTCGGCCTTCAAGCTCGCCAGCGCCCGCCGCAGGCGTCGCAGATTCAATTCGTCAGCCAAGATGACAATATCGGTATCGCGGCTAAACTCGGCTGCGCCGTATAATATGCAGGCCTGGCCGCCCATGAGCAGATGACGGACGCCGCAGGTACGCAGAATTGAAAGGACTCTGTGAATCGGGTTCGGGATCAAGGGAGCCGCCCAGCGCAATAAAGAAAGCCCAGAGTTTTTGCGTTTCCTTCCAGCGTTGAGCCGGAGTCAGCCGGTACCAATCCAACCACTCGTCTTCAATCGTGGAAATAGGCAAACGCTTTTTCATTCACTGTCCGATATGCTATTACATCTGAATTGCCGATTGCAACTCTTTAATCCGGTCTGAGGTTGCCGAAAAGCCGGCGTTGCCGGAAAAAAGTGGAGATGTTAGAGTCTCAAACAAGCGAAGGAAGGCTCCCATGATCGCTAACATTGGCGGACGACGCGAGTTGTTTCTGGACGAATGGTTGCTGGCCGACTTGCGCGGCGCGAGCTTGCAACTCCAACGACCGGAGCGGCGCGAAACGGCGTTTGTCTGGGACGCACCCTGGGAAGGCAATGTCGGCGGCGCTAATCGGGTGCTGGCCGTGGACCGAGGCTGGCGCCTTTACTATCGGGCTTCCATTCTCGATCTCAAACGCGAAGACGACACAACGGTCGTGGCGCTGGCCGAAAGCCACGACGGTCTGACGTTCACGCGACCGGATCTGGGCTTGGTGGAATTTCAACAGTCCCGCCGCAATAACATCCTCCAAATCGGCGGCGGCCCGAACGTGCCCCCGCCTTTTTATGATACGAATCCAGCTTGCCCTCCGGACCAGTGTTTCAAAGGCATCGCGGGATACCGCTACAAGGCCTACGCCTTGTGTTCCGCCGACGGCCTGTCTTGGCGGCCGATGCAGGAGGACGCCCTGGACTTGCCCGGCCAGTTTGACACCATCAATACCGCTTTCTGGGATCGTGTCACCCAATGCTATCGCTGTTACACAAGAGTCTATTACGACCGCGATACGCGCCGCCTGCGCCAAGGCGCGCAACGTATCGGACCCAACCCCACGCGCGCCATTCAGCACGCGACGTCGCCGGATTTCATCCATTGGTCGCCGCCGGAATTGCTGCGGTACGCGGATGGCGACTGCGCCACCCAATTTTATACCAACGCCATTCTGCCTTGTCCGGGGGCCGAGCATTTTTATCTCGGCTTTCCCAATCGCTTCGTGGCGGAACGCAAAGCCGAGCCGGCGCACCCTTACGGCGGCGTTAATGACGCTGTGTTTATGGCCAGCCGTGACGGCATCCATTGGCGGCGCTGGCTCGATGCCTGGGTCACGCCGGGACTTGATCGGCGGAACTGGACGGATCGCAACAATTACCCGGCCTGGGGTATCGCCGAGACGTCGCCCGCGGAATGGTCGTTGTACATTACCGAACACTACCGGCAGACGGACACGCCGCTCCGGTTGCGCCGGTTGAGCGTTCGCCCTTGGGGCTTTGTGTCCGTCCGCGCGGCGCACACCGGCGGCGAGGTGGTCACCCATCCATTCATCTTCAGCGGCGCGACGCTGCGCCTGAACGCCAAAACGTCGGCGGCCGGCTCGATCCGGGTGGAGCTTCAAGACGCCGACGGACATCCCGTGCCGGGCTTGGGCTTGAACGATATGGCGCCGTGGTACGGCGATGAGCTTACCGCGCCGGTATCATGGAAAAACGGATCTGATCTTTCGGCTTACGCCGGGCGCCCAGTCCGCCTGCGTTTTTGCCTGCAAGACGCGGACCTCTTTGCCATGCAATTTGCCGGCCACAATCTACCAGTCAACCGAAGTTCCGGCATATCCTAAAGGCTCTAATTAGCGTTGGCTGCCGGTCGGCAATTTATATAGAATCGGGCCAAAGACTAACCATTTTCCCCGGTGGAATGAAGAAAAAAAATCGGCGGCAAGGATGTGTATGAACCGAACGCTCAGCTTGACCCAGCCGGGAACTTTTATTGTCGGGTGCAATTACTGGGCATCGCATGCCGGCACGGCCATGTGGTCGGATTGGCGGGGTGAAATCGTTGAGCAGGACCTGGCCAAACTGACTGAGGCCGGCATCGAGGTCCTCCGCGTTTTCCCGCTCTGGCCGGATTTTCAGCCCTTGCAGCGCATCAGTCCGCGGCATGAATATCGCCTGGGCGAAGAGCCGCTGGCGAATGACGAACTGGGCCAGGCCGGACTATCGGCCACGGCCATGACGCATTTCGCCGAGTTCACTGCGCTGGCCGAACGCCATCGTCTGAAGCTGATCGTCGGACTCATCACCGGCTGGATGAGCGGCCGGCTGTTCGTGCCAAGAGCCTTTGAACGCTGCAATGTGATCACGGACCCGGCGGCGCTCATGTGGCAGGTGCGGTTCGTGCGGTGTTTTGTCCGGCATTTCGCCAGGAGCGCAAGCATTCTGGCCTGGGACCTGGGCAACGAATGTAATTGCATGGGCGCGGTCTCGCCGGACCCGTCCCGCGTTTCGCGGGAAGCGGCTTGGCTTTGGACCCAAACCATCACCGGCGCCATTCGCCTGGAAGACCGAGCTCGCCCGGTTGTTTCCGGCATGCACGACCTCGCCTTGGAGCCGCGCGCTGATCTAAATAACTCGCACTGGCTGATTCAGGACCAGGCTGAGTTGACCGATGTCTTGACAACGCACCCCTACCCGATCTTCACCCCGTATTGCGCCCTTGATCCCCTTAACACCCTGAAGTCTTGCCTGCATGCCACGGCACAGACCTGCCTGTATGCCGACGTCGGCGGCCGGCCTTGCCTGGCTGAGGAAGTCGGCACGCTGGGTCCGATGCTCTCCAGCGAGAAGATTGCGGCCGATTATCTGCGCGCCAATCTATTTTCACTGTGGGCGCATGACGGCCATGGGTTGCTCTGGTGGTGCGCGTTTGACCAGGGTCATTTGGCACAGGCCCCTTACGATTGGGAAGCCCTGGAGCGCGAACTGGGGCTGTTTGGCGCCGCGTACCGGCCCAAAGCGGTTTTAGGCGAGTTGAAGCGCTTCCGCAAATTTCTGGATTCCTTTCCGTTTGCGGCGTTGCCGCCGCGCCGCAAAGAGGCGGTTTGCCTGTTGAGCCGGGACCAGGATCATTGGGCCGTGGCTTACGGAGCTTTCGTGCTGGCCAAGCAAGCCGGCTTCGACCTGGAATTTCAATATGTGGAGCAGCCCTTGATAAGCTCGTCTTTGTATTTGCTGCCCGGCATCAAGGGCACGGGCGTCATGAGCCGGCGGCTCTGGCTGGAATTGCGCCAGAGGGTTCAGGAGGGCGCAACGCTTTACATTTCCTATGACGACGGATTCTTATCCGAATTTGAGGAAGTTACCGGCTTAACCGTAGAAACGCGCGAACAGCGCCGTGCGGGCAAATTCCGGTTTCAGGCCGGGTCCGGCCGTGGCCGGACGGAGCTAACCATGCGCGGCGGCATGCGCCTGGCGCTGGCCTCCACGCGCGCCGAGGTCCTGGGCGCGGAAACGGATGGCAACCCGGTATTTTGCCGCGCCGCCTACGGAAAGGGCGCGGTTTATTTTCTTGGCTTCGCTATGGAGCAGGAACTCACCACGCGGCCGGGCGCCTTTTATGGAACCACAGCGGAGCCGTGCTGGAAAATCTACCAGGCCCTGGCCAAGGCGGCTTGTGCCGAGCGGATTGCAAGCAAGACGCAACCGCAGGTGGGGCTGACTGAGCATTCGTTTGACGAGCGGCAACGCCTGATAATTGCCATCAATTATGCGCCGGAACCGGCAAGGGAGAGTTTCAGCCTGTGCAAGGGGTGGAAGGTAGCCAAAGTGTTATACGGTGAATTTTCCGACCCCGATAGAGCCACGGCCACCATCAAGCCCAATGACGCCATGGTCTTTCAGGTTGCCAGGAGCTATACAGAGCGTCATAAGTAACGCAGCATGATCTCTTGGTAGGGACGGCTCCCCGCCACAGGGCGGGGCAAGCGCCGAGTTTATCCCGCCTCGGCGGGACCGTCCGCGGCGCTTTCGGCGAAAGCGCCCTACCATGTGATGCCGTAGCATTATTATCGCTGTGTATAAATGTGCGGCCCGCGCGCTTAGCATATCATGAGCCAGCGGTTACACCCTCAGTGCCCGACAAAGATGGTGCCGCCGGGCACGGCGATCTCGTTTTCATAGCGCGCCAGACCAAAGCGTGTATCGCCTATATTGGCGTAGCCGCCCACCACAATTTTGCCGTCGGATTGAATTGCCACACTGTAACCCACGTCGCCGGCAGCGTTAAAGTCCGTGGTGCTTTTTCCACCGTTGCCAAACCGGGTGTCCAATGTCCCATTCATTCGATAGCGCACCACGGCAAAGTCCCAGTTGGTGTTGTTCCAAGCATAGCCGGAGGCTATAATCACGCTCTCGGCCGGCCACCAGCGTGAGGCCGCGCGCGTGGCCAGGGCCACGCTGGTGCAGATGTCATTGCTGCTGAGCACGGGGGTAACGACCTTGCCCGTGCCGTTGGTGCCGAAACTGGTGTCCAGCGTCCCATTGGCATTATAGCGCGCGAGAGCGAAATCATTGGAGTTGGCCCCCTGCCAACTGTAGCCGGAGACCACAATTTTGCCGTCCGACTGGATTGCCATCGCATTGACTATGTCATTATTGGTGCCGATGGGGGTAACCATCAGCCCCGTGCCATTTGTGCCAAAAGTGGTGTCCAGAACGCCATTGGTAAGATAGCGCGCCAGGGCAAAATCGTTGGAGTTGGCCCCGCTGACCCAAGTCGAGCCGGCCAACACAATTTTCCCGTCAGATTGAAGCGCCATGCCAGAGGCATAGTCCTGGCCGCTGCCGATGGGTGTCATAACCATGCCGTCGCCGTTGGCGCCGAAGCTGGTGTCGAGGGTCCCATTGGCATTATAGCGCGCGAGGGCAAAATCGTTGTTCGCGCCATTATAGGCGTACCCGGCGGCGACAATCTTGCCGTCCGACTGTTGCGCGACGCTATAACAATAGGCCGCATTGTTGGTAAAGCTCGTTTCAACTTTCCCGTCGCTGCTCCAACTGCCATCCATCCCCCCGTTGGTAGTATAGCGCAACAGGGCAAAACGGTTGGTATTTGGAGTACTGTAATAAGTGGTGTATCCGCCTGCCACAATTTTGCCGTCCGACTGAACCAGCGCGGCATAGGCAAGCTCAGTGCCACTATTGATGGTCGTATAACGGCGCCCGCTGTTGGTGTAGCCAAAGCTGCAGTCGAGGTCTCCATTGGTGGTGTAGCGGGCCACGACAAAATCATTGTAAGAACCGTCACTACCCGCGCCGACACCGACAATTTTCCCATCCGCCTGAATGGCCAGACCGCGGATCTGGTCGGTCGAGGCGTGAACGTCCGAGTTCGCCTTCCCGTCCTTAAAGTCTAAGCGGCCGTCGCTGTGGTAGCGCGCCAGGGCAAAATCGTCGTTGGCGCCATTGTTGGCGCTGCCGGCGGCCACAATCTTGCCGTCGGGCTGAACCACCAGGCCATAGGCATAATCAGCTCCAGCGCCAACAGGCGTTATGACCTTTCCACCGTAGCCGAAACTGGAATCAAGAACCCCGTTGGTGGTATAGCAGAACATGCCAAAGTCAAGATTATCAGGACCTATAATGGCCCCGACCATCACAATTTTTTGATTATCCTGAATGGCGACACCGTAACAATAAGCACTGTTGTTCCCAATGTCGCCTGTCAGGTCCTTCCCATCACCGCTGAAACTCGTGTCCAAAACCCCGGCGGTAGTGAAGCGCGCTATAATAAACTCATTATTATTGTAATCGCTCCCCGCGACCACAATTTTGCCGTCGGCCTGGATTGCCACCGCCCGGCCATAGTCCCGTGTGCCAGAGATGTCCTGGATGAGTTTCCCGTCGCCGCTGAAAGCAGTGTCCAAGGTCCCAGTGGTGGTGTAGCGCGCCAAGGCAAAATTTTCGTAAGGTGCGCTCGCACTGTTTCCACCATAACCGGCGACCACAATTTTGCCGTCGGTCTGGAGCGCTATCGCGAGGCCATAATTATTATAGGCGTCAAGGCCGGTGGTAACTTTGCCGTTGGCGCTGGGGCCAAAGGTGGTGTCCAGCGCCCCGTTTGTGTCATAGCGCGCCAGGGCAAAATCGTCGTTGGCGCCATTGTTGGCGCTGCCGGCGGCCACAATCTTGCCGTCGGGCTGAACCACCAGGCCATAGGCATAATCAGCTCCAGCGCCAACAGGCGTTATG
>JACPGM010000058.1 GCA_016188985.1 Lentisphaerota bacterium | reverse complement strand
TCCGTATTGTTCAGCAGAAGTTCGCAGGTGCGTCCACCGACAAGTCCGCCGCCCGGCCAGCGCAGAATGCCGGCCACGTGCGCGCCGGCGTCGAATCCCGTCCACTTGGCGCGCGGAAGCTCGGGGCCGTGATCAACGGTGAAGAGGACCAGCGTGTTGTCTTCCAGTCCGCCGGCGCGCAGAGCCGCCAGGATGGCGGCGACGGCCAGGTCCACCTGCCGGATCGAACCTTGAAAGGCGGCGAGATGTTCGCGCAATACGGCCTCGTCATGCCCGCCGCCCATATAGGGCGGCGCCCAGACGCCGCGGCTGGAGTCGGGCGTTCCCCCATACTTCAGATAGGGCGTATGCGTTTCGATGAAGCCGATTTGCAGGAAGAACGGCCGGTGTTCCTCGCGCGGGCGTTGGGCCAAAAACGCGGCGACTTCCGCGGCGATCCCGACGGCACCCTCCGGTTTTTCGCGAATCGTCTCGTCGAAGCCGAGCGTCGCGCTGTCCGCCGCCTCGTGTTGGTGCCCGCAGAGAACGGTCTGGTAGCCCTGGGCGCGGAGGAGATGCGACAGGTGTTCGCGCGGCCGAGTCAACTCATAGCGGTAGTTCGGGCCAGCCAGGCCCATGAGGCCGTTGCGTTCGGGATATTTCCCGGTGAGCAACGAACCGCGACTGGGTGAGCACATCGTCGAGGTCGCGAAAAGGTTGGTGCAGCGAACACCATCAGCCGCCAGCGCATCAATGGCCGGCGTGCCCACGCTCTCCACGCCATAACACCCGAAGTGGCGTCCAGTATCATGGGGCGTGATGATGATGATATTGGGGCGAGTCGGGTTCGAGGCAGCGCTCATAATATGGACAAGGCGGTTGCCGCTAAGCAAGAAGCAGCGCGTTCATGAGCGGAAAACGTTGTCAGAAGAGGCCCGGCAAAGCAAGAATGAAATCAGGGACGCGACCTGCCCGCATCGCTATGCGCCGCGCCTGCAACGCTGTAGCACTTCGGGCAGGAAGCATTGCAGGCGGGCGGAGCGTGGCCGCGCCGGACGGCGAGCCCTGATTTAACGGCCGATATAGATGACCGAAAACTTATGGCGCGGTCAAGGTGAACGGTCCAACGCGCTCGTAGCCGCCCGACGAGAGCCACACGTACCAACTGACGCCTATGACCATCGCGGGATCAGCCAGGCCATCCCCATCAAGATCGCCCGCCACGGGTGTCCAGCCGGTTTGTCCTAACGGCAGCGGTCCGGTCATCGCATAGCTATAAGCCGAAAGCCATGCGTACGCGTTGCCGCTGAGATCCATTACCGCCGGGTCGGCAAACCGGTCACCGTCAAAATCCGCCGCCAGCGGCGTCACGCCGGAGACATCCACATGCAAGTGATATGGACCGGACTGGGCATAACCGTTTAGCGACGGCCAGACATACCAATACATGCCGTCAACCACCATGGCCGGGTCGGCCAGCCGGTCGCCATCAAAGTCCGCGGCCACGGGCACGCCCCCGGCTACGTTCAAAAGATATGGGCCTGATCGGTAATAACCGTCCACGGAAGGCCACACATACCAGTTGCTGCTGCCGGCAACTGCGGCCGGATCGGCTTTACGGTCGCCATCAAAATCCGCGTTCAGCCACTCCATAGGCGGGTTGGTCAGCGGGTCCAGCGGGAGAGTAATGCGGAAGTAGTCATTGCTCGAGGACCAGAAAACCAAGTTCGAAGTCGAAACTATCACGGCCGGATCGGCCTTGCCATCGCCGTCGAAGTCGCCGGCCAAGGGCGTGTAGACGGGCAGGACGTTGAACATATTGGTCGTCGAGGCCGGCAGCCAGTAATTCGTCGAGGTCCAGGATCCGTTCGTGCCGGGATGATAAGCCACGACGCTGACCATTCCCGTGCCGATGAATGAAAGAAGCGACATATCAAAGATCTCAGTCTGAATGACCTCCGCCGGGCCGGAGGCCACACTGAAGTTTGTCACGGTTAGTCCGGCCGATGAGGTTGCCGTCAAACTTACCGTGTTGGTCACAATCTGGTCGCCCGGATTCGGGAAGGTAATGCGCTGCGTGCCCCAGGGCACACCAATCCCATTCACGCCCATGACGGAAGCCACAACATTCTTCGGCTTGAGCAGCGCTTGATATGTCTGCAGCCAAGTGTTCAAGGCGTTGGTATCGGTCAGTCCGGGGAAGGAATCGCCCGCGGCAACGAGCTGTTGAAGATTTGCAATTATGTTCGACCAGCATGCGGGGGCGTTATCCGACATATAGGCGTCCATGTTTTCAAAGCCGAGCGCATAGAGCAGCGTGGCCTCGTTAGTATTGTTATAGCCATACCCCGAGAGCAGGTTCGTCGGAATGAGGGTCCAATTCCTAAACCCTTCCCGGTAAAGCCAGGCGGTCTTCCCCAGCCACAGGGCTTCGCTTTTCATGACGCGGGGGAAGAACGTGCAGGCGCTGAGATTGGGCTTAACCCCGCAGAACCAGCTCACCTCGTCGGCGAGCAGCAGCGTCTCCTGCTGAGCTTCATCGCCCAGTATCTGACGCTCGCCATTGGAATTGACCAGGACAATATCCAAATCCATGGTCGGCCCTTCGCCGGAGCCACAGAGCAGATTGTTCGTGCCCAGGTCGGAAACCACAATGAACGAGCCGCCAGTGAGCGGTTCGGGCACATAGTCGTTACCATCATGGTCGGTCAACTGCTGGGCGTTGGTAAGCGGCGCATCTACCGCGGTTATGGGCAAGCGGAAAATCTGGGAGTTGCCCTGAGGCGTCCGCGTCGAACTGAAGAAAATATAGCTATCGTCCACGCTGAAATGCGCGCCGGCGCTCATCTTGATGGGATTGGCGCCCGTGGCCGGCCCCTTGGTGATGCGCCGCAACGAGTTCATTACCAGGTCCAGGGTATTGGTGTTAAACCCCACGGTATAGACCTCCCAGTCTTTGCCCTCGCCGTCAATACTGCCGGAGAAAACGATCTTGTCGCCGGAATGGCTGAACGAAGGATGGCCGACATAAGTGCTGGAATTGTTTGTCCAGATGTCAGGATAGTTGGCCTGGTCCCAGGCATCGTGCACGTTCAGATCGGCGTAGTTGGTCTCAGTCCCGGCGTCGGTTAAACGGATCACATTCATGCCTTCAAAGAAGCGCGGCGGCGTAATGATGATCGGCTGACTGCACTCACTGGCAATTTCAATTGGGTGGTCCAAGGGCCGATTCTTGGTGGTGAAAATGATGATGCGGCTGTTAGGATGGAAATGACAATGACGGTCGGGGTAAGAGGTCTGCGGGCCATTGGTGTAAATATCGAAAGTGAGCTGGCGTAATGTGCCTTCCACATTGGTAACATCGCCCAGGAACAGGTTGAAATCATCCGAGAGCCGGGTCGAGCTGAAAACAACCCATTGACCGTCGGGACTCAGGTCCGGGTGGTTATCAATTGCGGTGTGAGTGGTCAGTTGCGTTGAACTGCCGGTGTTAAGGTCCATCAGGTAGATATCCCAATTACTCCACTTATTGGTGCCATCCGAAACGTAGGCGATTCGGGAAGCGGCTGGACTCGCCGCGGGCTGCAGCAGCACTGCCGCGGCCAGGGCCAGAACGGAAATCAAGCGCAAGAGTTTTTGAGCACTGGTCTGCATGGTTTTTCCTCCTATCGTTTTTGGGCTAGCATCAGCTTCATGGGGGTCAACTCGCGAGTGAATGGATTCAGCACAAGACCGAGCGCTTCCAGCGTCATTGCGCCGAGCAGGGCTTCATCTCCTTTTTCGCCCAGGACGACCTGC
>JACPGM010000060.1 GCA_016188985.1 Lentisphaerota bacterium | reverse complement strand
GAGCCCTCAAACTCAAACGGCAGCGAGGCGAAACATAGCGTCAGGGCGCCGGCCTTTCGGGCTGCTTCGACCAGCAATGGCGCCGCGCCGGTGCCCGTGCCACCTCCGAGGCAAACTACCAGAAAGACCAGTTCTACATCCTGGAACAATTCACGGATGGGCCCGATATCCGCCTCCGCCGCGCGCCGACCCAGGCGGGGCTCGCCACCCGTGCCCAAGCCTTTAATAACATGCGCGCCGATCTGCACTCTGGCGAGATCGCCGGAGTGGCCCAGGCTGCGGCCATCCGTATCAACCAGGGCGAAGCGCGGCCCTTCTTTCCACTGCTGCTCCAGGGCGCTCACGGTTTGGCAACCGCCATTGCCCAGTCCCACAATCAGCGAACGCGGCAAGGTCGCCGACGCCGGCGGCTCTCCGGCGGTGGAGTTCCGGGTTACACCCCGGCCGGACGGCGTGAAAACCGTCCCTGCAGGAGCCGCCAATGCGCTGCTCCGCGGCGTTGTGCCGGAACGTAACGCCGGATAAACTTTGCGGGGTATATTCATGAGCGGCCTAAAAACCGGCCGAACAAGCTGCCCAGGCTGATTCGTTCCGCCTGCCGATAGGCGCCCGAGCGCGCCGCATAGCGCAACATGCCCAGCGGCGCGGCATAATCAGCGCCTTCATCGGCCAGCGCCATCCCGCTGTAATTCACGGGCAAACCGATAGCACAGGGCAAATCAAATAGCTGCGCCGCCAGCGCCACGATGCCTTTCAAGTGGACCCCGCCGCCAGTCAGAACCACTCCGGCGCCCAGTTGCGGTGTGAGGGAGTGCTTCTTGAAAAGTTCCGCAATTAGTTCCAGCGTTTCCGCGGCGCGCGCCTGGATAACGGCGCTCAAATCGGAAGCGGCCACCGAACAGGCCGGAAAACCAACCTCAGCCGGAATCGAAAGTTGCTGAAAATGCAGGCCGGAATCGGGAACGACCGATCCGGCTTCCTGTTTAAGAGATTCCGCGCGCTTCAGCGAAATGCAAAACGCAATGGAAATATCGTTGGTAATATGATCGCCACCCACCGCCAAGGCCCCGGCCAGAGCTATGGCGCCATCGGCATAGACCAGATAACTCGTCGTGCCGGCGCCCAGGTCCAGCAGCGCCACGCCGCGTTCCTTCTGTTCGGGGGTAAGCGTGGCCATAGCCGCGCACAGGCCGCTGAAGGCTACATCCAGGACATCCAGGCCGATGTTATGCGCGGCCTGGATGGCGTTGTTCAGCATCGTGCGCGCGCCGTGCACGATCAGCATATCCAGCGAGAGCTTGGCGCCGGGCATGCCTTCCGGGTTGTTCACCGCCAACTGGTCATCCACCGTATATTGGCGTGGAATGGAGTGAACTAACTCGCGGTCATGCGGCAGATTAACGGCCCGGGCGATATCCATGGCCGCCTCCATATCGTCCCGGGTTACACCCGAGCGCGGGTCCGCTATCGGCGAGCTGCCCTGGCTGGTCATACTGCGGATATGCTCACCCGAAACGACCAGAAACACTTTGCCTATTTCGACTTGGCCGCTCTGTTCGGCGCTCTGGATGGCATCGCGCACGCAGGCGCTGGCTTTTTCGAGGTCCAGGATCAGGCTCTTCCGAACGCCGGAGGATGGGCAATGCCCTTTGCCGATGACCATGATTTGCCCGCCTTCGCGCGCTTCGCCGACCAGGGCGCAGACTTTCGAAGTTCCTATTTCCACGGCTACAATCGGATCGGAGAGCACGACTACAATCCTTTCATGATCATTTCCGCTACAACGGCAAGCAGGTACTAGTGTAGTGTCCCATAAACAACTTTACGTTGATTGTCATTCCGGGCTTGACCCGGAATCCAGTTTTCTAGTCTGGATTCCCGCTTCCGCGGGAATGACAGCATCGCAACTAATCTAAAGAAATTCCGGGACACTACACTAGTACTCCTGGGCCGGAAAATTATTGTCCGGGGTCATATCAATCCAGGCGATGCGCTTGCTGCGCGTGGCGGCCGATTTCAGGCTTTCGGCCAGGCGTGAGAGTTTCTGCTCCAGGTGTTCGCGGGAAAGCGCCGATGGCTCGCCCATGTGGTTCCAAGCCAGCCGGACCCGCTCGCCCTTGGCCAGGTGCAGCTCCAAGGCTTGCGCATTGCGCACGTCAATGGAGGCGATGCGGACCCGCTGGCCAACCGGCGTGGTCTGGCAAACCTCGATGACCTCCAGGGCATTGCGGATGCCGGCGGCGCTCAATTGCACCCCCGGCCGAATCCCCGGCAAAGTATAGCCCGCAAGGATCGGCATGGTTTTGGAGCCGGAAGAGGGCCCCAGCACATAGCCATCGCGGTCGAGCGTCAGAAAATAGTTATTCACCTCCAGGTTGGCCATGGCCACGCGCTCGCGGATGCGGATCAGCAACTGACCAGGCAGGCGCCGCGTGATTTCCACGGATTTAAGCCGCGGCACTTTCATCAGCAACTGATCCCGCATTTCGGTGATATTCGCGGCAAAGAGGTGTTTCATCTCAGACAAGCCGGCATAGTCCATAATATGCTTGCTCGTGATGATGTCGCCTTTACATTCAATCTTGATGTCCCGGATGCGGAAGAGCTCGTTTTGCCGGAAGAGCAGCCACCCAAGCGATTGGGCGCCCTCCCAGATCAACGCCGTGCCCACGACCAGGCCGATGAGGGCAATTGCCGCGGGCTTGAGCCGGCGTGCCCAGGTGTTACGGCCGGCGCGTTCGCGGGCGCTGAAACGCAATATGGATTGCGGCCGGCCGGCTCGGACCAGTTGCATCCATCGAGAGCGTCGCTCTCTGCTTGTGCGCTGCCACCACATAACTGGTTCTATTGAACTTGTGCCCGGTAATGAAAAAAAGGTTTTGAATGCCGCCTTGAGAAAATCAATATGAAATTTTCCGCCGCGTCCGTCAAGCGTGAAGTTCCCCGTGGAGCAGTTCCTCAGAGCACCTCGGCCGCCTGGGGCAGAACGCGCGCATTCTGAATGAAGGGCAGTAAGCTCATGGCCAGGAGCAAGCCCAGCCCGGCTGCCAGAAAGAGCGCCTGGTAAATGCCGAAAGTCAGGGGGCCAAGGTTAACTGACCACGCGCCCCACGCCGAGTTCAGGACCAAACCCGTCAACAACGGCGCAACCGCCGTGCCGGTCATGCTGAGGGCCATCAGGTTCAT
>JACPGM010000059.1 GCA_016188985.1 Lentisphaerota bacterium | reverse complement strand
CTGAGGGCGCTTGCCGAACAGGCTGGTATGAGCAGTTATCATGCGGTCGGCCAGGCCGTCCGCCGCTTTTCGGCCCGCCTCTCGAAAGAGCCCTTGCGCCAGCAGTCCGTCGGGGAGGTTCTGAAATGTATGTTCGTATAGACCTGACCCCAATGGCCTCCCAACCAACTCGGATATTCACCGCGGGCTACACCGCATGGGTCCGCGATCATTGGGTGGAAATCTGGCGCCGGGCGCTGCAGTCGGCCGGGTTGCCCGCGATGATCCATGCCGATGAAGCGGAAGGGTCGCTGATCGCTGCCATCCGGCCTGAGCTGGTCGGTCCGAATCCCACCGATTGTCCCGTCCCGGCCGAGCGGTATCCCCAAGGCAAAACAATGCGCCAGACCTATCCATCCGGTTCCATGGGGCGGCCATCACGAATCAGCCAGGAAAAAGGCGCTATCTTTCGCCAGGAACTCCTTGGGCTTATCTTGGAAGATATCCGCAAGCAATTCCGGTCCGTGCAGGTCGGCCGCGGATGAACGGCATCCGCGCTACCGCGCCCGACCGCGCTTTGGCCGGCGGCGCCGGGGCGCAAGCAAACCGATCCGCTCCATCGCGGCGCGCAGCATCGGTTTTTTCTCTTTCGGCCAGTCGAGCAGCGGCGGGCGCATGGGGCCGCCGGGCAGGCCGACCATGTCAAGCAGGGCTTTGACCATGGCGAAATAGAAGCGGCCGCCCACCGCCCGCCAGGCATCGAGATAAGGGCGGTCCTTTTCGATCACAAAGCGCAACGCTTGAGCGCGCCGCCCGCGCCGCAAGGCGTCCATGAAGTTCATCTCCTCGCGCGGCCAGATATTGCCCAGGCCGGTGAGCACGCCGGGCGACCCGAAGTCCACGCCCCAGAGATAGCACCCCATTCCGCCGCTGCCGATGACGGCCACCCGGTTCTTGAATCGCAGGCTCATGTCCCGATAAAAGCCGTAATTGCCGGTTGAATCCTTGAGCCCGACGATATTGGGAATCCGGGCCAACGTCTCGAACAGAGCCGGGTTGGCGATAATGTCCTGCACCATCGGCACGACCGGTGTGCTGAAATACACTAATACGCCCAAACCACACCCGTCGTTGATGATTTGATAGTGGCGGCGCAGTCCTTCCAATCCGGCAAAGCCGTAGTAGGGCGGCGTGACCATTGCACCAACGGCGCCGGCGCGCGCCGCGTGACGAACCAGATCCAGCGCGATCTGCGTGCCGCTGTGGGCGCAGCCGGCGATGATCGGTAAACGTCCCCGCGCCTGTTCCACGGCCACTTCAACGATGCGCTGGCGTTCCGCGATGGTCAAGGCGTGGAACTCGCCCGTGCTCCCGCCAATGATCAGCGGCCCGACCCGCTCTTGGCAGTAAAAATCCACTAACGCGCGCATGCCGCCCAAATCGAGCGATAAATCCTTGTTAAACGGCGTAGTGACCGCGACGATCAATCCGCGCAAGATTTTAAACAAAGCTGACGGCCGGTTCATGGGATACCTCCTATTATGATTGCCATAACCGTGGCTACCATGACGAAAACAGCGTGGTGATGCAAGAGCAAATCTTGGTAATGGGTCACTTATGAGGTGGTTGCGTGAAGGTTCCGCCGGCAGGCGGATGCTACTCTGCGAAGTAAACCTCCCTGCTCTGCGAAGCCGCTACGCAGGGCGTAGAAGAGTCGCTACGAAGCACGAGTCCGCCAGGGTGGAAGGGACGGCTCGCCTGTCTGCGTGCGTACCCGCACAGGCAGGCCGAGCCGTCCGCGGCCTGCCTGCCGAAGCCGCTTCGGCGCAGGCAGGCGCGTTCGGGCCTACTCCGCCGTAGTAAGCCTACTGGCTACGAAGGCTGGACGAACGCGCTCTACCTGTTACCCCCACGAGACTGAGGCCATACAATCTTTGCAGTTTTTTCTTGTGGTGGGCCGAGGCGGTAGTATGCTTTCCGGGATTTCATGAGTTCTACAAAGAATATGCGTAATTGGCGCCCTGAGCGTTTGTCATCATCGGCCTGGCTGGTCGGGCTGGGTATTGCCGACATCACCCCGCCGCTGAGAACGCATCAGTTCGGTTTCGGCACGCGCGATCGTGATCATGGCTGCACGGGCATTCACGATCCCATTGAAGTTCGGGCAGTGTATGTTGCCGACAGCCGGGAAGCCGCTCTGATTCTATCCTATGACGTCTGTTTTTTTGGCCGGGCGGAGGCCGACCGGATCAAGGGCGCCGTAGGCAGCGCCCTTGATCTGACCGCCCGCCAAATCCTGATCAATAGCTCGCATACCCATCTTGGTCCGGTAACGGGTGACTGGGGTTATGGCGGTTATCTGCCGATTAAGGATCCGGATTACATCGCCGACATTGTTGCCGCTACGGTTCAAGCCGCGCGCCAGGCCCGGACCAGAGCCCGGACGGCCGAGTGCCGGTTTGGATTGACGCGCTCCGACCTGCCGGTAAGCCGCCGCTACATCAATAAGCAGGGCAAAGCCGAATGGTTGCCGGCGCCGGAGATCCCGGTCTACAAGACCTTGCCGGTGATCGGTTTCTACGACCGCGCCACGGGCAAGCCGTTGGCCGTGATCTTTACCGTGGCCTGTCATCCCTCGACGGCTAACGGGTTCGAGATTTCGGCCGATTATCCGGGGGTTGCCCGCAAGCTCATTGACCGCAAGCTCGGCCGTGCGGTTTCGGTTTTTCTGCAAGGTTGCGGCGGTGACACCAAGGCCTGCGTCATTACCAATGGTCCGGCTAATGCCGCGGGCCGGCCGACTTTCCAGTATGGAACTTGGCAAGATGTCGCCCGGGCGGGCGCCATAGTGGCCGAGGCGGTTCTGGGAGCATTGCCGCGGTTAAAGCCTTTACCTAAGCCCAAGGTGCGCTCAATCCTGGCGGAAGTTGCCTTGCCGTTGACCGGCATTCCAACGGCAGCAAAATTAAATGCCATCTGCAAGAAGGACACCTTCGATTTGCGCCGGTTCTGGGCCGAGCATCAACTTAAGCTCCTGCGCCGGAAAGGCCGGTTAGCGAAGGCGGCGCCCATTCTGGTACAGGGTATCCGCCTGGCTGATAATCTGCAATTGCTGGCCTTGGAAGGCGAAGCGGTGGCCGCCTGGGGCTGGGCGATTGAAAAATCATTCCGGGCTGCCACGATCCCGCTGGGCTACAGCAATGGGCAGGGGCTTTACCTGCCGGTTGAATCCATGCTGAAAGAGGGCGGGTACGAGGTTGATAGCGTTTGGGAGTATGGATTTGCCGGAAAACAATTTGCCGCCGGTTTTACGCGCCCCATTTTCAAGACCTTCCAAGCTTTCCGCCAGGCCCAGGTCCTCGCTTGATCTCCGTAGCATTCCGCGCCACACTACCGGCTGGCAGTGAACGCCCTGACGAAACCAATTCAGGTGCGGGAAGAACGGGCAGAGTATGGAATTGACCACAGAGTCCCACAGTGAGTGTACAACACGCGGTTGAGTGTAGCGAAGCATGTGCCGAAGGGGACCTGCTCTGCGGCACGATCAGGACTGCAGGCGATTTCAACGAATTAGGGAAGAAGAAAGGTAGTGGGTAATTTATTAGATTTCTTGTTCGAGAACGCAGTGGTCTGTATGATATATGGCAAAGGAGACGACCAAAATGAAGCACCTCAACCGTATTACGGTGAACCCGGAGCAGTGCGGAGGACGACCCTGCATTCGCGGAATGCGCATCCGGGTCAAAGACGTGCTGGACATGCTGGCTGACGGCGCCACGGAAGCCGAGATTCTTGAGAGTTTTCCGGACTTAGAGGCGGAAGACATCCGAGCATGCATCGCGTATGCCGCCGCCTATTTCGACCACCCTGTTCTCGTGACTGCTTGATATGAGATTCCTCATTGACGCTCAACTGCCGCCAAGTTTGGCGCGGTTTATCGAATCACGCGGGCAGGAGGCCAAGGCTGTCCGTGAAGTCGAATTGCGCGATACCGACGACGCAAGGATTTTGGCCTTTGCTCAACAAGGCGGATGGTGGTGGTTACCAAGGACGAGGATTTCGTGGAACGGATTCTGCGTAGCAATGCCGGTCCGCAGGTTGTCTGGATCCGAATCGGCAACTGCACGAACCGTGTGCTTTTCGGTTGGCTTGAGCCGGTAATGGCCGATATCATTCAGCAAATCGAGAGCGGTTCACGTGTTATAGAGGTCCTGCCCGCGCGCTTGTGAACGTCAAGGAACCGTTACGATTTTCCTGGGTTAGCTAATCACGGAATTTTTTAATCATGCGGGCTGTGGCGGTCATTCCAGCGCGATGGGGTTCCACCCGGTTTCCGGGGAAGAGCCTGGCGCTGATTGCGGGCAAGCCCTTGATTCAAAGAGTGCTCGAGCGCTGCCGGCAGGCTAAACGTCTGGATGACCTGCTGGTGGCAACCGACGATGAGCGCATTCAAAAGGCGGTTACGGCCCTGGGTGCGCGCGTGGTGATGACGCGCCGCGGTCACCTTAGCGGCACCGACCGCGTGGCCGAAGCGGTGCGCGGTTGCCAGGCCGAAGTGGTGGTTAATGTTCAAGGCGATGAGCCGCTCATTGATCCGAACTTGATTGACCGGCTGGTTGCGGTTATGCTTGCCGGGTCTGAATGGGATATGGCCACGGCCGCCGCGCCACTCGGGGCGGATGAGGCCCGGCAGTCCTCGATTTGCAAGGTTGTCGTGGCGGCGGACGGTCGGGCGCTTTATTTTTCGCGCGCGCCGATCCCTTACATTCGGGAGCGAGATTTTCAGGTGGCGGAAACCATCTACTGGCGGCATATTGGCATTTATGCCTATCGGGCCGCTTTCCTGGCCACGCTGGCGGCCGCGGAGAGCTGTCTGCTGGAACGGGCGGAGTGTCTGGAACAGTTGCGCGCCTTATACCTGGGAGGGCGCATCAAGGTCGAAACAGTCGCGCAGACGAGCTTGGGCGTGGACACGCCGGAAGACGTGGGCAAAGTCGAGGCCGCGCTGCGCGAAGCGGGATTAACCTGAAGCGGCCAAGCCGATATATAGCGACTTAAATAATACAGCATAATCTCTTGGTAGGGACGGCTCGCCGAGCCGTCCGCCTTCGCGACGCGGCAAAGCGCCGTTACGGCGCGACGACGGTCCGCGGCGCTTTCGGCGAAAGCGCCCTACCATACAATGCTGTAACATTATTGTCGCCATGTATAAAAGTTGCGGAAGAACAATCCAAGTGACAAAAACTAGGACGGTCAAGGTCGGCAACGTTAAAATCGGCGGAGATAATCCGCTGGCGCTGATTGCGGGCCCTTGTGTCATCGAAAGCCGCAAACAGTGCCTGGCGCTGGCCAAGCGCCTGGCGCGCCTGGCGCAGGCTGAGCGCATTCCCTTCATTTTCAAAGCCTCGTATGATAAGGCCAACCGTTCCGCGCTCAACTCGTTTCGCGGGCCCGGCCTGGCGCGCGGTTTGGAGATCCTTTCGGAGGTTAAGGCCGCTTGCAGTGTGCCGGTCATGACCGACGTGCATCATGAGGCCGAGGTGCCGCTGGCCGCCGGTGTGGCCGATATCCTCCAGTGCCCGGCCTTCCTCTGCCGGCAAACCGATTTGATCCTGGCCTTGGGCCACAGCGGCAAACCGGTTAACATCAAGAAGGGCCAGTTCCTGGCGCCCGGCGATGTCGGCAACATTCTGGCCAAGCTGGAAAGCACGGGCAACCGCCAGATTATTCTGACGGAGCGCGGCGTCAGTTTCGGCTACAACAATCTCGTGGCCGATATGCGCAGCCTGGCGCTCATGCGCGCCTTTGGCTATCCGGTGGTCTTTGATGCCAGCCACAGCGTCCAATTGCCCGGCGCCGCGGGCGCGAGCAGCGGGGGCGATGGCGCGCTGTCCGGCGCCCTGGCGCGCAGCGCAGTGGCTGCGGGGTGCGACGCGGTCTTCATCGAGACGCATCTTAATCCGGCTAAGGCCCTGTGCGACCGGGATACCCAGATGCCTTTAAGGCAGTTGAAAAGTTTATGGTGTCTCCTGAGGAGAATTGACAAGCTGGTACGGGAATAGGAAGGCTGAATGACAGACGCCGGACGCCGGATGACAGACGCCGGATGACAGACGCCGGACTGTAATTAATCATATTTGTGAATCTTGTGCTTTTTTGTGGCTAATCATTTAGTCAAAGTTGCGGCTTTGCCGCATAATTTAAACGGGAAATGGGCTTTCGATGAAGGCGCGGCCGATACTGAGCAAGTTTGCTGTGAGCGTGCTTCTTATTCTGGCGGCCGTATCCGACGCGCAGGTCTTGAAAGGATTCCGCTTTCCCGAATACGATGAAAAAGGCCAATTAAAATACGAGATTACGGGCGACGAAGCCCAGGTGCAGCCCGATGGACTTATTCAAATCCGGAATTTGAAAATGACCTTTTACGAGCAGGGCAAGGTTCTGATGCAGGTTACCACGCCGCAGTGCCTGTTCGACCGGGTGAAACGCCTGGCAACATCGAAGGCCGCGGTTTTCATGGAGCGCCCGGGAATCAAGTTGAGCGGCCAAGGTTTTACCTACGATGCCCAAGCCGGACGCCTGGAGATTTTCCAGGATGTCCGGCTGGTTCTGCGCTCTACCGGCGGGAAGGCGCCCGGGGGAGGAGGGTCATGAGCACCAGGCGGCGGTGGGACACCCTGGCGCGCGCGCTGTTGGCCGGCGGCCTCATGGCCGCCGCGGAGGCTTTCAGCGTGCCGACCAGCGCGGAGGCCGACAGCATCGTGGTTACTTCCACGCGCTTGGTCTTTGAGCAGCAGCCGTATCAGGCGGTGTTCGAGGACAATGTGGTGCTCACCGAGCGCACCACCAGGATTCTGGCCAAGCGCTTGAAGGTGTTCTTCGGCGAAGACAACAAGATGGAGCGGCTTGAAGCCGAAGGCGATGTCGTAATTTACCGCAATGATTTGATGGCTACGGGCGCTAAAGCCAGCTACGACCTGCAGGAGGGCAAGCTGCAGCTAACGGGCAATCCGCGGGTCGAGCGGGACAAAGATACGCTGACCGGCCAGACCGTTACGCTCTGGCGCAATAGCGGCCGGATCCTGTGTGAACCGAACGCCCGCTTGATAATTGCCTCGGAAGAGGACCTTTACTGGCCGACAAGAAAGTGAAGCTGCCCGCGCCAAGGCGCGGGGTATTATTGCGAAACCCTGCGAAGCCACGGAGATCATCTTGTCCTCCATAGCCGCTTCGGCGACGGAGGATCCTTCCTGTGGCAAGCCGCAGGGCTTTGTGGCGAAGAAGGGTGAGTTTGGCGTCATGGAACCACTGATTACAACCCATAACCTGGTGAAAACCTATCATGGCCGGAACGCCGTTGACGGGGTCAGCATCCGGGTCGGCGCCGGCGAGGTTGTCGGCCTTTTAGGACCCAATGGGGCGGGCAAGACCACTACCTTTTACATGATTGTTGGTCTGGTGGCTCCCAACGGCGGACGGGTTATGCTCGATGGGCAGGATATAACTCATCTGCCGATGCACAGGAGAGCGCGGCGCGGGCTGGGTTATCTTTCCCAGGAGCCTTCCGTTTTCCGCAAACTGACGGTGGCGCAGAACGTGCTGGCTATTCTGGAAATGCTGCCGCTCACGCCCGCTGAGCGCCTTGAGCGCTTAAGCGCCTTGTTGAACCAGTTGGGGTTGACGCGCCTGGCCCGGCAGAAAGCTTATACTTTGAGCGGCGGCGAGCGGCGGCGCCTGGAAATAACGCGGGCCATGGTTACCAGTCCCAAGGCGCTTTTGCTGGACGAGCCTTTCAGCGGCGTTGACCCCCTGGCGGTGGACGACGTCCAGGGAATTATCCGCGACCTGAAGCAGCGCGGCCTGGGCATTCTGATAACCGACCACAACGTGCGCGAGACGCTCACCATCGTGGATCGTGCCTATCTGATTTGCGACGGCAAAGTCCTGCGCGAGGGGACCAGCCAGTTTCTGATTGACGACAAGCTCAGCCGGGAGTTGTATCTTGGCGCGCGCTTCAGCATGTAAGGGCGGCAACTGCTAAATCCGAACAACCGGGAAAAACTATTCAAACATATTTCAAATTTTGGTAGGGCGCTCTCGCCGAGAGCGCCGCGGACCGTCGTCGCGCCGTAGCGGCGCTTTGCCGCGTCGCGAAGGCGGACGGTCCCGCCGAGGCGGGATTCCGCCTTATGCGGATCCGCCTATGGTGGATCATGCCTGAGGCAGACCCGCCTCTGGCGGGAAACTCGGCGCCCCGCCTGCAGCGCTATGCGCAGCATTGCGGGCAGGTTGCCCCGCCCTGTGGCGGGGAGCCGTCCCTACCGCGGAGCGACCAAACCGCCCAACAGGAAAAATGTTCAACACGAATTTAACACATTTCAGAAAGGACCTAATTGGCCATGACAATTAACATAACCAGCCGCCACGCGGATATTTCAGATACCCTGAAAACCCATGCCCAGGCCAAGCTGACGACCGTGCTGGCCGCCTATCCGCGGGTGGAATACGCCCACCTCATCATGGATATCCAGAAATTCCGGCAGATAGTTGAGGTCATCGTGCAAGGCCGCCATCACCTGCGCGTCGAGGCCCGCGAGGAATCGGACGATATGTATGCTTCCCTTGACCGCGTGATTGACAAGGTGAATCGTCAATTGCGGCGCTGGCAGGATAAGGTTGTGGACCACAAGAGCGGTAAACATCGTCTTAAGCTGACTGATTTTGAGCAGCAACTGACCGGCTCAACTTGAGATAGGTCTTGAGGGGTGGGGAGCCCAAAAGGAGATGCTTCGCTGCGCTCAGCATGACAACTTCAAAACGGTAAAAAAAACAAACGGATTGTCATTCAGAGTTCCGATCGCGAAGCGCATCGGGGCGAAGAATCTCGTCTTTTTGAGCAACACTTCATTGAGAGGAGCAATGGCGGCATGGCGGTTACCGTAAATGATTTTTTCAAGGCAGCCGGCAATAAAACGGCGCTGGAACTTGCGGGCGGCGACCGGGGCTTAACCAGGATTATTCGCGAGCCGGCCATTCACCGTCCCGGCCTGGCCTTAGCCGGATTTTTCCAGCATTTCGCTTATAAGCGCGTGCAGGTGATTGGCATGGCCGAACATGATTATTTGGCTTCGCTCCCGCCGGCGCGCCGGAAGGCCGCCTTGCGCGGGCTGTTCAAGCACCATATTCCCTGCCTGGTGATCTGCCGCAACCGCCTACCCTGCCCGGAAACGTTGCGTTTGTCCCGCATTTACCGTGTGCCAGTCTTGCGCACGCCGATGATCACGGGCGCGTTCATTAACACGGCGACCGTCATCATGGAAAACCTGTTTGCCCCCACCGTTAACGTCCACGGCACGATGGTGGATATCATGGGTATCGGCGTCCTGATCGAAGGGCCGCCGGGCATTGGCAAAAGCGAGACCGCCATGGCCCTGGTGATACGGGGCTATAGTCTCGTGGCCGATGACTTTACCATTCTGCGGCGGCATGATGACCGGACGATTATCGGCTCGTCTTCGCCATTGACCCGTTACCACATGGAACTGCGCGGGCTGGGTATCATTCATGTGCCCAGCCTGTTCGGCGTGGCTTCGGTGCGCGAGGAAAAAAATCTTGACCTGATTGTCACTTTGCGCAAGGTGCGCCGCGTGGCCGACCAGGGCCTGGGCATGGTTCCGCGAACGCGCAACGTGCTGGGCGTAACCTTGCCGCATGTCACCATCCCCGTGGCGCCCGGGCGGGAATTGGCCCATCTGGTTGAGGTGGCCAGCATGAATGAAAAATTAAAGCGCCTGGGCCATGACGCCGCCAAGGAGCTGGACGAAAAATTAATAAAGGTCCTGGCCAAAAGGAGTTCAACGCCGTGAGTCCCGCCGCGCACGGTTCCGCCGATGAAAGCAGCGCGCGCCTGGCGCGCGAATATGTGATTCAAAACCGCTACGGCATCCATGCCCGGCCGGCCGCCCTGCTGGTTAAAACGGCCTCCAAGTTCCAGGCGGAGGTGACCGTGGAAAAGGGAGCGGTCAAGGTCTCCGGCAAAAGCATTATGGGGTTAATGACCATGGAAGCCAGTTGCGGCGCAAAAGTCAGGATCGTGGCCGAGGGCGCCGATGCCCAGCAGGCCTTGGATGAAATCGAACGCCTCTTCCAGAACAAGTTTTACGAGGAATAGGAGCTTGAGCCGCCTCATGCCCAAAGGAGCAACCGAAGCCACCGCCGCCGGCGAGGTGATTTTTCGCGGGATTGGCGTCTCCTCCGGCATTGCCCTGGGACGCGCCTTCCTGCGCGAGCCCCCCGACGATCAAGTCGTCGAACGGGACATCGCCCGCGCGGAAATCTCCCGTGAGATTGCGCGCTTCGAAGCCGCGCTCATTGCCACCCGCCGCCAGATCCGCGCCATCCAGAAGGACTGTGATCCGTCCGTGGCCACTATCTTTGACGCCCACTTATTGTTCCTGGATGACGGGCCTTTTATCAAGAGCGTGTTCGCGGGGATTGAAGGGCGCCACAAGAATGTGGAGCTGGTGCTGCGCGATGTGGCCCAGGGTTTCATTCAATCGCTGGAGAACGTCAAGGACGAATACGTGCGCGAACGCGCCAACGACGTCCAGGATGTTGCCCGCCGCATCCTGCATAATCTGGCGGGTAAACAGCCTACCTTGGCCGAAATCACCGAGCGGGGCGCCATTATTGTGGCGCATGATTTGGCGCCTTCCGAGACGGTTGTCATCAATAAGGCCTTGGTCGCGGGCATCGCCCTGGACCTGGGCAGCCCGACCGCCCACACCGCCGTGGTGGCGGCCAAGCTGGGCATCCCTACCGTGGTTGGTCTGCACAATATGAGTCCGCAGGTGCGCGCCGGCGACGAGTTGCTCGTTGACGGCGCCAAGGGCCTGGTAATCCTGCGGCCTTCGGCGGAGCGCCGGGCCCAGGCGCAGCGCCAGGTTAAGACCAAGCACGATATTGAGCGGGAGCTTACCCGGCTCAGGGATTTGCCGGCCGAAACCGTGGACGGCTATCGCCTGGTGCTTGCCGCCAATATCGAGTTGCCGCAGGACGTGGAGGCGGCGCTCTCCGGTGGGGCCGAAGGAATTGGTCTGTTCCGGACCGAATATTTTTACATGGCGCGCAAGGAACTGCCCACCGAAAACGAGCAGTACGAAGCTTACCGCAGCGTGGCTAAGCGCATGGCGCCCGCGCCGGTCATCATTCGCACGTTGGATCTGGGCGGCGACAAGTTTCTGGCCGGCTTGGACGCCTCCCAGCAGGAGTCCAATCCCTCCATGGGCTGGCGGGCTATCCGTTTCTGCCTGGCCCAGCCGGACCTGTTCCGCACGCAACTGCGCGCCATCCTGCGCGCCAGCGTCGTGGGCAACGTCAAACTCATGTATCCCATGATCAGCAATCTGGATGAACTGGTGCGCGCCAACGTGATCCTGGATCAGGCCAAGAAGGAACTGTTGGAAAAAGGGCATCCTTTCAATCCGCACATCGAGGTCGGCGCCATGATTGAAACGCCGGCCGCCGCGATTGGCGCCGACCTGCTGGCGCCTTATGTTAAGTTTTTCAGCCTGGGCACCAATGATCTCATCCAGTACACCCTGGCCATTGACCGGGGCAATGAGCGCGTGGCCTATCTCTATGAGCCGGCCCACCCGGCGGTCTTGCGCCTGATTAAAAACGCCATTGATGCCGGCCACCGCGTCGGCATCTGGACCGGCGTCTGCGGGGGCATGGCCAGCGACCCGCTCATGACGCCGCTCCTGCTGGGGCTGGGGGTTGACGAGTTGAGCGTCAGTTGCTCCAGCCTGCCGCTGGTCAAGGACGCCATCCGGCGGGTGAGTCTTTCGGAAGCCCGCGAGATTGCCGAGCTGGCGCTGAACTCGCCTTCCGCCGTGGAAGCGCACGAACGCTTCCGCGAGCTGACTAAAAAAATAGCGCCGGAAATCCTTGAACTGGTCGAATAACTCCGGCATAATCCGCGCCCGTGCGCTTTTTCACAAAGCCGGCGGCCGACCGTCCGGAAAAACAAACGGGAAAATAATATGAGCTCTACCAGAAGACACTTGTTCACCTCGGAATCGGTGACCGAAGGACATCCGGATAAAATTGCCGATGCCATTTCCGACGCGGTCCTGGACGCCAACCTGGCGCAGGACCGCCGCGCGCGGGTAGCCTGCGAGACCATGGTCGCCACGGGCATGGCCATAATTGCCGGCGAGATTACCAGCAAGGCCACGGTCAATTACGCCGATGTCGTGCGCGCCACGATCCGCCGGATCGGCTACGTGGATGCCGCCATGGGTTGCGACGCCAATTCCTGCGCCGTGCTGGTGTCCCTGGACCGCCAGTCGCCCGATATCTCTCAGGGCGTAACCGCGGGGCAAGGACTGTTCAAGGAACAGGGCGCCGGCGATCAGGGCATGATGTTCGGCTACGCCTGCGATGAAACGCCGGAACTGATGCCCATGCCGATCATGTTCGCCCACCGCCTGACGCGCGCTCTGGCCCAGGCCCGGCACAAAGGGACCTTGAAGTTCTTGCGGCCGGACGGCAAATCACAGGTCACGGTGCTGTATGAGCAGGATCGGCCCATCCAGGTTGATACGGTAGTCGTCGCCGCCCAGCATACGCCGGATGTCTCCTACCGCACACTGCGCGAGGCGATCATTGAAGAAATTGTCCGCAAGGAAATACCGGCCAAGTATCTTACGCGCCAAACCCGTTATCTGATCAACCCGACCGGCCGTTTTGTTGTCGGCGGTCCGCAGGGCGACACCGGCCTGACCGGCCGCAAGATCATTGCCGACACCTACGGCGGCATGGGCCGGCACGGTGGCGGCGCGTTCTCCGGCAAGGACCCCTCCAAGGTTGACCGCAGCGCCGCCTACATGGCGCGCTACATTGCCAAGAATATCGTGGCGGCCAAGCTGGCCCGGCGCTGCGAACTGCAAGTTGCCTACGCCATCGGGTTTCCCCAGCCGGTCTCGGTGCTGGTCCAGACTTTCGGCACCGGCCTTTTCCCTGACGAAAAAATCGAGCGAGCGGTGACCAAAGTCTTTGGGCTTAAACCGGCAGAGATTATTACGCGCCTGAACCTGTTGCGGCCGATTTACCAGCCCACCGCCGTCTACGGCCACTTTGGGCGCACCAGGGATCTGGCAACCTTCACCTGGGAAAAAACCGATTGCGTTGAAGCGCTGCGTAACGCCATTTGAACTGCTGAAAAGCTGTGAAAAAATTGAATCCAGACGGTTGGGGTGGACCGCGACCCTCCATTATGGAGGGTCGTCTTTCACGTCGTCCGCATTTTTTTCACACGTTCTGAGGACGGTTTGCCCTATCGAAAAGATTATGAAAAGGAACTGGAGGGCGCGGCTCAGTCCGCGCCGTGGCCTTCCGTTTGCGGCGGACACGGAGGTCCGCCCTCCAAACATTCTGTTCTCAGGTATAAGGGCGAGGTCTCCCTGGTACGGCGCAGCTTCTGGGCGAAGCCGGCCAGCCGAGCCGGGATATTAACAATGTAAAGCCATGACTAAACGAACCGAACAATTCAGCGTGGCCGACTTGAAGCTGGCCGACTGGGGCCGCAAGGAAATTGAGTGCGCCGAAGTGGAAATGCCGGGGCTGATGGCCCTGCGGCGGCAGTACGGGAAAAGAAAGCCGCTTAAGGGCGCGCGCATTACCGGCTCCTTGCATATGACCATTCAGACCGCCGTGCTCATCGAGACGCTCGAGTGCCTGGGCGCGCGGGTGCGCTGGGCAAGCTGCAATATCTTTTCGACCCAAGACCATGCGGCCGCGGCCGTGGCGGCGCGCGGCACGAACGTCTTTGCCTATAAAGGCGAATCCCTGGAAGAATACTGGGATTATCTGGACCGCACCTTGGACTGGGGGCGGGGACAGGGACCAACCACCATTCTGGACGATGGCGGCGATGCCACGCTTTTTGTGCACCTGGGCTTCCAAGCCGAAGAAAATCCCGGGCTGCTGCAGAAAAAGGCGCACAGCGCCGACGAGCGGGCCCTATTGGCGCAGTTAAGAAAATCCCTGCGGCGCGATCGAAAACGCTTTCACCGCATTGTACCGGGAATCAAGGGGGTCTCCGAGGAAACCACTACCGGGGTGCGGCGATTGTATCAGATGAAGGAGCAGAAGCGGTTGCTGTTTCCCGCCTTTAACGTCAACGATTCGGTGACCAAGTCCAAGTTCGACAATCTTTACGGTTGCCGTCACTCGGTGGTGGATGGGATCATGCGCGCCACGGACGTCATGCTCTCCGGTAAAATTGCGGTGGTGGCCGGCTATGGCGATGTGGGTAAAGGTTGTTGCCAGTCGCTGCGCGGCCAGGGTGCGCGGGTTATTGTGACCGAGATAGATCCCATTTGCGCGCTGCAGGCGGCCATGGAAGGCTATGAAGTTATGACCATGAACCAGGCCTGTGCCATCGGTGATTTGTTCGTTACCGCGACCGGCTGTTGCGGCGTTATCACCGAGAAGCACATGCGCCGGATGAAACACATGGCCATTGTCTGCAATATCGGGCATTTCGATTCGGAAATCGAAGTAGAAAAGCTGCGCCGCTACCGCTGGATGCCCATCAAACCGCAGGTGGATAAAATTACGTTCCCCAGCGCCCGCAGCATCATCTTGCTGGCGGAGGGTCGGCTGGTCAACCTGGGTTGCGCCACGGGACATCCCAGTTTCGTGATGTCGAATAGTTTTACCAACCAGGTGCTGGCCCAGATCGAACTCTATACCCATCCCGAAAAATATCCCATCGGCGTCTATGTCCTGCCCAAGCTTCTGGATGAGCAGGTGGCCCGCTTGCACCTCGCCAAACTGGGCATCCGGCTGGATACTCTCACGCGCTCGCAGGCGGCCTATCTGGGCGTTGACCGCCGCGGCCCGTATAAGTCCGAGCACTACCGGTATTGAGTGCTCATGCGTATCCTGACGCTTTATATTACCCGCCAATTCCTGCTGACCTTCGTTATTACGCTGGTGGTCTTCCTGTTTGTCATGGCGGTGGGCAATATCTTCAAGGTCATTGACCTGTTCTCGCGCGGCGTGCCGGGGCGGCTGATCCTGCAGGTGTTCTTTTACGGAATTCCGGCTTCGCTGATTTTTGCCATTCCCATGAGCGTGCTGGCCGCCGCCTATCTGGTCTTCAGCCGCCTGGCCATTGACCGCGAGCTTGTGGCCTTGAAAGCTTCGGGCATCAGCCTCTGGCAGGTCGTGCGGCCGACAATCTTCCTCGCTGGTCTGCTCGGTTTTCTTTGTGTCTATATCAGCGCGGACGCCGCCCCGCGGAGTCATTATGCCCGGCGCACCGTGCTGGGCAAGCTGGGCGTGGAAACGCCCCTGGCGCTCCTGGATGAAGGCCGCTTTATCCACGATTTTCCCGGCTTCAAGATTTACATCGCGCGCAAGGACGGCGCGCGCATCGGCGGCGTCGTCATCCATGAGTTTGGCTCTTCCGGCGTCAAACAGACCGTCCGCGCCAAGTCCGGCACGCTCGTGGCCGATCCGGACAACCCCAGCCGCATTGTGATCGTCCTCAAGCAGGTGCGGATTGATCAGACCGATGAGCAGTTTCCCGACGACTTGAGCCGCACGCGGCGGCTGAGCGCCGAGGAATATCCCGTGACTATTGATGTAGCGGAGTTGATGCAGCGGGGCATTATCTGGAAGAAGCCGGCCGATTTAACCATGCGGGAAATTCTCAAAACCATGCATGGCTCCTTCCTGGTCAGTCCCGAAGATATTTTCGACTTGGACGCCTGGGTGCGGGTCCTATCAGAGGCGCCCGGCCCTGCGGCCGATTTTATTCAGGCGCACTTGTCCGATGATACTCTGGAATGGCTCGATCACTACGAGAGCTTGCCATCCCGCGCGGCGCGGGGTAAACGCGCTGGCCACGCTCTTGGCGTGGCTCCGGGTGGTGCAGCCGCGGCCGGCGCCGAGCTGGCGGCGGCATTAAGCCGGGACTTGAACCGGTTAATCGCGGGCCCGAATCTTTATACGCCCGAACGCTTCGCCGGGGTGAAACTGAATAACAACACGCTGGCTCTGCTGGGACATAAGCTTTCCGGGGAGGCTCTGTTGCGCTTCAATCGTATGCTCCTGGAGGATGCGTTCCCTTCGTTATTGGCGCGTAATTTTCTCGCGGAGCTCAAGGCGCAGGATGTCATCATGCATCGGATGAAGCTCATGGTGGAAGCCAGCACGCGTCTGGCGCTGTCGCTTTCCTGTTTTGCTTTCGTGCTGCTGGGCGCGGCTCTGGGCATGAAGATTCATCGCCGGGAGTCTTCGATCGGCGTGGCCGTGGTGTTGCTGATGGCCTTTGTTTTTTATTTGTTCACCATCCTGGCGGATGCCATGGTGAATTATCCCCAGTGGCAGCCGTATCTGATTGTCTGGATTCCGTTTATGGCTTCCGAGCTGATCGGCTATCTGCTGATTAATCGGGCCAATTAGGCGAAACAAGGTTCATGGCAACTACTCAGAAAGTTATGATGAATGGGGAAGATGAAACTACGAAACGCGCTAAGAACACGAAAGTTGCCGCCAAGACGCTGTTAATCAAACATGAGCGGTTCTTTAATCATTTTCGCGTAATTTCCGCCAGAGGCGGATCTGCCTTAGTGCTCAAAGGCATAAATCGGAGAATGGGGCGGCGTTGGGCAGTGCGCTTTGTTGCGTTCGCGGGCCAAGCCCTTCCAGGGATTGGCGCCGCGAACGCGCCGTGCGTCCTGCCCAACGGCGCTCCCACTAACGTGAGCGTATTTATGTCTTTGAACACTTAGGCATGACGCGCATTTCGTAGTGGAAAGTGATGGCTGAGTAGTAAGGGTTTGTGAGCAATGAGTGCGGCGCCGCCCAATATTCTCTTCATCACTTCCGACCAGCAGCACTGGCGAACGTTGGGGCATCTGAACCCGGAATTGCAGACGCCCAACCTGGACCGCCTGGCGCTTGCGGGCGCCAGCTTCCGCCGGGCTTATACGGTCAACCCCACCTGCACGCCGACCCGCGCCAGTTGGATTACCGGGCTTTATCCCAGCCAGCACGGCGCCTATGCGCTGGGAACGAAACTGCCGGAAAATGTGCCCACCATTGGCGCTATTCTTTCCCGGCACGGCTACCGCACCGCGCTCATCGGCAAAGCGCATTTCCAGCCAACCGTGTCATCGGCGCAGTACCCTTCGCTGGAAGCGTACCCCAAATTGCACGACCTCGATTTCTGGGAAAAGTTCCATGGGCCGTTTTACGGGTTTGAGCATGTGGAGTTGGCGCGCGGCCACACCGATGAGTTTCTTGTGGGGCAGCACTATGCCCTCTGGATGCAGGCTAAAGGATATAAAAACTGGCGCAACTACTTCCTGCCGACTCCGCCGGAGCGGCGCGATCCGCAGGGAAAAGATTTGCCCGATTCAAACCGCAAGCCGCTTGCTCCCGGCGAGGGTCGCTGGGATATTCCCGAAGAAATTCACTATAATACCTGGATTGCCGAACGCACCAACGCCTTGCTCGCGGAGTATCGCCGGCGCGGGGACCATTTCTTCCTCTGGGCCAGTTTCTTTGATCCCCACCCGCAGTATATGGTTCCCGATCCCTATGCCGGCATGTATGACCCGGAAAAAGTCACGGTCCCGGAATATCGCCCCGGCGAATTTGACGACAAGCCGCCCTATTTCCGCCTGGCGTTGCAGCCAAACCCCGATTTCAAGGAATTCGCTGAGCCGGAGGGAAACTGCATTCACGGCGCTGGCTCGCACTTGTGCCGCCGCGAGGTGAAAGCGCGCAACATTGCCACCATGTATGGCATGGTCACCATGCTGGACAAATACATCGGCAAAATCCTGGAGCAACTCCATGAGCTGGGCCTGGCCGGGAACACGCTCGTCTGCTTCACCTCGGATCACGGCGATTTCTGGGGACAACACGGCTTGATCGGCAAGGCGATCCATCACTACGAGGATTTATTGCGCGTGCCGCTGATTGTCCGCCTGAGCGGCCGGATTCCCCAGGGCAAAGTGTCGGATGCCCTGCAATCCACCCTGGATTTGCCCCAGACATTCTTAAGTCTGGCCGGAGTGCCGCCGCCCAGGACAATGGCCGGCGTGGATCAGAAGGAGGTCTGGCTTGGCAAGCGGGCAGCCGCGCGCGATCATGTCATCGTCGAAAATCAACATCAGCCCACAACCATGCACCTGCGCACGTTCATTGACCGGCGCTACAAAGTGACGGTCCATTACAACCGTCCTTATGGCGAGCTTTACGATCTTGAGGCCGATCCTGGCGAATACACGAACCTGTGGGATCATCCCGAATCCCGCGAACTCAAACGCGAGTTGCTGATGAAATTTCTTCACGCCGAAATGGCCAAAGCCCCACTGCCCATGCCCCGCATTGCCGGCGCTTGAAAATAATGTCAAAGGTCGGGATATTGGACCTTGGGCGTATATAGGATTGCGGAGCGCCTCGCGAAACCCTCCATAGTTGTGCCGCAGGCGAACGAAGGAGGGCGGATTTGGGATTGGGGATTGCCTGCCCTGAGCAAAGTCGAACCAGCGAAGTCGAAGGGGGGAATGCGGATTGCGGAATGGGGAGCGGGGAGCGAGGAGTGCGCCCCTTGACAAGTTCGGGATCTACGCTGCGCTCCGCGAACGGGGCAGGCGAGGGGTTACTGATTAGGCCAGACAATACGTTCCATTGCGGGAAGGGCTCCTGCCAGCTTGATCCATACCATGCAGACTGGCGTTGGCAACGCCATTTTGCAATGCAATATTCACCCGGGTGTAAGACATAAAAGTTGGCTATCACACGTAAAGCTAAGCCGATGTAACCGGTCAGAAGGTGTGAAACAATAGAAAATTATCGCGCTGGCGGGGCAGCGCTCCTACAAAAAAACCCATGATAGATGGGAAAATGTAGGAGCCGAGCCCCGTCTCGGCGATCTTCGGCAATTGTTTCACACGTTCTCAGTCTTGTGGGTAGGTTGTGGACATCAACGCTGTCATTCCCGCGAAGGCGGGAATTCAGCTTCAGGATTGAATAATTCTGGATTCCCGATCAAGTCGGGAATGACATCAGCCCCCCCCCCAAGACTGGGGGGTTACAAAAACACCAACCTATTTCTTGACCTCTGCGTCGAACGTAATAGTGTAACGGCATAAACGCGCGCGCGCGCGCAAGTTCTTAGTACCTGATATGTTAGGAACCGCCATAAAAAACAAGAAAACATAAGCAAAGATTTTTTCCGCCCCGGCGGATCCGCACAGGCGGAACCACAGATAAACACGGATAGACACGGATGAAACTTTCAGCATTATCAGTGTTCATCAGTGTCCATCTGTGGTTGATTTTCTTGGGTTGCGGGCCTAAGCCCGCCTTAGTCAGGAAAAAGCTTGATCAAAACAGCTTTCCGAAGTTGTTCAAAGTCAATAGGCTTGGTAACATATTCATAGGCGCCGGCCGCAAAACATCGCTTCGCTTCATCTTCGTCATAAACCGCGGTTACCATACACACGGGACATACGGGAACATTGGGGTCCATGGCCTTGATTCTTTTTAAAATCTCAACGCCGGACATCCCGGGCATCATGATATCCAGCAACACTAATCCTGGTTTTTCGATCTTTATATGCGCAAGGGCTGACTCGCCAGACTCCACGGCAACCACCCTGTATCCCTCATGACATAACCGCAGAGCAACTAATTTTAACAATTCGTGGTCATCATCCACCACCAGAATATACCTTTTATGTTTTACCTCATCTGGCTTCATGTTTTTTTTCTCCAGTTTAATTTGTCGGGAGGGTGAACCAAAAGCGGCTCCCCTGATCGCTCTGGCTTTCCATGCCGATTTGTCCGCCGTGCGCCTCGACCGCCAGCTTGCAGAAGGTCAGGCCAAGCCCCGTTGAATATTTTTTGTTCTCCTCGCGGGACTCGACCTGCCAGAATTTCTCGAAGATCCGCTGGCGGCACTCCGGCGGAATGCCCGGGCCCTGGTCGCTCACCGTGACACGCACCGTCTCCCCGGCGGAGGAAATATCAATGCCGATGGTTCCCCCTTGGGGAGAAAACTTGATGGCGTTCCCAAGCAGATTGGCAAAGACACGCTGAATGATGTCGCGGTCCACAACGCCGCTGGCCGAATCGCCCGTAACGTTAAAGGCGAGCTTCTCCTCCCCGGCCAGAACAGCCACTGAGTCCACGGCCTTTTGGGCGATGTCCCGAATATCGCACAAAACCCGGTTGAGGGGCATCCGTCCCGCTTCCATCCGGCTGATATCCAACAGGGAAGTCGCCATTTCGACCAGTGTGTCGCAGGAATTTTGCCCCCTGGCGACGATCCGCCGCTGATCTCGGCTGAATCGGTCATTTTCCATCAACAGGATCTCGAAGGAAGAGTTGATTGTCATTAGCTGCGACCGCATGTCGTGGACAATCATGTGCATGAGGTTGTCGCGGAGGGCTTCCAGCTCCCTGAGCCTGGCATAGTCGTCCTGAACTTTGTCGTAAAGATGCTTGGCCAGCACGGCATTCTTGACGCGCAG
>JACPGM010000014.1 GCA_016188985.1 Lentisphaerota bacterium | reverse complement strand
GCGAGGCGCTGGGCAAGCCTTAGGCCGACGCTATTTCATGTAGCCGCGGCGGTGACGCCGTGGCCTCCGGCGGAATCCACGCCCTCACGGGCGCGGCCACAGGACGCGCCCACGCGTTTTTCCCATGCAACTGCAACCATACTCCCTCGGCATTGGCGACCGGTTTGGACGGCAGGGCCCGGCCCAGTTGGCGGCGTTAAAGCAAGCGCAAGCTGCCGGCCTTGCCATTACGCCGGTCTGGAATAAGTCGCAGCGCGAGCATCAGCTTATCGGAACGACTCCCGCCGACACGCGAACTGCCGCCGACCAAGCCGTGCGCGCCGCGGCTTGGCGCGGCAATTATTTTGTGGATGCCGACCATGTCAGCCTCAAGAATGTGGATGCTTTTCTCGCGCCCTGCGATTTTTTTACGCTGGATGTGGCCGAGTTTATCGGCCGAGCGCCGGATAAGGGCGAGCTGGCTGCCTTCAAAAAGAGTCAAGGCCGGTTGCCTGGCCGGCTTGCTGTTCCCGGCCTTGAGGCGCCCCTGGAGATTACGGCCGAGGGTCTTGAACAGTTTGGCCAAACCTATCTGGTCGCGGTGCGCGAGGCCGCGCGTCTTTACCGGCATATTGCCACGGCCAAAGGGCAGGAAAGATTTGTGGTGGAGGTGTCCCTGGATGAAGGCTCTGCTGCTCAATCACCGCTGGAACTTTTCCTGATTCTCTCCGCGCTCGCGGCTGAAGGGGTGAGCGCGCAGACCATTGCGCCGAAGTTCACGGGGCGTTTCAACAAGGGCGTGGATTATGTTGGCGATGTGCCGCAATTCACGCGCGAGTTTGAAAGCCATCTGGCCATTCTGCGCTATTCCCGCGCTCAGTTGGGGTTGCCCGCCTCGTTGAAACTTTCCGTTCACTCGGGCAGCGACAAGTTTTCGTTATATCCCGCGATGCATCAGGCCTTGAAACGGTTTGATGCTGCTCTGCATCTCAAGACGGCCGGCACCACCTGGCTGGCTGAATTAATCGGCCTGGCCTCCGCCGGCGGCGAGGCTCTGGCGCTGGCCAAGGATATTTATGCGCAGGCCCGCGCGCGCCGCGCGGAGCTTTGCCGGCCTTATGCGGCGGTCGTTGTCATTGACCCGCAACGCCTGCCAACGGCTGCCGAGGCGCGGAGCTGGGATAGCGAACGTTTTGTGGCGAGTCTTCAGCACGATCAGAGTTGTCCGTATTATAATCCGCATTTCCGCCAACTCTTGCACGTCGCCTACAAGATTGCCGCCGAAATGGGGGAGCGCTATCTCAACGCGCTGGAGCGCTATGCGCCAATAATTTCCGGGCAAGTAACCGCCAACCTGTGGGAACGGCATATCCGCCCGCTATTTCTCGGAACCTGATCAGTTCATTCTCAGTAACTACTCACCACGGATGCACACGGATAGACACGGATAGGAATTTCAGGATTATCAGTGTTCATCAGTGTCCATCCGTGGTCCGGCCTTTCGTCCCCGGCGCCACGATCAACTTTCCGCGCGGTTTATTCCAACGCTCAAGGGCAAGGCCAGCCATTGCCAGCGTCCACCCCTTAATTTTGCTGATGCTGTCCAGTCGCCTTCGTTATCAACCGTAATGAACGGCGCGCGGTTTGTCTCCTGAACTTGCCTCGGCGTAGCCTCCCTGGCCGAGCTCGGGCAGGCCGGCGAAGCCTGGATGTCGGGAACATAGCCCAGCATCAGGAAATAACCGGGCGCGGTCGCCGGCATCAGGAGTGAAGCTTGCGCCCTTGCCCAGCGGCCTTTAAGCGGCGGAAAAGAAAGCTTAACCCTGGCTTTGGAAAAGCCGGACGAGATTTCGATCGCTTCCGTGTTGCCGCAAGCGAACGCCGCCGCGATAAAAAGCGGTGAATTGGCCGCGAACGCCACCGTCTCGGGAGCAGCCGCCTGATCCGGCTTGCAAGTGTAAAGCCACCACTGGTCTCCCAGAGACTGGAAATGGAAATTATAGCGCTCCCGTGGCGCGCCCATATTGTTCACGATGGGCGCCGGAACATTCGATTCAGAACAATGCAGGACAAAGAGTAATTCCAGCAAGTTAGCTTTTAGAGCGGCGGGAATAGACAAGCTGACTTGTTCGCCGCGCGAAAGCGCCACACCTTCCAGCTCCGGCTTTTCCAGGCGGACATTGGCCGCCCGGCGCAGCCCCATGTTGCCGTTCCCGAGCGGGAGCGCGACGGCATTGGTCGCGGGTTGCTCCGGTAGTTCCGGATCTTTCAGCGTCATCCGGTAGAGCGAGAGCGTTAACTCCATTTCGCCGATCCTGGTTGGCAGGTTGTTGTAAGCCTGTTGCAGTTTACGGTCTTTGAAGACGTCCCGGTGGACCAGGCTGAAATTAAACAGATCGCTGCGCGGGGTCTGGAACGGGGTCAGGA
The DNA here is from genome assembly GCA_016188985.1 of Lentisphaerota bacterium. Classification (GTDB taxonomy): domain Bacteria; phylum Verrucomicrobiota; class Kiritimatiellia; order JAAZAB01; family JAAZAB01; genus VSJD01. Next base: position 52,920 of record JACPGM010000014.1, on the reverse strand, counting down.
AAAACGCCGGCTGCTGCGGAGCGCCGCGCATTATTGCTTCCCAGGCGCGTTCCGCAGCATGGTAATCATCCTTGCGCTCGTTATCCAGACCCAGGGCCCTGATTCCAAACATGTGCTCCAGGCTTGCCGTGATCCGGGAATATTCCCCCAGCAGGATTCCCTGCTCATTTTGGATGGCCTGGGCGAATGGCGCCAGGAATTGAAGAAAGCCGCGATGCTCGACCAACGTAACCAGGTGACCACGATTGGTCAGACCCACCAGGCCGATGACCACGGCTAACCCCGGAGCAAGCCAGACCGTCCAGGGCCGACCCGGCCATTCCTTCAGCCGCGTCGTCACCAGGGCCGTCAAACAGAGAACGCCCATGGGTACGGCGGCCAGGACGAAGTAGCGGGTCATCATGAAATCCCGCATGGTGCCCGCTAAAACAACGGCGGGCAAGACGGTTAACGCCAGCGCAATTCGCTCTCCGCGCCAAGCCGGCTGGCCGGTCAGCCAGACGACCCAGCCGGCCAGGATGAGCAGGACAATCGGACGAGAAACCATATTGGCGAAAGTCTGCCAGTCGGTCAGAAAAATAAAGTTCGGGATTGCCCTGGCGATGATCAGGAAGCTGCCAATGTTGGCGCGGTTGAAATAGACGTTCACAAAAAAAAGCAGGCTGACCAGGGCCAAACCGGTTGCCAGCCAGCCGGCTACCGGTTTGGCGGCGGCGCGTTCCGGCGATGGCAACAGCGCATTGCGGCGCTGTCGAGCGCGACGGACGCCTAAGCTGATTGCGGCGAGGCCCGCCAGGCCCAGCGCCCAGAACGGCCAATAGTTGAGCGCGCCCTCAAAAAACTCTCTTACCTTATAATAATCGGTGACATACCTGGTCTCGCCGTAAAACACGAACCACATCGCCAGCGCTCCCAGGGGATAGAGCAGGAAGTCGGTGCGTCCGGAGAGGATCACTAATCCGACGGCCAGTGCCGCGGGAATAACCAGATACCAGGCAGTAATATGAAAAAGCGGCGCAGAGCCGATACAGAGCGCTCCGAGCAGGATGTCCGGCCTGCCCGCAATGCTACGCATAGCGTTGCAGGCGGGCCAGCGAAGCCAGGGGCGTTCCTGCCAAGCCAACAGTAACAAGGCTAACCCCGCAAAGGCAAAGAAGCCGGCAATAATCTCCGGGCGCGCGCAGCGGCCGTGCCACAAGATCATCGGGTTAAGCAGATACAAGCTGAATGCAATCAATCCGGCCAGCCGATGAGTCAGCAAGTTGGCCACCAGGGCCGCCAGGGCAAAAGCCGTGAACAAGGCAAACAAGGGGACGACATAGAGTGACCAGGAAGGTTTGCCCAGCCGCGTTGCCACGCTGATCAGCAGCGGATAAGCCGGCTGAAAGTGCGGACCCAGCACGGCGGCATCCTCATTGACCACCCACAGGCAGGCGTCCTTGGTGGCGCCGTAGCCCGCGTGGCCGTAATAAAATACGTTGCGCGTTTCCGGGGACACTTGCGCCAGTAGCGGGTCCACGAAGAATGCTTGGCCCTGGCGGCCGTAAGTAACGCCGGAATTCAGGTAGGACCCTGGATCTTCGCCGCCAAAAATGTCCTCATGCGGGCGGAACAGCAGCACGAGGGCCGTCAACACCATCAATCCCCAGGCCCAGGTGCTCAGCCGCATCTTTGCCCGGCTGAGCGCCAGGAGCCGGCCCACGGCCACCAAGGCCAGCATCCAGAAAAGTGCGCCAATGACGAAGATCATGTTCAATGACTGTTCCGGTTGCCAGGTTTGAAGTTCACGGTTAGTCAATAGGTGACTTTATGATTCGGAGCTGAAATATGCCAGAAAAAATCGCCAGCGGTGAATCTGGTCGCTTGCCGCGGCTGATTACCTGTGCTATAGGAGAAACCTGTTTCAAGACCGGGGTGTAGCGCAGTCTGGTAGCGCGACAGCTTTGGGAGCTGTAAGTCGTGGGTTCAAATCCCACCGCCCCGACTTCGCCTTCGCGTGAAGCCACCCCTTCGTGTAAACGCGCACCTTGAGCCGCTTGTCCTCCACTATGCTGATCAGTCCGGCAATAAGGTCCTGCGCCTCATCGGTCTGGTCCATCATTTCGACGGCATTTCGGAGATTGCCGGCGGTTTTCTGGACCATCTTCCCAGATTCCGTGCGTTTCGGATACACCTGCCGCTCGACTTCCTCCGCCGCCAAGTCAAGGCGGCGGTAGCCTTCGGCCAGCATCTCGACTCGGCTGACTTTCCTTCGCGCTTCGCGCGTCAGCGCCAGGATGAAAACCGAAGAGACGCAGTTTGACGACAAGCAACGCATCCAAACCCGACAAGTCCTGCGGATGCACCGAGACCAGCCGCTTACCCTCCTGCTGGTAAAGCGTCTGCTTCTTGTACATGCTCATCTTATATTGGGGCGTGTCGAGGCCCCAATACTCGATGTACACGTCCAGTTCCGGCAGGTAGAAGTCCGGGCGAATCTGGAACTCGCCGACGATGCGAAACTTGGCGTCGTACCGGTAGGCGATACCGTGCGCCGTTAACCACTCGGCGATGCGCCGCTCGCCCTCGGACTGCACGACCGTGCCGTCGCGCGCCGCGATCGTCTTGTTCAACTCGACCTGCGTCTCGAAATTGCGCCGCTCCAGGAACACCTCGTCGAAGCACCGGTCGCAGAAGACGCGCTGAAACGCCTGATACGAGCGCGCGAACTCGTCTGCCGAAACCGTTGCGTTGCAGCGTTGGCAGCGGTGTTTCACTCCGGCCAGTGCATCGCTGGCCGCCTGCTCGATGGCGTCGGCCACCGTCGCGGCCGCAGTGCGCACATAGTCGCGTTGCGCCGGGTTGCGGGCAAGATTGCGCAGGTCTTGCGCGCAGCCCTTCGCCGCCGCGCCGCACTTCTTGAGGGCACGAATGGCATATTGCTGTGTCTGCGGGTGGCCGGCTTTCAAGGCCAACGGCGCCAGCGCCGCCACGGCCGCTTCGGCGTCGGCGCCGAACTCCGCCAGTTTGCCGATGGCCGAAGCCGCCAACCGCTGCACCTCATTCGAGGGCGTGCGCAACAGGCCGATCAGTTCGGGCAAAGCCGCCGGGTCGCCGGTGCGCCCCAAGGCCAGCGCGCGTCTCACGGCGGCTTGGTGGTCGCTCGGCAGCATGGGGCTCTTCATGGGGTGGCCCCCTTCTTTGGGGCATTGACTCGCTTCGCTTGCCGATGCCATTCACGAGTGCCGTGCCGCCACACCGTTGGCGAGCGAAGCGAGTCAACGAACACGTGTTTGTTTTCCTGGGAGTAAGCCGGTCTTAGAACTGGATCCAGCGCGGGGTCCAGGAATACGCGGACGCTCTTCACGTGGCCAAAGGGCGGGACGCAGCCCACCTCGCAGCCGGCGAATTCTTTGACCTTGTCCGGCTTGGCGAAGCTCACGCGCTTGGTCCCCGCTTTGGCCGAGAGCCGTTTGGCGTCAAAGCGCTGGTCGCCCGGCAAGACCACCAGGATGATCTCGCCTTCGCTCGTTTCCAGCATGATATTCTTCACCGTCTCACCCAAAGCTACGCCGAGCGCCTGGGCCATGGCCGCGTTGGTATAGACCGGAGGATGCTCAAGCACCGCATGCGGCACCTGGCGTTCCGTCAGCAACTTCAGGATGTTTTCTTCCGGACTGTCCATGAGTTTCTCCGAAAAGCTGTTGTTGGAGTGTACAATAGGTGTTGCCTGAGAGCGAGGCAATATTATAAGCTTACGTCATTCATTAAGGAGTTAACCAGCTATGCGAACGAATCTTACCAATTATGCCACCACTCAATTTCGCGTGTTGGCTGACGACCAGATCGAGCAGATCTTCCTGGCGGCCCTGGAAATCCTGGAAGCTACCGGTTGCCGGTTTCATGAAGATGAGGCCAAAGAATTGCTCAAGCGCTCCGGCGCCGTCCTGGATGGTGATAGTGCGCGTATTCCGCCCAGTCTGGTCAAGGAGATGCTCAACCATGTTCCCCCGCGTATTGCCCTGGGCAACCGCGACGGGCAGCGCACGATGATCCTGGAAAGCCACCGCATCTATTATGGCACCGGCTCCGACTGTCCGTTTATTTACGACGTCAAGTCCGGCCAGCGCCGGCCTTTCCTCAAGAAGGATGCCGAAGAAGCCGCGCAGATAGTGGATGCCTGTGAGAATCTGGATTTCCACATGTCGCTGGGGTTAGTCAGCGATGTGCCGACCTACAGTTATGACCGCCACCAGGCGGCGGCGATGCTGCGCAACACGGTGAAGCCGCTCTGCCTCACGGCCATGTCGCGCGATGGCCTATCCGATATTGTTGAGATGTATTACCTCCTTCGTGGCGCGCGTGATGCCTTTGAAGTCAATCCGGGATTTATCGCTTACCTGGAACCTACAACCCCGCTACTGCACAGCAAAGCCGCGCTGGAAAAGCTGCTCTTTGCGGCGGAGCGGCGTATTCCGGCAATTTATACGCCTGGCCCCATGCTGGGGGCCACGGCGCCCGTGACGCTGGCGGGCGCGCTGGCGCTGGCCGTTGCCGAGTTTCTGGCCGGCATGGTTGTGGCCCAGCTAAAGCGCCGGGGCGCGCCGCTCATTATGGGCGGGGTACTCTCCCCGGTTGATATGCATTCCATGGTTTTCACCTACGGCTCGCCGGAATTGCACCTGCTCTCCTGCGCCCTGACCGACATTGCCCATTGGCTGAAAATTCCGATGTTCAGCGCGGCCGGCTGCTCCGACAGCAAGGTTTTTGACGAACAGGCGGCCGCGGAAGCGGCCTTGAGCATTATGGCCGCGGGCCTGAGCGGCGCGAACCTGATTCATGATGTGGGCTTCCTGGAATCGGCGCTGATCGCCTCCCCGGAAATGGTGGTCCTGAGCAATGAAGTAATCGGCATGGTCAAACGGTTTCTGTCTGGTATTCAAGTCAACGAAGAAACGCTGGCCCTGGACGTTATCAGGGAAGTGGGCCCCGGCGGCAACTTCCTGGCGCATGAGCATACCGCGCAGCATTTCCGCCGCGCGTTCTGGTTCCCGACCCTGATGGATCGCAGCCGTTTCGAAATCTGGCGAAAAGCCGGCGCGCGCACCATGGGCGCGCGGGTGCGCGAGCGGGTGGCGGATATTCTCGCATCCCATAAAGTGCCGACCCTGCCGGAGAAAGTGGACTCGGGCATCAACAAGATTCTCGCGGCGGCGGATAAACACTCCAGCGCCAACCAGACCAGCCTGGTGTAATTCACAATGAAATTGCACGGCCTGCAACTGTTGACCGCTGACGAATGCCGGCGCCTGCATGAGGCCTCGCTCGCTGTCCTGGAAACCACGGGCGTAAAAGTCCTTAACTCCCGCGGCCGGCAATTATTACAGGCCGCCGGCGCGAGACTCGCTGGCGACTTGGCCCGCCTGCCGCGCGAGCTTGTCTCTCAGGCCCTGCGACAAGCGCCCAAAGCCGTTACGGTATTCGACCGTTGCGGCAACTTGACTATGGAGCTGCGCGAGCGCAACTCCTATTTCGGCGCCGGCGGACCCGCGCCCCAGTATTGGGACGAACAACGGCGGCGCTTCCATCCTTTCCGACTGGCCGACTGCGCCCGGCTCGCGCATATCTGTGACGCTTGCGAGCACCTCGAGTTCGACATGGCCATGGCCCATTGCGCAGATGCGCCGGTTGCCGTGCGCGATCTCTACGAAGTCGCCGTCATGATTAGAAACAGCCCGAAGCCCATCATTTTCACCGCTAATTCTCCCGATAATGTTAGCGTGCTGGCGGAAATTTTCCGGGCCGCCGGTTCCCGCCATGGCCCCGAAAAGCCTTATGGGATTTTTTACTCCGAGCCCATTTCACCATTGACCCATGCGCCGGAATCCTTGGACAAGATCTTTCGCGCGCTGGATGAGGGCTTTCCCATTTTGTACACGCCCGCGCCCATGGCGGGCGCCACCGGGCCGGCCACGCTGGCCGGCAATATCGTCGTCGGCAACGCCGAATGGCTGAGCGGCTTGGCGCTGGCCCAGCTCTACAAACCGGGCGCCGCGGTTATTTATGGCGGGGTCTTCGCCAACCTGGATTACGGAACTTGCATCATGCCCTATGGCTCGGCCGAACTGCATTTGCAGACCGTGGCCGTGGCCGAAATGGGCCGGCACTATTGCCTCCCTTCCTTCGGTACCGCCGGCTGCTCCGACGCTTCGGGCGCCGACATGCAAAGCGGATTCGAAGCCGGCGTGTTGAACCTGCTCAACCTGGCCGCGAGCGCCAATCTGATTCATGACGTCGGCTGGCTGGCCTCGGCCAGCGCAACCTCGGCCGAGCAACTTCTAATTAACAACGCGATGATTGCCCACTGCAAGCGCCTCATGGCCGGTATTGAGGTCAATGAGCAGACCTTGGCCCTCAACGTGATCCGCGAAATCGGCCCTGGGGGTTCCTTCCTTGCCCATGACCACACCTTGAGCCATTACCAGGCCGAAACGCTCTGCACCCGGTTCTGGGACCGGCGCCCGCTGGCCAAGCGCCTGCGGGATAAAAAATCATTCATGGATGGTGTCATCACCGCAACCAAGCAACTCCTGCGGAGCCATCGGCCTGTGCCCATGACGGATGCGCAAACCAGCTTGGTGGACGGGATTCTGAAACGCGCGACCAAGCGCTGCTCCCTGAAATCCTTGCCCGACTGGCTCACGCCGGCCAGGTGACCGCCTCGTGACGGAGACATACTTCCAGATTGACTTTGCCGGTGAGATTCAGGATAACTTTCAACCACTTGGGGGAAAAGTCTGACGCGCAAAATACATGCTCGGTCCACGGGCGGCAAACTGTCGCCGGAAGGGAATTAAGATGATTAATGTTGCAATTATCGGGCTGGATACCAGCCACAGCATTGAATACCCGCGGCGCATGCAGTCCGCCGACTGCCCGAGCGACCAGCGGGTGGAAGGCCTGCGCGCGACAACCTGCCTCAGGTTTGAAACGCCTTTTCAAAACAAAGAGGGTCTGGACGCCCGGCAAGCCCAGTTGGAATCCTGGGGGGTGCGCGTCACTACCAAGTTTGAAGAGGCCGTGGCCGGCTGCGATGCCATCATGCTGGAAATCAACGATGGGGCCTATCACTTGGAGTATTTCCGCAAGGTGGCCGCGCTGGGCAAGGGAGTGTTTCTGGACAAGCCTTTGGCGAACTCCCTGGCCGATGGACGCGCCATTCTACAGGTCATGCGCCAGAATAACACGCGGGTCTGGTCGGGCTCTTCGCTGCCGTTATGTCCCGAGGTTGATGGCACGCGCGCGCGGTTCACCGAAATCACCCGTGCGCAGGTTTTCGGCGCTTTGGGCCAGGCGCCCGCCGGCGATTCGCTCGTGTGGTACGGCGTGCATACATTTGAAATGCTCCAGCGGATCATGGGACCGGGGGCGCGATCCCTCCGCGCGATGGAAACCGAGGGCAGCATCGTCGCGGTGGTGGATTACGGTGGCGGGCGCGAAGGCGTCGTGGAAACAATCCGCGGCCAATGGCTGTATGGCGGGCGCGTTCATGGTTTAATAGCCAAAGAGCTTCAAGTGGTTCCCTTTGTGTGTAACGCCACGTACTCCTACCGCGATATTCTGCGCCAGATCAAGGCGTTTTTCGAGGGCGCGGGGGCTCCGGTGGATATGCGCGCGACTTTCGAGGGCCTGGCCATGATGACAGCGGCCCGCGAGTCCATTGAAACCGGGAAGGCCGTAAAGGTCTCGCTGCTCGAGTAGCGCCGGGTGCGTTCCAGATGAAACTGAACGAGTTACTTCAGCGGGTGGCGCGGGGCGAGGTCTCCATTCGGGAGGCGGAAACCATCCTGGACGCGCGCGGCGAAACCAACCTGGGCTTTGCCCGCGTGGACCTGGACCGGCACAGCCGGCGCGGCCTGCCGGAAGTTATTTACTGCCCCGGCAAAACCGCCGAGCAGATAATCCAGATCATGTCCGCCCTGGTGGCGGATGGACAAAATGTGCTTGCCACCCGCGCGACGAACGAGCAATATATTGCTGTGCGGCGCTCGCACGCTGAGGCGGTCTATCACGAGTTGCCCAAAGCCATAACTATCCAGGTAGCCGAGCCGGGCGAGAGAGTTGGGCTCTTGGCCGTCGTCTGTGCGGGGACTTCCGATATTCCCGTGGCCGAGGAAGCGGCCTTGACGGCTGAGTTCATGGCCGCGCGGGTGGAGCGCGTCTACGACGTCGGCGTGGCGGGCCTGCATCGGGTCGTCAAGCACGTGGAGCTGCTCAAGCGCTGCCGGGCTATCGTGGTCGTCGCCGGCATGGAAGGCGCCTTGCCCTCGGTAGTGGGCGGGCTGGTGGATCGTCCGATTGTGGCCGTGCCTACCAGCATCGGCTATGGCGTCAATTTCCAGGGTCTCGCGGCGCTGCTGGCGATGCTCAATTCCTGCGCGCCCGGGGTGACCGTGGTCAACATTGATAATGGTTTCGGCGCGGGTGTGGCCGCCGCGCTGATCAATCGGGTAGGGGAACACGCGGCATGAAGCACCTTCATTTTGACAGCGTCGGCGGCGCCAGCGGCGATTTGATCCTGGCGACTCTTCTGGATCTCGGCGTTAACCGCGCTGATTTACAGCAACAGCTCGAGAACCTGAAGATAGGACCGTTTGAAATTGAGGCTTCTCCGGCCAGAGACCGAGGCTTACATGGCACCCGGGTTCGTGTTAAAGTTGCCGCCGAAATTATCGAGCACGAGGGCCGCGTTACTCAGGAAATGCCCGATGAACACCGCGCCTCGCGCGCACTGAAGGAAATTCAGACCTTGGTCCTGGGCAGCCCGTTGGCGACACCCGTAAAGGCGGCCAGCTTGGCCGTGTTCCAGCGCCTGGCCGAAGCTGAGGCCAAGGTGCATGGGATTCCACCGGACAAGGTGCACTTCCATGAGGTCGGCGCCGTGGATGCTATTATTGATATTGTCGGCGCCTGCCTGGCCCTGGAACAGTTGGAGGTCGCCAGCGTATCAGTTGGGCCGCTGCCGCTGGGCCATGGCACGATCGAATGCGCGCATGGAGTTCTGCCGGTGCCCGCGCCGGCTACCATAGAGCTGCTGAAAGGACTTGTGGTGATGCCGGTGGACGAATCCTTCGAACTGGTTACGCCCACTGGCGCTGCGCTGCTGGCAACCTGGAAAACGCAAGCGACATTTCCAGCCGGTGGCCGTATCCTGAAGGTCGGGTATGGCATTGGGCACTGGACCTTGAACACGCGCCCTAATGTTCTTAGGGCCACCTTGATGGAAGCTGACGCCGCTTCGCCGGCGGCCGATAGTTGCCTGGTGCTGGAGTGCAATCTGGATGATCTGGCGCCCGAACTGGTGGGCGCCTTGCTGAACAGGCTTTTGCGCGACGGCGCGCTGGATGTATTCGTGACGCCGGTCCAGATGAAGAAAGAGCGTCCGGGGATCCTGCTGACGGTGTTGTGTCAGCCGGAAAAACGCTTGGGCCTGCTGGATGCGATCTTTCGCGAAAGCACGACCTTCGGCGTTCGGGAACATGCGGTGCAACGCACGGTGCTGGAGCGGCGGCACGAGAACGTGAAGACGCCCTTTGGCGAAGTCCGCGTGAAAATTGGCCGGTGGCGGGGCGCGGATGTTACCGTGGCGCCGGAATACGAAGATTGCCGGCGCGCGGCCGAGAAGGCCGGCGTGAGCGTGCGCGCGGTTTACGAGGCCGCGGTGCGATCGTCACCTGCCCTTTAAAGACGTAGGCGCTGGGACCCAGGAGCGTTACGTCCTCAAACCCCTCGGCGGTCAGACGATAATTGACTTCCAGCGTGTCGCCGTGCCGGCACCTCACCCGCACCGGCGGGCGGACGCGACCGAGGCGGCCGGCAATCAGGGCGCAGGCGGTGATGCCGGTGCCGCAGGAAAGCGTCTCGGCTTCAACGCCGCGTTCATAGGTGCGCGCGCGCAGGTCCTGCGGGCCGGTGATGGTCATGAAATTCACGTTGGCGCCCGCGGGGGCGAAGGCGGCATGCTGACGGATAGCGGCGCCCAGGCGGCCGACTTCCACGGAATCCAGCGCTTCGGTTTCCACCACGACGTGCGGCACGCCCGTATCAATGGCATGGTAACGCACAGTCTCGCCGTGCAGGCTCAGGTTTTGATGGCAGCGGCAATCGGTTGGGTTCCCGATCTTTATCCGCACGGCTTTAGCCAGGACTTCGGCCTCTACCAGGCCCGCGGCGGTTTCGATCTGCATTTTTGGCGGGGCGGCGCCCAAATCGCAGGCCAGGCGCGCCAGGCAACGCGCGCCATTTCCGCACATGGCCGCCTCGCGGCCGTCCGGGTTGAAAAAACGCATGCGGCAATGAGCGCGCCGGGAAGACTGAATCAGTAGAAGCCCTTCGCTGCCGATACCCGTGCGGCGGTCGCACAAGCGTCGGATGAGCGCCGGGTCATGGCGCGGGAAGCACGCCGGGCGATCATCCAGCAGAATGAAATCGTTGCCGGCGCCGTGCATTTTCCAGAAATGATATTTCATTAGTACCTTATGCATCAGGAACCGCTATAAAAAACAAGTCATCGTGTTTAAAAACGGCCGGCAGGGACGCCGGCCGCCACCTTTTAAGAACGTTTATGATGAGTGCCTTAGGTGGTCGCCGACGTCCCGGCGGCGGCGATTTCTGGTTGCGGGCATAGCCCGCGTTAGAATTGACCTGGCCGAGCAGGCGCAAAAAAACCGGGGAGAATAATTTCCTCCCCGGTTTTTTGCGGTGAACTGACAACGTCTCAGTCTTGTGAGTGGGTATCCTGTTATAGGCCCGCATAGCCCGCCTGTATCCCGATGCGATCGGCAAACATCGCGGGCAGGCATGCGGGCACCCGCGCAGGCTGTGGCGCGCTACAGTTGGCACCCCAAATAACTGAGGGATTACGTGATCTGACTAAACGATGCTTCGATCTGATTACCTCAAAATGGCTTCCTTGGCGGCCTTAGCCACGCGGAATTTGACGACTTTCTTGGCCGGAATATTAATGGTTTCGCCGGTGGCCGGGTTGCGGCCAATGCGCGCCTTGCGCTCGACCAGAACGAGTTTACCCAAACCGGGAATGGAGAACTTGTCCCGGGCGCCCTTGTAGGCCATTTCCACCAGGGCGGTCAGGGCCGTAGCGGCCTGTTTTCTGGTAATTCCGGCCGCGGCGGCAATTCCTCCAATGATCTCGCTCTTCGTTTTTGACTTGGCCATTAGCTGGTCCTCCTCCTGTTGTGGTTTACTACTGCGTTTTCCCCAGGCTGCCGAATTCGCCTGGCCTGAAATCCCTGCTTGCTTGCCTGGCCGGGCTTTAGCCTGGTTACAGACTTAATACCCGACGCTAACTATCCTGAAAAGCGCTAAGCGCGTCAACTAAAAAAATAACCGCCGCCTTATCAGAATGCCGGCTTCTTCAGGGCTGCCGAGAATCGTCCCATTGCCCCGACGATAAAGCAAGCGAAAAAATAATATTTTTTTCGGCCACGGGACCAGCGCCGCCCTTGCTTCTGCCGGGCAAGCGTTCTTGCTTCTGTCGCTACATGGTAATCCGTCAGTCTTGTGGTGGCAACGGGTAGGGCGCGTTCGTCCAGCCTTCGTAGCCAGTAGGCTTACTACGGCGGAGTAGGCCCGAACGCGCCGCGGACGGCTCGGCGAGCCGTCCCTACCTTCACACGATCACCTCGAAACTGACCGATTACGCGACATGCTCTGAGTTCCGGCTGCAGTTTGCGCTCACGGCCGGAGTTTGGTTCATGGATCCAGGTTTTCCAGGGTCAGCGTATCGCGGCGGATGCGGCGGTAAAAGCAGTCGCGCGGTTGCGCCTGGCGGTTGCGGGTGTGGCAGATGCCGCCCCGCCGCGCTCGTACGCGGTAAAGCAGGGCATTCTGCTCGCAGTTGACGCGCGCTTCCACCAACTCAAAGGTTTCCCCGGAAGTCCGGCCCTTTTGCCACAACTCATTGCGCGAAGTGCTCCAGAGAATGAGCTCGCCGGCTTTCAGGGCCTGCTGGAAAGCCGCCGCGTTGGTGTAGGCCACCAGAATTACTTCGCCGGTGTCAATGTTCTGAACGGCCACCGGCAAGACATCGGGAATTGCCCGCACTACCTTGGCCAGCTTGGTGAAATCCAGTTTGAGATCGGTCCCTTCTTCCAGCAAATTCAACAGACACCTCCTATTCTTCGCCGAATCCCGGCAGCAACCGTTGCACTTTGGGTTTGAGCGCCGGGTCAGCCTGGCCGGCCGCCTCCGCGTATGTTTCCGCCATTTTGAAAATACCGCTTTCATAACAGATCAGCGCCAGAGCCAACTTCAGCTCGCCCTTGACCGCCGGCGCCAAGTCGGCTGTCTCCAGGTAATGATTGGTGATCCTGTCCAGGTGAGTTAATGTCACCTGATCCCATGGCACCATGACTTGTCCGGCCGCGCCGAGGGCGATTGTCAGCCCGTCATTGGCGCTGGCCTTGATGATGTCACGCGCGCCGCTGCCCGTGATCCAGCCGTTGGGATAGGGCGAGTTCCGGACGGCCTCAACAATAAACTCTTTCAGCCGTTCCATGGCTTGATACGCTTCCGTTATGTTCTGGATATAGGCCTGGCTTTCCGGCTGAGCTATTTTGAGCTTGGCCAGGCTGGCGGCGGCCTGCGCGAATTGGCGTTGGCCGATTAGAACCGAATTGGCGCCGCGCGCCGCATCTATCACGTCCAACTCCGCCTGAACCAGCTTTAAGCGCTCAAGTTCGGCGGCGGCCGCTTGTTGCGCGGCCAGTTGCCTGGCTTCTTCTTCCGCTTTTTTGCGGGCCGCTTCCTGGGCGGCCAGCTCGCGCGCCTGACGGGCGGCCGTGGCCGCCTGGGCTTGGATCTTGCCGGCCTCGGCCAAGGCCTCTTGGGCGGAGGCCTGGTGGGCTTGAATCAGGTTATGCCGCTCGATCAGCGAGGTGTGATAGGTTTCTAACTGCCGCTGGGCCTCCTGGGCGGCGGCAAAATTTGTGCTATCCCGCAAGCGCTGCCGGGCCGTATCGGCCAGCGCTTGGGTGTCGGTGGTCTCATTGACGATCTCAAGGCCCTTTTCGATTTCCAGAGCGGCGCGGGCCAGCGCCGTGTTCTGGTTCGTGTTGGCCGCCGCTTGCTTGTTGATGCGCGCTTCCAGCGGCCCCAGGCCTTCGCCCAGTTTGATAATCAGACCAGCCAAGTTATTGATCTGGTTAAAAGTAACTTCGCCCTGCGCGACGGCTTGTTGCAGTTGTTCACGCTGCTGGGCTTCCGCCAACCGGCGCTGTTGCTGGCGATGGTGGGCGGACCAGAGGAGTGTTCCGCCGGCTACGAGCAGAACCGCCAGCAGAGCAATGGCTGAACGAATCAGCAAGTTCCGATTCGCAGGGCTGGGCGTTGGGCGCAGCGCCGTCGCCAAGCGTGTCTTTCTGGTGGTCGCCGTTTTGAGCGGTTGCCAGGCGGCTTCATAGGCGGCCTGAATATCAATTTCCAGGGCCGCATAGGAAGGATGACGCATGGTTGGTTCCACTTCCAGCATGCGGGCTACGAGCGCGGCGGTTGCGGGATGCAATTCGGCGTTGCAGGTCAGAAGACTGGGCGCTGGCTGGGTGAGACGCGCCATAACCACATCAACCGGCGTGGCGCCATCGAAGGGCGGATGACCGCTCAGCACGTGAAAGAGAGTTGCGCCCAGACTGTAAATATCCGAACGATAGTCCACCCGCTGGCCGCGCGCCTTTTCGGGAGCAATGTAATAGGGCGTGCCCCAGACTTGTCCGCCCTGCTGTTGCTGGCCGATGAAGCTGGCCAGGCCGAAATCCACGACTTTGGCCTGGCCGTTCTGGCCGAAGAGAATGTTGGCCGGCTTGATGTCGCCATGTACCAGGCCGACTTCGCTGGCGGCGTGCAGGCCGGCGACGACCTGTAAATGAATTTCAAGGGCTCTGGTTTCTTCCAGCGCCCGGCCGTCGGCGATCATCTCGTCGAGCCGCCCGCCGCTGACCAGTTCCATGGCAATATAAGGCTGGCCCTCGACCTGGCCGAACGAATAAATCTGGACGACGTTCGGATGGTTCAAGGCGGCGGCGGCCTGGGCTTCGTGCTTGAACGATCGCACGAATTCTTCATTGGCGCCCAACTCCCGCTTCATAACTTTCAAGGCCACCTGCCGGCCGAGTTCCTTGTCCATGGCGCGGTAGATGACGCCCATGCCGCCGGCGCCCAGCTTGCCGATCAGCCAGAATCCGCCAAAACGCGCCGGCACGATCTGGGACAGGCCGCATTCCGGGCACTTGATCTGGCTGAAAGAGGGTAGGTGGCCGACATCCAGCAGTTTCCGGCAGTTGGCGCAGGCGATCTGCGCCACCCGTTCGGCTTCAATTGCAGTTTGAGCAGCGGCGGTCATGTGCTAATTAATTAAGTGCAATGATACCAGAGCGCTTAAATTATGCAATGGCCGAAAATACCGGCAAATATCGGCGGGTTTCGCATTGACAGTTGCCCACGAAAGCGGCTATTTTTCAGCTCGATTTCAAGGGGTTGTTTCGCAAACGAGTTCTCGGTAAATAAATACCAAGGGGGAGGATCAGATTATTCGCTTATTCATTAGCGCGGCGTTTTGCGGGATTGTAATTGTGGCGGGGCCGGCGCGCGCAGAACAGTTTAACGAATGGCAACAGCGCCTTCCTGAGATTGCGGTGGTTGATCTCACGGGCGTGGCTTTCAACGGCTCGCTGTATGTGGCCGTCGGCCAGTATGGCCAGATCCTGCATTCCACCAATGGCGTCAATTGGTGGTTGGGCCCCGCGGCGCTCACCAATAATCTGCATAGCGTAGCCTGGGGCAATGGCCTGTTTGTGACAGTTGGCGAAAATGGCTTTGCGGCTACGTCGGCCGATGGAAGCCTGTGGACGATTCGCAATACCGGTATCGCGGGCGATTTCAGCAATATTCGCCGGCTCAATAACTTGTTCTTGGCCGTCGGCGATGCCGGTCTTGTGGCAACTTCAACGGATGGAGCGACCTGGCAGGAGCAGAACGCGGGCATTGCGCAAACTCTGGAAGATGTCGCTTATGGAAACGGGTTGCATGTCGCGGTCGGCTGGCCCGACGGCGCCATTGTAACCTCTACCGACACCGTCCACTGGAGTCAATCGTCCGGTGGCTCCAATTCTTATCTTTCCGGTGTTACGTTCGGCAACGGCAAATTTGTCGCTTGCGGCTCAGGCGGCGCCGTGTTGATTTCCACCAACGGCGCCGACTGGAGCTCAATGGTCACTGGAGTGTCCTACACTTTCTCCTGCGCTACCTACGCCAATGGCGCTTATGTAGCGGCCGGCTCATCCGGCAAGACGATTTATTCCACCAACGGTGTGGATTGGACACTGCTCGCCACCGGCATGGGCACCTGGTATACAGATATCCTTTATGTCAACAGTAATTTTGTCGCGGTCGGTTCCGACGGCTACATCGTTACTTCGTCCGACCAGCTTGCCTGGACTAAACGGTTGCCCGAATATACGGATACTTTTGGCGCAGTTACTTATGGAAACGGCCGTTTTGTAGCCGTCGGCGGGCCGAGCGCGGTTATCATGACTTCCGATGACGGCGCAACCTGGAGTAATCGCACTTACACGGTCGCGCTTGGCACCAAGCCTTCTTTGCCTTATTTGTCGGGAGTGGCCTGGGGGACGGACATGTTCGTGACCTGCGGTTCCAGCGGGGCTATCCTGACTTCGGAGGATGGCGCAACCTGGACCAACCGCGCATCGAACACAACGCGGTCAATGTCCTGCATAGCCTGGGGAACCAATAGTTTCGTGGCGGCCGGCGCCGAGGGTAAAAGCGTTGTTTCTGCAGATGGTATTAACTGGACTGAAACCGATACCGGCAGTGGCCAGTGGTTATACGGCCTTGTTTATGCCCAGGACCAGTTCCTGGCGGTCGGCGAGTATGGCGCCGTTGCGACTTCGGCCGATGGCCTGACCTGGACCAATCGCCTGGTAACCGGTCTGGCAAAACCTTATTCGGGGCATTTGCGCGCCGTGGCTTATGACGGTTCTTCTTTCGTTGCCGTAGGCGATTCCGGCCAGGCCTATCAATCTACCAATGGCATTGCCTGGACTAATGTCACCACCGGTGTTTCCGCTTCGTTGAATGCCATCACGTTCGAGCATGGCTACTTTGTCGCGGCCGGTTCTGCCGGACTTATGATCATGTCAACCAACGGAATCAATTGGACCAATAGTTCATTTCGGACCGGCGCGGCGCTGGAAGGCGCGGCCTACGGCAACGGCACGTTTGTGCTTGTCGGAGAAAACCGGGTCATTTACCAGTCGTTGCCGGATACACCCCCGGTCAGCGATTACGATGGCGACCATTTGGCTGATCCGGCTCAGTTTGAGGCCGCCGCCGGCTGGTACGTGTGGCTTTCTTCCGCTGCTTATCAGAAGTTCGGGCCGTATCCCTTGCTTTCCGCCGGAGGCATTCCGGCGCCGGCGGATTATGACGGCGACCGTTTCTGCGACCCGGCCCAGTATCAGCCGACGACCGGTTTGCTGACCGTATGGCTCTTCTCGGCCGGATATGCCCTGATTGGTCCCGTGGGGCCTTTTGCCGTTGAGGGCATCGGGGGCACGTTTGTGCCGGCCGATTACGATGGCGATGGCCAAGCCGATCCGGCGCTCTATGACGCGACAACCGGAATGCTTTATGTCTGGCTGTCATCGGCGCAGTATAGCGGGCTGGGGCCATTTGGTCCTTTTGCCTTGGCCGGCGGCACGCCAGCCATGGCCGATTACGACGGTGATGGTAAAGCCGACCCGGCGTTGTGTCGGCCCGACACAGGCGAGTGGCAAATCTGGTCTTCGGCCGCCAATTACGCCGGAATTGGTTCAGAGGGATCAATCATGTTCACGGGCGCCACGGTGGCTTCTTCCGATTATGACGCCGACCGCAAGGCCGACCCGGCCTTGTATCAGCCTGCCAGCGGTTACCTGAAGATCTGGTTCAGCGGCTCGGATTACGCGCCATCTCCTCTGCTTGGACCTTTCAAGGCGCAGTAATACAGCAGCCATCAAACCATTTACCGCGTTAACATGAAAGCCAAGCCAGATAATGCGGCTGTCAAGCTGGTGGTGGTGGGTTCGATCGGTCTCGATACCGTCACTACGAGCGCGACGACGCGGCGCAACGTCCTGGGCGGCTCGGTCAGCTACGCCTGCGCGGCGGCTTCGTTTTTCACGCGCCCCGGCCTGGTGGGAGTGGTGGGCCGCGACTTTCCCACGCGTTACCGCGCGGCCTTGCGTTCCCGGCGGGTTGACTTGCGCGGGTTGGAATCGGCCGCGGGCCGAACTTTCCGCTGGTCGTGCGCTTACGAGCCTAATCTCAAGGAGCGCGAGACGCTTTCCACCGCGCTGAATGTGCTGGCCGATTTTGCGCCGGAACTGCCCACCGCTTACCGGCACAGTCCCTGTTTGTTTCTGGCCAACATTGCCCCGGAGGTGCAGCTCAAGGTTCTTTCGCAGATGTGCGCCTTGCGCTTTGTGGCGGCCGATACCATGGATTTGTGGATTCGCGCCACGCGCCCGGCGCTGTTGAAAGTTATTCGCCAGGTGGATTTGTTCCTGATCAACGACGCCGAAGCGCGGGCCTTGACCGGCGAAGAGCACCTGGTGCCGGCCGCGCGCCATTTGCTGAAGCTCGGACCCCGTTATGTCATTATCAAGAAAGGCGAACACGGCAGCATGCTCTTTTCACGGCAGGGCGTGGTGCTTTCGCCCGCTTATCCGGTGGACCTCGTGCGCGATCCCACCGGCGCGGGCGACGCTTTTGCCGGCGCGCTGCTCGGCGTGCTGGCCCGCGCGGGCTCGATAACCAGCGCCCTCGTGCGGCGAGCCATGCTCTATGGCGCTATTACGGCCTCATTCACCGTGGAGGCCTTCAGCCTGGAAAAACTGCTGGCCATCCGCCGCGCCGATATCGAAGCGCGCGCGCGCCAGTTCCGGCGCATGATCCGCTGTTGATTGACGCTTGCTTTTAATGGGGTGCTCTATTAGAATGCCGTCAGTTCAGAATTCTTGCGCATGAGGCGCCTTCCTGATTTATAAATCAGCAATCCAAGAGGTGAAACCATGAACTATCACAGGTATCGCGCGCTTTTGTTGCTTGGGCTCGGCTTGGGATTGATGGGCTGGGTGGCGCCGGCAAGCAGCAGTCCCGCGCGGGAAACAACGCTGCTGGTCGTGCCGGGGCGTTTGCCCATGGTGCAACTGGCGTTTGACCTGGCCGAATTGCGCCCGGTCGCGATCTTGTCCTATCGCGGCGCCGCGCGGGCGGCGGACCCGTTGTTGTTTTTCTGGGTTAACGGCGCCTGGCAATATGTCAGCCCTGATGATTTCCGCGAACGCCGGTTCATCGCCGCCTGGCCGCGCCGGGTCGTTATGCTGGGCGATGACCAGACCTTGCCGGCGCTACTGGTGGATGAAGCCGCTTGGGGCGCCGAGGTGACGCGCCTTAAGACCTTGCAGATCGCCGAGCTGATTAACGCCTTGGACGCCGTCTTCCATTTCAAAGAACGCGAATGGAAAAGTCTGGCCCGGCGCTACGGCTTGACTCTCACGGATGTCAACGCGCCCCGCCGGAAAATTAATACCTACGATATCCCGCGCTCGAAGCTGCCGCTGGCTTCCACGACCTTCAAGCAGCAGCAGGACGATGTGCCGCCGGCGGTGCTGGTCGAAGAATCCGCGCCGGTAACGCCGACCACCGCCAAAGCCGCAAAGAAAGGCTCGAAGCCGTCGCTGGCCGTGCCGGTCGAAGAATCTGCGCCAGCGACCCCGACTCCCGCCAAAGCCGAAACGACAAGGCCGAAGTTGCCGTTGGCCTCGGAGACCTTCAAGCAGCAGAAGGATGATGCGCCGCCGGCCGTGCTGAGTGAAGAAACCGCCCCGGAAGTATCAACCCCGGCCAAAGCCGAAGTCAAAAAACCTGACCCGTCGCTGAAGTGAAGCTTCCCTGGCTGGTGGTCGCGCCCTTAGCCGTTCCAACGAACGTCAGCTACACTTGGCCTTGCATTGCTTGGGCTGGTCTGGAGAGCGCGGCTCCCTGGCCGGCGCTCTTCTTCCGTCATCTGTCGTCCCGCGCAACGCGGGATAAATCTGTCGCTTGCCACGCGTCTCGCGTGGTCTGTCGTCCGGCGTCAGCTCCGCACCTGGCCGGCGCCGTGGATCACGTATTTGTAGGTGGTGAGCTCTTCCAGGGCCATCGGCCCGCGCGCATGCAGTTTGTCGGTGCTGATGCCGATTTCGGCGCCCAAGCCGAATTCGCCGCCGTCGGTAAAGCGGGTCGAGGCATTTACATAGACCGCGGCGGAATCCACTTCCTCGGTGAACAGCGTCTGCGCCGCTTCCGAGCTTGCCACGATTGCATCGGAATGGCGTGAGCCGTAACGGTTGATGTGCTCAACCGCGGCCTTGACCGAAGGCACAATGCCCACCGTCAGAATCAAATCCAGATATTCCTGGGTCCAATCGGTTTCCGTGGCGGCGCGCATGTTCGGCACAATCCGCCGCGCGGCCTCATCGCCGCGCAGTTCCACCCCGCGCGCGAGAAGTTTCTCCGCCATGCGCGGCAGGAAAGTTGCGGCAATAGCCTCGTGAATCAGCACTTTTTCAATGGCATTGCAGACGCCCGGCCGCTGGCATTTGGCGTTTTCGATAATCGCCAGGGCCATATCATGATCGGCGCTCTCGTCCACGAACACGTGGCAGACGCCCTTGTAATGCTTGATCACCGGCACGCGGGAATGTTCCGTCACGGCCTTGATCAAGGCTTCGCCGCCGCGGGGAATAACCAGGTCCACCAGCCCTTCCAGTTGCACCAGCTCGCGGATGGCCTCGTGGTCGGGTGTTTGAACGAACTGGATGGCATCTTCCGGCAGGCCCTTGCGGCGCCCTCCCGCGTTCAAGGCCGCCACAATCGCGCGATTGGACCGCAGCGCCTCCTTGCCGCCGCGCAAGATAACGGCGTTGGCGGTTTTTAGACAGAGCGCGGCGGCATCAGCGGTCACATTGGGCCGCGCTTCGTAAATAATGCCAATAACGCCGATCGGCACGCGCCGCTTGATAAGCGCAAGGCCGTTAGGACGTGTCCAGCGCCGGATGACGCGCCCCACGGGGTCGGGCAACTCGGCGACGGCGCGCACGGCTTGGGCCATGGCCTCGACCCGCGCCGCGCTAAGCTCAAGGCGATCGAGCAGGGCGGCCGAAAGACCGGCGGTTTTCCCGGCGGCCAGATCGGCGGCATTCGCCTCAAGAATGGCCGCTTTATCCTTAACGATCTCCTGGGCAAAAGCCTTTAAGATGGCGTTTTTGCGCCGGGGACTTATACGCGCCAAGAGGCGCGAAGCCGTCAGCGCGCGCTGACCCATGGCTACTATGTCATCATGCAGAGTCATCGAATGTTCCTTCTAACTTGGGCAATCCGCCCTTGTCATTCAACCTTTGGTATCTAACAGCGCCAGGTTATCGCGGTGGATAACTTCTTCATAATTGGCCTTTCCCAAAATGCTGCTGAGCGCCTGCGTCGGCCGACCCTGAATCAACCGGATATCGCGGCTGGAATAGGCGACCAGCCCGCGGGCGATGAGCGTCTGGTCTAAGGCTTTGATGTCCACGGCCGCGCCGGCCTCGAACTCGCCCTCGACCTGTTTGATGCCGATCGGCAGCAGGCTCTTGCCATTGTGTTCGATAGCGCGCCGGGCGCCCTCGTCAACGATGAGCGCGCCTTGGGGCTTGTGGAAAAAGGCAATCCAGCGTTTGCGGCCGGGCAGCGCGGCGGCCTGTGGCGCGAGGGCGGAGCAAATCAGCGTGCCGGTGTCGGCCCCCGCGAGAATTTTCCCGATGATTCCGCGCTGGCGGCCGTCGGCGATGACCACCGTGGCGCCGTTTTTGGAAGCCATGCGGGCGGCTTCCAGTTTGCTGGCCATGCCCCCGGTGGAAAGCTCACTGCCTTTGCCGTCAGCCAGGCTAAGCACCGCGCTCGTAATAGTTTCCAGAAACTTTATCCGTTGCGAGCGTCCGCGCCTGGCCGGCGCTCGCAGGCCGTCGCTGGTGGTCAGGAGAATGAGCGCCTCGGCGTCAATCAGGTGCACGACCAGCGCGGCCAGCAGGTCGTTATCGCCAAACTTGATTTCATCCACGGCAACCACGTCGTTTTCGTTCACTATGGGAATCACGCCGGCGCTCAGCATGGCCAGCATGGTATTGCGCGCGTTCAGGTGCCGGGCGCGTTGCTTGAGGTCGTCGTGCGTCAGCAGGACCTGGCCAATGCGGCACCGCTCGGAACGGAAAAGTTTGTCGTAGCGGGTCATCAAACGGCTTTGGCCGACGGCGGCTGCCATCTGTAATTCGGGTAAATTGGTCGGGCGCCGTTTCATGGCGAGCGCTTCCATGCCGGCGCCGATGGCGCCGGAAGTGACCAGGACTACTTCGCGGCCGGAATGGCGCAGCACGGCCAGTTCCCGCACCAGCGCGCGCATACGGCGCGTCTGAGGCCGGCCTGAGCGTTGCACCAGGACGGAACTGCCTACTTTGACCACCAGGCGCTTGGCTTGCCTCAAGGCTTGCGACGCCTTGGCGTGGGCCTGCCGGGGTGCGGTTGAGTGGGCGCTTAGCGTGTTCATAGCGGCGCCTATGCTATCAGGTTAAATCATGCTGTCGAGCGCAATGGCGGGAACCGGCTAAGGCCGCGGTTTTTTAGGCGATTTGTTGGAAAATAAGGAAGGGAAAGCAAACCGCTAAAAATATAAAAAATAATTGACAAACGATCGCGTTAAGAGTTATAAGAGAAATGTCCCCATGGGGTGTAATTGCAATTATGGGCATTGAAACGGCTTGAAGAACGGATGGCAAGTGACCATAAGTTGCGCCGCTTAGTTGAACCATGTGCCTGACGGGAATCATAGATGACACACTTCACAACATCTCCAATTACTCAAATCAAAGTGCTGAATCTGGATGGGAATGCCCAACAGGTGGCAACGAAAGCGCTCGATCGCGTTGAAAGGCTGAACTTTGAGGCTGAGGTGCGGTGGGCAGACAGACTACTGGTTGACAACTCGCTTTCCCGTGCATTGGTCAGCTTTCAAGCCAATAAAAGCAGAGCCATTTATCGTTGGTTTAAATACAAAGAGGCTTTTTCCGCTGGCCTCGTTGAGCACCTGTTGAACAAGTATGGAATTGCCAAAGGTATTATGCTTGATCCATTCGCAGGAAGCGGGACAGCTTTATTTGCAGCAGGTGGATTAGGGATGAAGGCCGAGGGCATTGAACTGCTGCCGATAGGAAAAACTATCATCGCAACGAAGCAACTCATTGATTGGGAATTGACCGACACGGATGTTGAGCGATTGGCCGTTTGGCGGGATAAGCGCCCATGGCAACAGAGCAAGGCTACTATGCCGATCAAGGAACTGCGGATTACACGGGGCGCGTATCCGGCAGAGACGCTAGAGGCCATGGGACGATTTCTCGCTGCATCAGAGCAAGAGGAAGAACGGGTGAAGTCCATTCTGTTGTTCGCCTTGCTGTGCATCCTTGAAAGCATCAGTTACACGCGGAAGGATGGGCAATATCTCCGCTGGGACTATCGCTCCGGGCGACGCCAGGGGAAGAAGCTGTTTAACAAAGGCGAGATTCTCGGCTTTGGCGAAGCGATTACCGCAAAGCTACGCGAAATTGTTTCGGATATTCGTTTAGTTGACCTTCCCGAAGATTTGTTTCCAATGACTCGCTCGAAAGCCGATGTCAGGCTCCACGGCGGTTCATGCCTTACGATTCTGCCAACACTCAAAGGTGCGTCTTACGACTTCCTGATGACCTCTCCGCCATATTGCAATCGTTACGATTACACCCGCACCTATGCCCTGGAATTAGCTCTGCTTGGTGTTGACGAGGATGAATTGCTCAGACTGAGACAGGAAATGTTGAGTTGCACAGTGGAAAACCGCGCTAAAGACCTTCTCTCAATGAATCCAGAATGGAAACCAGCCATTATTGCCGCCGAGGAACACCCGCTTCTACAAAGCATTCTTGCCTACTTGGATTCGCAGAAAGAACTCGACTTGCTTAATAATAATGGAATCCCTCGCATGGTGCGCGGATATTTCCATGAGATGGCTTGCGTTATTTTTGAGTCCTTGCGGGTGTTGAAGCGAGATGCTCTTCTGATAATGGTCAATGACAATGTGCGATACGCCGGGGCAAGTGTCTCCGCAGACATTATTCTTTCGGAAATTGCGGAGAAATTGGGTTTCGAGGCCATGCAGATTCTTGTGCTGCCGAACGGAAAAGGAAACAGCAGTCAACAAATGGGCGCTCATGGCCGCGAAGCTCTACGTAAATGTGTGTATATCTGGCGAAGGGGATAGCAAATGGCGAAGCCGTATTGCCAGCACCTCAAATCCAGTAAGAGCCTTGAGACAACCTATGAGGCGGTGCGAGCAGGATTTGTTGCGCTTGCGCTGGAAAAGAATCGGCGCGCTACGCCGTTTGTCGCTCAAGCAAGAGCATTGAAAGCCGCGGCGAGCAAAGCTAAATCACCTGCCGGCTTGCTGCAGATTTCCGATATTCAACGGGCATTGCTGACGGCGGCTGGAGTGTCAGATAAAGCGGGCAATCACCTGCAAGACGCTGATAAGCACGAAGCCGTGAATGGACTTATCAAGAATTTTCTCGAGCCGGCAGGTATAAACTTCGTCGAAGAGCTTGTCTTTCGATTTCTGCTCACACGTGGCGATACGCTCGGTGGCTCAATGCGAAACATCGGGGGCTTCATGGCTCAGAAGAAACTCACTCGGGCCATTATCGCCTACTTGAAACTCGCTGGACACCGATGCCAGTGGCTACACGGCGAAACCAAGACTTGGTCCGAACTGCCGGCGGATGATGCCGATGTCGAGCTGTCGTTGCGTGGCCTCTTCTGGGATACCGGCAAAGGACCAAGAACGCTCTTCTACAATGTAACTGTGCCATTTTTCCGAAACAACGTGGACTTATCGCTGTTTAAGTGTGCCGCAAAAAAACTGACGCGCGAAATGATCAATACACCTTCCGCTTATATTGCGCTCGGTGAACTCAAGGGGGGTATTGACCCGGCTGGCGCCGATGAACATTGGAAGACGGCTCGCACTGCGCTTGCTCGGATTCGTGAAGCTTTTGCAAAGCGGAAACTCAAACCGCACACATTTTTTATCGGAGCGGCTATTGAGGCCAAAATGGCCGGGGAGATATGGGAAATGCTCAAACGCAACAAGTTGGAAAATGCCGCGAACCTCACCGATGAAGATCATATTGCTTCTATTACGCAATGGCTGTGCTCATTATGATTCGCAATAGATCCACTTGTCTGCCTAACAACCGATTGCAGCGAACGGTACTCTGTGCCGCCGCTGATACCGAGCGTTATACCGCCAGAGTATGAAACCATCCGTTAAAGAAATGCTACAGGAGCATATTCCGTATCGCTTGACACATCTCAACGGACTGGTCTGGGCGTCAGAGAATCTTCTCGGTGGATACCGACCTCAGTCGGTGATCATCCAGTTCGACGGCCGAGACGTCGTGTCATGCAGTTCCTTCTACCTGATCACTAACCCTCTTTTCGAGGTTGGAATTCTCTATTGCCGTGTTCTTCTTGAGTTTCTTGGAATTCAGCACGTCAAGACCGGTACAAAGTTAGTAGCCATAATAAAGAGGCGGTACCCTGACGACTTCGGAATAGAACACTTCGGGCTGTCGCTCGTTACTATTCCCCAGCTTCTCAGCGCTCCATTTGGAGATCCCGAGAATATAAAACGAGCCATTATCGCGACGCTTGTATCGGCAGATAAGGGAGTTGCTCATTTCACCACTGGGGACACTAGTCGAGCCTACGCAGCCAATTCTTTGCTCTGCGCAAAAGTAGTAATCTGGTCTGTAGAAAAATACGTCTATCAAGCACTGAAGAAATCAACTCCTAGGTACCGAAGATGGACGCCGGCATAACAACTCGCTGTAGCCGATGCGCTACACGGCGCGGCTGAGCGGTAACGTTCGGCAGCAGAAAGGCAAGTGATGGACCTCAAGGATAAAGTTGTGATCGTCACGGGAGCGGGCAGCGGAGTGGGCCGAGCACTGGCCCTGGAGTTCGCCGCCCGGGGCGCGCGCGTGATCTGCGCAGCGCGAAGAATTGACCGCATCGAGGAGACAGCGGCGGCCATCAAAATGAATGGCGGCGTGGCGCTGCCGGTGAAGGTTGATGTAACGGACATCAACCAAGTCGAGCGCATGGTTGCACAGGCGCTCGCTGCGTTCGGCCGGATTGATGTGCTCTTCAATAACGCCGGAAGTTTCGGCGCGATTGGGGCCGTATGGGAGGTTGATCCTGAGTCGTGGTGGCATGATGTAACCGTGAACCTTCGCGGCACGATGCTATGTTGCCGTGCGGTCCTGCCGCACATGCTTGAACGCGACAGCGGAATTATCATTAATATGACGGGCGGCAACCAGATACCGGGCGGCACCGGCTATAGCTGTTCAAAAGTCGGTATTGTCCGCTTTACCGAACTGCTGGCTAAAGAACTGAAGCGCGAAGGTTCATCGGTGTTGGCGTTCGTCATGGGGCCGGGCTTTGTGCGGACCGAGATGACGGAGATCCAGGTTCTGACGCCGGAAGGGCGGAAGTGGCTGCCGAGCAGCAAGGAGGCCTTTGACCAGGGCCGGGACCGGCCGGCGGAGGACTGCGCCCGGGCGGCGGCAGAGCTTATCCGCGTGGCTTGCCCCGCATTGAGCGGCAAATCCTTCGAGCCCGACACTGATTTCGACAAAGTCCTGCGCGCCGCGAAAAGTGGGGATGTAGGAATCTAAACATTAAGGTTACGGGCGCAGTTATTTCCGCTGGCAGCATCCTGCACCAGATTCTACGCTTCGGGAGGCAAACAACGCCGACCCCGATCTTCCGGGTCTGTAAGGCCTTAGTCTTGAGGTGGCAACAGGTAGGGCGCGTTCGCCGAACGCGCCGCGGATCGTCGTCGCGCCGTAGAGGTGCTTTGCCGCGTCGCGAAGGCGGACGGCTCGGCGAGCCGTCCCTTCCACCCTGGCGGATCCGTCTGCCGGCGTAACCTTCACGCGACCACCTCATAACCAATTGCCCGGGTCTTTGGTTTAAGCTTGTCTTGTTATAAGCCAGAGCGCAGAATGGCGGCATTGCTTAGCTTAAAGCTTTGCTTGATGGGGTGGGGTACCGAAGTGGCCAACCGGGGCAGACTGTTCCGCCAGAGGCGGACCCGCCCGAGGCGGGAAATCTGCTGGCAATATTAGCATGGATCTGCACTTGATTTCTATATGGTGGGGTACCGAAGTGGCCAACCGGGGCAGACTGTAAATCTGTTGACTAACGTCTTCGGTGGTTCGAATCCACCCCCCACCACCAAAATGCTACAACATAGTCTGTATGCAAATAACCTGCGCCATCGTTGCCGCCAATGAAACGCCCGCCGCTTACGTCTTGGCCAACGAAATGCGCGCTTACCTTTACAAAGGCGCGGCCCGGAATCTTAAAGAACGCCTTAAAGACCATTTAGCAGGACGAGTAGCCCGAACGAAAAATAGACGGCCGCTTTTTCTTGTTTATCTGGAATACTGTAAAACCTATTCCGATGCGTTAAGACGTGAAAGGTATTTAAAATCTGGGATGGGCCGGGCCTGGCTGAAATGCCATATAAAATCGTAAGGCCTAGTCTTGTGGGGGCAATAGGTAGGGCGCGTTCGTCCAGCCTTCGTAGCTAGTAGGCTTACTATGGCGGAGTAGGCCCGAACGCGCCGCGGACGGCTCGGCGAGCCGTCCCTACCATCACGCGACCACCCCATAACTGACCCATTACATAAAATCGGGGAAATCTGTTGACTAACGTCTTCGGTGGTTCGTTTGCGAGCGGCGCAGGGAGCCGCGAGAAATGGCTCTGATTATATCGGAGCCCCGAAGGGCAAGCGGATGGGAAAGCCGCGCCGCAATCCACCCCCCACCACCCGTCTTCGTCCGGCGAGGCCGGACTACGACGAGGCGGGCCCGTCTTCGTCCCGACTCTCAAGGAGGTCGTGACTTCGGCGGGCAGGCCCAGTTATGGAAATTGCCTATGCTATCATTGCAGTCAGGGAATTACCGGCGGTAAAAAAAACAGTAGGCAACCATGAATGCGCCATCCGCCCAGACAACAGAACAACTGCGCGAATGCCAGCAACTGACGCGCCAGGTTTGCGCCGAACTGGGCAATTCCCAGGACTTTATCTCTGCGCTTAAGACGGTTCTTAAGGCGCTCAAGAACTTTGCGGCCTGCGAAGCCGCGGCCATAAGGTTGCGTCATGATGGTGACTATCCTTGCTACCTCTGGGATGGATTTCCCGACGCCTTCATTAAGCAAGAGTATTCCTTGCTTCGCTGCGATTCCGCGGGCAACCCGATACCAGAGCTGGACGGAAAAGGTTTTGAGCTGGAATGCATGTGCGGCATCATTATTCGCGGTCGCGCCAAACCAGCCTGTGCTTTCTTTACCCCCGGAGGCAGTTTCTGGACGAACAGTACCACCGACCTCATGGCAACCTCCACGGAGCAAGACCGCCAAGTTTGGACCCGCGACTACTGCAATGCCTGCGGCTACGAATCGGTGGCGCTGGTGCCGCTTAAAGCCCGCAACCAGACCCTGGGACTCCTGCAGTTGAACGACCACCACCGCGACCGGTTCGCCTTTGAGCTTATCGAGCACCTGGAACTGCTGGCCGCCCAGATCGCTCTGGCCGCCTGGGGTGAAGCGCTCAATGCCAGATTGCAGCAAACGGTTATGATGAACGGCAAGCTCCACCGGCTGCTGTCGGTCTGCTCGCACTGTCACCGCATCAAAAACTCGCACGGCCGTTGGCATTCGTTTGAGTCTTACTTGACCAGCCATGTGAAAATGCGCGTTTCCCACGGCCTGTGTCCCGTCTGCGCCAAGGAGCGTTATCCGGATCTGCACCTGGCGACCAATAACGATTTGGATCAGGTCGTGGATTTTCCTTCCCCCGAGGCGCCCCCGCCGGACAAGCCGAAATGACCACTGACGATAGGTGAACCATAAAGTTTGCTTTTACCCAACACGGGCTATGCCCGCAACCCAAGAAAATCAACCACTGATAGACACTGATGAACACTGATAACGAACGGGGATCCTTTCTGCAAGTATCCGTGTTTATCCGTGGTAATTTCTTTTCTTGTTTGTTAGCGCGGTTCTGAATGACTGAAACATGCATGCAAAAAACGTGCATCTTTACGGGAAAGAGTCTAACTTGGGTTCTACCGCGATAAGATTAAACCGCGATGCTTGCTGGATTAAAGGCTGCTCGTCCGGGATAAGAAGCTGCCATGACCCAAGTTCCCCTTCTCAGCATGCAGACCATCGGAAAATCTTTCGGTGGCTTGTCCGTGCTTGCGCAGGTTGCGTTTGAGCTCTACGGCGGGGAAGTGCATGTCCTCGCCGGGGAAAACGGCGCCGGCAAAAGCACGCTCATGAAAATCCTGGCCGGCGTCTATAGCGATTACGAGGGCCGCGTGCTGCTCGACGGCCGAGAAAGCCGCTGGGCTTCTCCACAGCAAGCCGCCGCGCGGGGCGTCGCCATGATTCATCAGGAGCTTTCGCTAATTCCCGAGCTCTCGGTAGTGGACAACATTTTTCTTGGCCGCGAGCACTGCGGCGCGCTTGGCTGGCTCAAGCCCCAGCGGCAGCGCCAGGAAGCGCGCCAACGGTTGAACCAATTGGACCTGGACCTGGACTTGAACCATCCAGCCGGCGAATATCCGCTGGCAATCCAGCAACTAATCGAAATCGCCAAAGCCCTGGCAGCCCAAGCGCGCATCCTGATCATGGACGAGCCCACCAGCGCGCTCAATGAACCCGAAATCCAGCGACTGTTTGCGATTATCCGGTCGCTGCGGCAACAAGGCTGCGGGATTGTCTTCATCACGCATAAGCTGGAAGAAATGTATCAGATCGGCGACCGCCTGACGGTTCTGCGCGACGGGCGGGTCGCGGCCGCCGGCCGCTGTAGTGATTTGCCCCCGGCGGCTCTTTTGCGCGCGCTGGTGGGTCGCGATCTCAATCAGCAATTTCCCGCGCGCCGGTTTCACCCCGGGCCGTTGCGCCTGCAAGTGGAAAACCTGTCGCTCACCGATCCGACCAACCCCGGCCGGCGGTTATTGGACCGCGTTTCCTTCGGGGCGCACTCCGGTGAAATCCTGGGCTTGGCCGGACTACAGGGTTGCGGCGCCAGCGAGCTGTTGCAAGCGCTATTTGGCGTCTATGGACTGGCCCCGACCGGACAAGTCCGGTTGGATGGACAACCGCTACGGCCCTATTCTCCTCGCCACGCCTTGGCGCAGGGCATGGCGTTCTTGAGCAACGACCGCCAGGCCCACGGCCTGATTTCCGGGTTAAGCGTTGTTCATAATATTACGCTCTCTGCGCTCGGCTTTTATTCGCCCGGCCTCTGGCTCAGGCCGCGGCAGGAATGGGCCGCGGCGCTCTCCAGCGCCGAAAAGTTGCGCATCCAGATGCGTTCGCCTTGCCAGGAAGTGCAGGAACTTTCCGGCGGCAATCAGCAAAAGGTCCTGCTGGCGCGCTGGCTGGAAACCAAACCCAAGGTGCTGCTGCTGGACGAGCCTACCCGCGGCGTGGATGTGGGTGCCAAACACGATTTGTATGAACTGATGAACCAGTGGACGGCCGCGGGGATTACAATTATGCTGATTACTTCGGAATTGCCGGAACTGCTGGCCATGGCCGACCGCATTATGGTTCTTCATCGCGGGCAGATGGCCGGGGTTTATGCGCGCGGCCAAGCCACGCCGGAGCTGGTGCTGCGCGCCGCCATGGGGGGAAGCTGAGCAATGAACGCCGATGGCCATAAATCAGCGGGACTTTCTTTCCGGCTATGGTGGACTCACCCCGGCCTGCGCGCCTTGGCGGCCTTGCTGCTGGTGGTGGTCATCGGCCTGGTCTTTAACGCTGAAGGCGCTTTTTTCAAATGGGCCACGCATCGCGACCTGCTGCGGCAGGTGGCGGTGTTTGGCATTCTGGCCTGCGGCATGACTCTGGTGATCATCAGCGCGGGCATTGATCTGGCCGTGGGCAGTATCCTGGGTTTGAGCGCGGTCTTCTTTGCCTTGTTTTCCTTGCGCTGGGGATGGTCGCCTTTCCTGGCGGTGCCCGCCACGCTACTGGCCGGCGCCCTTTGCGGCGCGGCTTCCGGCGGGCTGATTGCGCGCTTGCGGCTGCAACCTTTTATTGTCACGCTGGCGATGATGGTCTTTGCCCGCGGCCTGGCCAAATGGGTTTCCGGCGGCCAGAAAATCTCAACGGCCGTTGAGTTGGCCGACGGCACCTATCGCTATGGCGAGGCGCCGCCGTTCATCGAGTTTCTCAACGCCAAGGTGCTTGCGGACAATGTGGCGGTGGTTACCCTCATTTTTCTGGCCTGCGGGTTTTGCTGCTGGCTGCTGCTGGCCAAGTTGCGCTGGGGCCGCTATCTCTATGCCATCGGCGGCAACGAGGAGGCCGCGCGGCTTTCGGGCGTGCCGGTCGGCGGCATGAAACTGCTGGCCTACGCTCTGAGCGGGTTGTTCAGCGCCGTGGCCGGGATTTGTCAGATGGCCCAGGAAATCCAGGGCGATCCCGAAGCCGGCGCGGGCTACGAATTGAGCGCCATCGCCATCGTGGTGATCGGCGGCACCGCGCTGATGGGCGGGCGCGGCGGCATCGGCCTCACGCTGCTGGGGGCACTCACCATCGGCTACCTGGAAAAAATCCTGAGCATCAATGCCGTGGGCGAAGCCGCGCGGCTGATGTTGACCGGCCTGATCGTGGTCAGCGCCGTTATCTTTCAGCACCGGAGGAAATAAACATCTCGCATTTACCACGGAGACACGGAGAACGGAAAAGAGATTACTTCATTTTTCTCTCCGTATCTCCGTGGTAAATGTTTGTGGCGGCCTATCGGCTAATAGGCTATAAATTACGCGTACGGATTGGAAATGAATAGGGCGCCTCTGGATGAATATTAAAATAATAACGGGCGGAGCGGTTTTATTGCTTGGCCTTGGCTTGGGCGAAAGGGCTTTAGCTCAGCAGCGCCAGGCTACGCCGCAGCGCTACGCCCAGGCAAGCTGGACCATTGGCATGAGCCAGTGCAATCTGGGCGAGCCTTGGCGGGTGCAGATGAACGCCGATATTCGCAAAGCGGCGGAAGAACATCCGGAATTGTCGGTAGTTTTCAAGGACGCGCAGAACGACACCTTGAAGCAGCGTGCGCATATCGAGGAGTTTGTCGGCGCCGGCGTGGACTTGCTGATTGTTTCGCCCAAGGAGGCGGCCCCCCTGACCGCCCCGGTGGCGGCCGCGTTTCAGAAGAACATTCCCGTGATCGTGCTGGATCGCAAAGTGCTGGGCGAGCAATACACGTGTTTCATTGGCGCCGATAACCGCAAGATCGCGCGCGCCGCCGGGCGCTGGGCCCTCAAGACGTTGGGCGGCAAAGGTCGGGTGGTGGAGCTCAAGGGCCTGATGACCTCAACCCCCGGCCAGGATCGCAATGTCGGTTTCCGGGAAGGCATCCAGGGCAGCGCTATGCAGGTAATTTTTGAAGCCGATATGAAATGGCTTGAACCCAATGCCCGCCGGGAAATGGAATCGGCCCTGGCCCGGTTCGCCGAGATCAACCTGGTCTACGCCCACAACGATCCCGGCGCGCATGGGGCATATCTGGCGGCCAAAGCGGCCGGCCGCGAAAAGAATATGCTTTTCGTGGGCATTGACGCTTTGCCCCACGAAGGCCAGGCCTACGTCCGGCAAGGGATTCTGGCGGCCAGCTTTGAGTATCCCACCGGCGGGAGCGAGGCCATCGCCACGGCGCTCAAAATCCTGAACGGTCAAAAGGTGGCCCAACACCTGACTTTGCCCTCGCGGGTTTTTACCCGCGAGAATATTGACCAGGGCGGCGCCTGGCTGCCGAATGAATGATAGAACTGCTCAGGCGAGGCTGTTGAAAAACTCCATAAAGAACGGCCCCGTCAGAGCGTGGCCCTCCAAATCGCATAAAAACGCAACTGTTAAATCAGGGGTAACTGCTCAGCAATCTGAGAAAACAATTAACTACAAAATGCGCAAAATACGCGAAATTTGAATACAATTTCCATGCCCATTTCGCGCCATTCGCGTATTTCGCAGTTTCATTTCTTGACGACCTGAGTAGTTACAATTAGGGAAGGACGCGCTCCGCCGCGTCCGAAATTTTTTTCAACAGCCTCTCGAGGAGCAAACCATGAGTACCCGGTGGAGCCTCGCGGTCCGCGAGTTGGGCATCCCCGTTAGAGCTGTATTTGCCTGCATCCTCCATCCGGGAAAAGACGCGCAGGGCCGGCCCTCGCTGCTGGCGAGCATGGGGCAGATGGCCGGTGGGTTGCTCGTGCTGGACATCAACCTGGAGAAGGGCGGCTGCGTGCAATACGAGTGCGCTGACCGCAAGGCCTTCGAGCCCGTCGCCTCGTATCGCAGCGCACGCGATGGCGTCCTCTATATGGGCGCCTGCTACACCGGCACCTTCCACCGCTACGTGCCCGGCAGCAATACCATCGAGGATATCGGCCACGTTGATCCTGAACTGGCCACGTTTCCCTGCCGTATTGACGAGGCGCCTGACGGCAGCCTGTTTGTCGGCGCGTATCCCGGTTGTTGCCTGAGCCGCTATGAGCCGGCGACCGGCCAGTGGACGCGCTACGGACGCATGGATGAGACCGATATGTACTTCTACCCGTTGTGCAGCGCCGATGGCACGGTCGCGGGGCTGGTCAAGATGTGCAAGCCGCACGTAGTGGCGTTGGATCCGAAGACCCGCACTCATCGCACCGTAGGCCCCGTCATTGAAACGCAGGAGCGCAGCGGCAGCATTGACCTCTACAAAGGCAAGGACGGCTTGCTCTATATCAGGTCCAGCGAAGGCGATTTCCGCGTGCAGGGGCTGGAAGCGGTCAAGGTGGCGGCACTGCCCGAGCCGATGCCGCCGCGCAATACCATGTCCGACGGCGCTACGGTTGAGTTCGCCGACCGGTCCACGTCCGATTTCCGCAAGGTTCGGCTCACTCCGCCGAAGGGGAAGGGTCCGCCGCGCATTCTGTCGTTAGACTGGCAGGGGGCCGGAACTGATATTTTCCTCATTCACCACGGACCCGACGGACGCCTCTACGGTTCGAGCATTCTGCCCGAGCGTTTGTTCTCATGCCGGCCGGACGGCTCGGACATGATTGACCATGGCCAGTGCAGCGTCTCCAGCGGCGAGGCCTACTCGATGGCCAACCTTGACGGCAAGCTGTATATCGCCTCGTATCCCGGTGCCCGGCTGTCGGTCTATGACCCGAAAGAACCGTACAAATTCGGCACGGACCCGGGATCGAATCCGCGCGACGTGGGCGCGGCCGACCCGGTGGCGTGTCGGCCGCGCGCCATGCTCGCCGGCCCGGCGGGCAAGGTCTGGATTGGCGCCGTGCCTGACTACGGCATGTGGGGCGGAACTCTCAGCGCGTATGACCCGCAGACGGGAACGTTCACCAGCCATCGCCACCTTGTCAAGAATTGCAGCGTTGTGGCGCTGGCATGGCTGCCCAAGCGCGAGCGTATTCTCGTAGGCACAACCGTTGAGGCCGGCACAGGCACGCAGCCGCGCGCCGACAAGTGCGCCTTCGTCTGGTGGGACCCGCGCCGCGATCAGGCCGATGGCATCGAAACATTCGGCATACACGACCTGCGCGGCATCATGGACATCGTCCGGGTAGATGATCGCTACGTCTATGCGGTGGTGGAGCGTCTCGCCGCCGAGTCTCCCTCGAGCGCCTTGGTGCCAACAGCCGAGCTGGTGCTGATTGACCTGGATGAAAGGCGTGTGAGCGATCGTTCGCGCTTTGGCGGCGAGTTCGGCTGGCCGCTGGAAGTGGCGTTGCGGAAGGGACCCGACGGCGCCTGGTACGGCGCCACCAAAATCTCGGTGTATCGCATCACTCCTGGCACGGCCCAACGCACTATCCTGTGGCGCTGTGGAATGGAGGAACACGATCAGCACGTGAGCGTTGGCGGACCTGTTATCGGACGCACCTACTACTTCGCCAGCGCGCATCGCCTGCGCGCCATCGAAATTCCTGAAGACATTTGATCGCTTACGCTCCAGGTTGCTGGTTGCCGGGCCGATGGACGGCAGAGCTTGCGAAAGATTGTCACCCGCCCAGTTCGACGCAACGCTTGCGGTAATAGAGGTAGTTCTGGTAGCTGCATTCTTCCGGCACGCCGTGATCGCAGGTGGGATAGTAGCCGCCGCGCGCGCGCATGGCCGGCAAAATATATTCCAGGTGCCGGTCAATGGCCGGAGGGCCTTGGGCGATGATCCGCTTGTCAATGCCGCCGCGCATGACCAGCCGGGGGTATTTCCGGCCGAGCTTGACCACGTCACAACCGGAGGCCACTTCGAAGGGGCTCATCGCCTCCATGAGAATAGCTTCCTGGTAAAGCTCAATCACCGATTCGGCGTGGCCATCAGTATCAATGTGCACGAACAGGTGGCGGGAAGCATCCAACTGCCGGGAAATTATATTCCGGATTAACTGCTGGTAATAGGGCAGCAGAAATTCGCGCATCATCTCCGGAGAAATAAGTGGCCCGTGATTGTAACAGATGTCTTCGGCCAAAAAAACCTCATCGAAGGTAAGATGCTGCTGGTGCCAGGCCGTGACGGCATCGGCCAGCGCCAGCCAGGTGCGCATGGCGTCGTGGATCACTTCCGGCATATCGTAATAGGCATAGAGCACATGCTCCGGCCCGATCAGACTGCGCAGGTACATGCAGCCGCCGATAATTTGCTGGCTGATCAAGAGCCCTTGCCCGGCGGCGGCGCGCGCGGCTTCCAAGCGCTTGGCAAGGTCCGTGAAACGTTGCGGCGTTTTAGGGTCGAGCCGCCACTTCACGTTTTCTTCCCAGGTTTTTTGGTCCTTGACGGGATGGTCCAGATATTCCGGCATGAAGCCTGACCGGCGTCCCTTGAAACAAAGCAGGTGTCTCCCGGCGATATCCTGCACCACCTCGTATTCGCCGCGGTCTTCCACGACTTTGACCTCGAAGGCCGGCTCGAAGGCCGCTTCGCACCAGCCCAGGTTTTGTAAATAAAAATGGCCGGGCGGATCGAAATCAAACAGCTTCGCAAGGGTGTCTTTATCCGGTAACCGGGTGTCGTGCACATTTGCCATATAGCGGCTTTGGGATGGCTGGAAAGTTAGATCAACTGGCATGCCTTCCCGCGCCCAGCGTTCCAGCGCAAAAAAACCCATCTCGGCCTTCAGGAACGGCGCGCCGGGGGTGATGGCGTAAATGTCGCGCAGTTTGCGCGCCGAAGGGCTCATCCGCTCGCGCGGGACCATTGTCCGAATGCCATCGGGGGTAGGGGACATTAAATCTCCTGAAGTATGCTAAGGCGGGCTTGTACCCGTAATCCAAGCAAGCCAAACAAAACAAACCTCACCACAGAGACACGGAGAGAGAAATTCTCCTCCCATATTCTCTTCCGACCAATCGTTGCGCGCATTTGCGCAGGGCGCTGCGCCCTACGCCAAATGCGCGCAACACTCTTGTGGGGAGATGGAGGAGACCAGGGAGACGCAGTTATCTCTGTGCCTCCGTGGTTCATTCTATCTTGCTTTAGCATTTCTCGTTTCTTGTGGCAGTTCTCAAGGTACTAAAACATACACGCAAAAACGTGTATCTTGACGGGAAAGCGTCTAAAAGTGGATTGCGTGTCCCAACCAGAAGAAGAACAGAATTGCCAGGACGTGCAAGACCCACCAACGCCAGGTGAACAGCATGAATTTGTTCATCTCATCTCCACCAGATGTTGCCCAGCGCATAAATGTACGCAATCGCCAGCAGATGGATGAACCACCAGCCAAGGTTGGGGTAGCGCCAGCTTCGTCCCGCCCTGGCCGGCTGGCGGTCATAGCCGAACATTTCAAGATCAAACAGCGCTTGGCCGATAAAAAACTTGCCCCATAGCACCAGGATATCGGCCAGCGTAGTTCCAATTAACAGCGACCGCCAGGTGAGCGGATCAGGCTTATGCGCCATAGCGTAATGCGCCATGACAATCGTGCCCACAATGACCAGTAGGCCGTTCAGGACGTAGCCATAAGCGATTGTCTTACGGAATGAAAAGAGAGCGGGAATGACGATGATACTTATAAGCCCGGCGACGATGGGAAGCAAGTTGGACGAGTTCTGCGCGAAGGGGTGGATTCTTAAGTGCAGCAGAAACCCGCCCAGGGCCATCAGGATGAGCGCCAGCAGCAGTCTTTTTTTTGTGTGCATCCGGGTTAACATTTCCAGGCCCTAACGGCCCCATTCACGCCGTTTCTTCCCCGCGCGCAACGAAGAATAATAGAGCTTCGTGAGCCTGAGGCAAGGAGATTTCCGACTTTGCAAGTTATGGGTCAATTATCTGTAAGGCCGTCCGCGGCGCGTTCGGGCCTACTCCGCCATAGTAAGCCTACTGGCTACGAAGGCTGGACGAACGCGCCCTACCTCTTGCCCCCCCACAAGTAGGCATTACATTACGTCAGGATTAACGCTTGCCGGGCGCCAACATTTCCGGCATCATGAATATTCGTAAAGGAAGGAAGGGCCATCCCATGCTCGCTGAACTGAAAGCGAAAATTGAGCCGCTGGTAGCGCGCCTTGCGGAAATGCGAGGTTATCTTTGACGTCGCCAGGCGTACGACCGAACTGGCGGAACTTGAAAAGAAAATGGCCGCGCCTGATTTCTGGAAGGACCAACACTCCGCCCAGGCCGTGATTGACCAGGCCAACCGCGAGCGCGCCGTGCTCAGCCCGTTCAAAACCCTCACCGGCCAACTGGACGATTTGCGCGTGCTGGCGGAACTCGCTGAGACCGAGCCGGATGAGCAGCATCGTGCGCAGACTTTTGTCCAGCTTGAGCGTGATCTGGCGCAATTCGAGGCCGCCTTTGGCAAGCTGGAAATCGAAGCGCTGTTTAATGGCCAACTGGACTCGCACAATGCTTATTTGAGCCTGCACGCGGGCGCCGGCGGCACGGAGGCCTGCGACTGGGTGGCAATGCTCCTGCGCATGTACCGGCGCTATGCCGAGCGGCGCGGCTTTCAAACCAGCTTGCTGGATCTGCAGCCCGGTGACGAAGCCGGCGTGAAAAGCGCGACCTTGCTGGTGGAAGGCGAGTTTGCTTACGGTTATTTCTCGGCCGAGCGCGGCGTGCACCGCCTGGTGCGCATCAGCCCGTTCGACGCCAACAAGCGGCGGCACACCTCGTTTGCCGCCCTGGATGTCGTGGCGGAATTGGATGATGACACGGAAGTGGAAATAGACGAGGGCGACCTGCGGGTGGATACTTATCGCTCCGGCGGCGCCGGCGGCCAGCATGTCAACAAGACCGATTCAGCCGTGCGCCTGACGCATTTGCCGACCGGGATTGTGGTGGCCTGCCAGTCGGAGCGCTCGCAGCACGCCAACCGCACCAAGGCCATGAAGCTCCTGCGCGCGCGGGTGTATGAGCTCCGGCAGGACCAGAAGCGGCAGGAAATGGAAAAATTTTACGGCCAGAAAGGCGATATCGCCTGGGGCCGCCAGATTCGCTCCTATGTGCTCCAGCCTTATACCATGGCCAAGGATCACCGCACCAGTGTCGAAGTCGGCAATGTCCAGAGCGTGCTGGAAGGGGATCTCGACAAGTTTATCGAAGCCTACCTGAAACAGCGGCGGGCAGGGTAAAGATGGACCACGCGTGACGCGTGGCAAGTGACGGTCTTGTCCCGCATTGCGCGGGACGACAGACGACGGAAGACAGACGCCAGACGGCAGAGGGCAGCGGACGGAGGGCTGAGGACGGCCGACGGATGCCAAAAGCCGGAAAATAGATGATTTGATGATTAGTTGATTCGTAAAACGAAGAACTTCAGGATTACGAATCACCGAATTATCGAATCAACGAACCAACGAATGCGTAAAGCGGCGGGACGAAAAAAAGGAATCCGACCGGACCATGAGCATTCAAAGCATGACCAGGCGCCGGCGGCCGGTATTGCTGATTATCTCGGCTCCCTCGGGGACGGGCAAGACGACGCTCGCCAAGCGGTTGCTGGCCGAATTCAAGCGGATGCGGCGCTGTATCACCTGCACCACGCGGCCGCGGCGGCCGGGAGAGATCAACGGCCGTGATTATATTTTTCTGGATGAGGCCGAGTTCCAGCGCCGGGCCGCCCAGGGCTATTTCCTGGAACACGCCAAGGTGCATGGCCACTGCTACGGCACGCCCCGCCTGAGGGTGGAGCAGGCGCTTTCGGACGGATGTGACCTCCTCCTGGCGATTGATGTCCAGGGTGCCGCGCAAATTAGGAAATTGATTTCCCGCGCGCCGGGGAGTATTTTAGCCGAGGCTTTTGTGGACGTTTTTGTGGCGCCGCCCAGCATGGCGGCGCTCAAGGCGCGCCTGGAAAAAAGGGGCCAGGATGACCGCGCCACGATGCATTTGCGGCTCAGGAATGCCGCGCGGGAAATGGCCTGCGCGCGTTGTTATCGTTATCTGGTTGTCAATGAGCGCCTGGCGGCGGCTTTGGCGAGCCTGCGCGCCATTATTCTGGCCGAGCATTGCCGGCGGGAGGGAGGGTAAGGTGATTAAGAAGGCATGATTCACGTAATTTTCATGCTTCCTCGAACAAGTGGTTGCTGGTAAAAATTTCAGCAGAACAGCGGCGTTTTCGTAAGTGGCGGAATTATATCAACGGGGGATGGCCAATGAAATATCAGGATGTAATCACGATTGAGCCCGGCAAGCGTGGCGGCAAGCCTTGTATTCGCGGCTTACGCATCACGGTCGGCGATGTTCTGGGATGGCTGGCGGCTGGCATGGCGCGCAGTGAAATTATGGCGGATTATCCTGAACTTACGGAGGATGACATTCAGGCCTGCATCGAATATGCCGCTGAACGTGAACGCCGATTCATTCAATGCCCGGTGAAACGTGAAGCTGCTGTTTGACGCCAATCTCAGTCATAAGCTGGTGAATGCTTTGGCGGATCTGTTTCCCGGTTCCTGTCATGCGCGAACCGTGGCCCTTGAAGACCAGTCCGATCAGGCCATCTGGAACTATGCCAGGACCATGAGTTTACGATCGTCACCTTGGATCAGGATTTCTATGATCTTAGCTGTTATTATGGGCCACCGCCAAAAGTTATATGGTTGCGCATGGGAAATCAGCGCTCTGCGGTCTATGAAAAAGTAATTCGTGAACATTTGGAATTAATCGGCCGACTTGACAAAGACCCGGATGCCGGTTGCCTTGAACTGATTTAGCATTATGGCTATAACATTGAAAACAGACCGAGTCAGACTTTGATGGCAAAGACCAAACATATTGTCCTGGGCGTGACCGGCTCGATTGCCGCTTACAAGGCCGCCGAGCTGGCGCGGATGCTGCTCAAGAAGCAATGGGAAGTGGCGGTCATCATGACCGCGGCCGCCACGCGCTTTGTAGGTGAATTGACTTTCCGCAGCTTGACGGGCCGGCCGGTTGTTACGGATATGTTCGCAGAGGCGGAAGACTGGCGGATGCCGCACGTGTCCTTGGCCGACTGGGCGGATAGCCTGGTGATTGCGCCCTGCACGGCGAATGTGCTGGCAAAGCTGGCGCATGGCCTGGCTGATGACGCGCTCTCGGCCACGGCCATGGCCTGCTCGGCGCCGCTGGTGCTGGCGCCAGCCATGAACGAAAAAATGTGGCAGCATCCGGCCACCTGTGAAAACGTGCGCCTCTTGAAAGCGCGCGGTGCGATTTGCGTTGAGCCGGAGCCTGGCGAACTGGCCTGCGGCTACGTCGGTCAGGGCCGCCTGGCGGCCCTGGAAAAAATCATGCAAGCCGTGGAAAAAGCCCTCCAATCCCCGCAGCGCTGAGGCCTGCCGCTCCAAAACTTTGTAAGATGTCTCGGTCTTGTGGGTGGGTATCCTGTTGTAGGCCCGCATAGCCCGCCTGCAGCGCTATGCGCAGCATTGCGCAGCGTGACTCTATGGCAAATGCTTGATTACATTGCTGAAGCTGTCGCCCTTGCCAAGAAAACATGAAGTTTGAACAAATCGGCTTCAACGTACCGGTTGCCAGACTCGTGGCCGCTGAGCCGTAACGTTCAACAAAGAGGAATGATGAGTAAAGCAATCCTTACCGCGACATTGTCACTTGTAGCTGTCTGTGCCTTCGCGCAGCAACTACCACCGGAAAAGAAACGCTCCATTCCGCCTGAGATACCAACTGATCCGACTGTGCGCCCACAACTGCTGCGGACCGCTGAATCCTTTGCGATGGTCAAGACGAACTATCAGAACTGGGCGCGAACCGAACAGGAGATCAGGAACCTAATGGATGCGGCGGGGCAGGATCGGAAAAGGATTCTGCGCGACCTCATTGCTTATAGCACGTACGACTACAAGCCAGGACAGACTACAGAGTTAATCGGCTATGGCTTCTGGAGTTTGCAGGCTTACTTTTCCTTTACGACACAAGAAGTCTCTGAAGTTGTCGCGCCCTACGCACAGACCAAAGACCCAGAATTACAGAAGTCGATGGGGCAAATGATGTCGAACGCCCAAAGAGGAACGTGGGAGCGATACCGCAAAGATCTCATGGACCGGATCGACAAACTGAAAGCTTTAGATCAGAGCAAGTCGGGAAAGAAATAGGAGCATCCAACCAGCCATCGGAGGCGATTCGGTAATCCGCGCATTGCACGGCTTCTGGAAGTCTCAGCCTCAACGCTGAAGTTGGGCCAAGGGTAGAGATCATATGAAGGCTGCTAATGCGCTTCTGTTGCTGCTCGCCGTAATGATGGCTGTTGGCTGCGCAAAGATCAGAGACGTGAAGGTGCTCATGGAACCAACCAAATTCTTCGCCAACCTCACGTGCGACGACATGCTACCAGATCTAAAGCACGAACATGGTGATTTCTTCTTCACTTACGTGGATCCTCCCGGGAGTTCTGGTAAGTACCCTCTTCATGTCATGGCTGTATACAAGAAGACAAACGAAACCGCACGATACTACTATCAGCTTCAACAGTCCGCGCCTGGAGCCTTGTGGGAGGTCGCCGCGGCATGGATGCTCCAAACCAATGGACATAAGGGAACACTCCGACTTCCCTCGCAGGTAGATCAATTGAGAGCAAACGAACGCATTAGCAAAGAGTGAAGAATCCCAACCCCCGGCGGTACCATGCGTCGCTTCGTGCCGATGGTGCGCCGTACGTGATCAAAGGCCTCACGTTCGACGGTCTCGATATTTACACCAAAGGAAAGATCCTGACAAAGGAAGGGATTGACGTTTTCTATGTCCTCATCTCCACAAAAAGAAGCACGGACGTCTGAGCTGTTGCCGTGTCCTGAATGCGGCGCTATGCAAATGGCCTGCACGGTCGAGAACTGTCGGATGGAGGATGGTCTGACGGTGCGACGCCTGCGGCATTTCAAGTGCAGGGCGTGCGGAGCGCGGTTCTTCGATGATGCGGCCATGCACCGCATTCAGACTGAACGCGCCAAGTTCTCGCTCGCGCACGTAGTCTGATTCGGACGTTCGAACCAGTGCCGGATGGTACATCTCGCAAGCTCGCCAACCCTCAGCGCTGTCGTTGGACAGATGGCGGCGTCAGTAGAATTAGATTGACGCGTATACCGTCATCGTATACGGTATGGCCATGGGTGATACAGCCACTGTGCCGGAGTTCGAAGGCTTCGACTGGAGCGGCGGGAACGCCGAAAAGAACTGGGAACGGCACCGCGTCACGCCACTGGAGGCTGAGCAGGTGTTCTTCAACACCCCGCTGCTCCAGGGAACCGATCCGGCGCATTCCGAGATGGAGAAGCGATTCTATGCGCTGGGGCAGACGGACGAAGGCCGGGAGTTGTTCATCACGTTCACAATGCGCGGCCGACGCCTGCGAGTAGTTTCGGCGCGCGCCATGAGCCGGAAAGAACGGAGGGTTTACCGATCATGACAAAGAAGCAAGTTCCAGCGTTCAAGAATGAGGACGAAGAGCGCGCGTTTTGGGCGACGCATGACTCCGCGGAGTTTGTTGACTGGTCCAAGGCGAAGCGGGCGGTATTCCCGAATCTAAAGCCTTCAACCAAGACGATCTCCCTGCGTCTGCCCGAGTCCATTATTGCCGCTCTGAAAGTGTTGGCCAACAAGCGCGACGTGCCCTACCAGTCCCTGCTCAAGGTGCTCTTGGCCGAGAAGGTTGAGCAGGAATTGCGTCATGGTCAGGCCAAGACCGCATAGGCCGAACCACGCGTTGCTTGGTACGGCTTCGCCGCCGTGCAGTGCGCCCGCGCCTGCGACCCGACCGATCATTCCCGGAGATGGAGCAGTTGCTGATTGAGCCCGCAGGACGGCGTAGAAGCCGTCCCTCCAAGACGGACAGTCTGGAGGGCCGGGTTACACCCCGGCCAATTGTAGGAAGAGAGAGCCTCCTGATTTATCGAGGACAGGCCGGATTTTTGGCGGCGCTTGACTATAAAAACCGAATGTGCCAAACTATTAGCGTGAATGCTTTTGGTTGATGTAAGAACCGCAAAGCCACGGTTAAACTTGAGGAGGCTATAACCATGACAGCGCAATCCGACCTGAACCGGCTGCTGGAACGCGAGCGCGTGGCCCGGCAGATCCTGGCGCAACTGCTCAATTTTCCGGACTTGGAATCGGTACTGAAGGCCGTTGGCAAGATAATCAAATCGCTCACGGCCTGCGAGGCCCTGGCCATCCGC
Source organism: Lentisphaerota bacterium (assembly GCA_016188985.1). Classification (GTDB taxonomy): domain Bacteria; phylum Verrucomicrobiota; class Kiritimatiellia; order JAAZAB01; family JAAZAB01; genus VSJD01. The sequence goes on along the minus strand of JACPGM010000014.1, from coordinate 10,001 downwards.
TTGCACAAGGACGGCGATTATCCCTATTACGTCTGGGATGGCTTTGCCGATTCTTTCATCCAGCACGAGACCAAGCTCTGTTACCAGGACGGCGCCTGCCAAAGGGTGTGCGAGCCGGATGGGAAGGGGTACGTGCTGGAGTGCCTGTGCGGCCTGGTTATCCGCGGCCGGACCGATCCTTCCAAACCTTTTTTCACGCCGAGCGGAAGTTTCTGGACAAACAGCTTAACCAACTTCCTGGCTGCCACCACGCCGGAAGAGCGCCCGGCCGCAACCAGAAACTACTGTAAGCTCTGCGGGTATGAATCGCAGGCGCTTATTCCGATCAGGGACCATCGGCAGAATGTTGGTCTTCTGCAGTTGAATGACCATAGAAAGGACATGTTCTCTCCAGATCTCATCGAGTACCTGGAGACGCTGGCCGGCGAGATCGGCCTGGCGGTGCGCAGCGCGGTGCAGTTTGCCAAGCTGGAACAGGCGCTGGGGGAGACCAGGGCGCTTCACCAACCGCTGTTGATGTGCACCTACTGCAAACAGATCCGCAACGCCGAAGATAATTGGCATCTGTTCGAGTCATATATGGTCAAGCGTATGAAAATGAATATTTCCCATGGTCTGTGCCCAACTTGTCTCAAGGAGCACGCCACCGAGCTCGGTCTGGATGCGCGCGACTTTGATGTGGATGTGGGCGCTCTGGGGACCAATAATAAGCCGAAATAAAATGCGGAATAGTTTTCGGGAAGTTCACGGTTAGCAGTTAAGGAGGTCTCATGAACCGGAAAGCAGTTGCCTTAGCGGCATCGGTTTTTCTGACGAGTCTTTGCGGCACGCCTGGCAAGGATGGCGATGGTAATGGCGGCGCCCCGGAGATCTACGAAGTGATCTTAAGCGCGAGCTCCAGCGACGGCCAGAGCTTTACCCAGGACCAGGGCTACCGCTTCACCAACGGCTACGTGGATCCCTATGTGCTCAAGGCGCAGAGCAACAACTTCCTCGCGCTTGTTTCCACCACGCCCAGTTCCAACCGCTTGCCGCAGCAAATTTATATGGCCGCCTCCACCGACGGCCTGAACTGGCAAGTGAACACCAACGCGCTGATTACCGTAGCCGGCGGCAATGCTTTGGATCCGACGGCCGTGGCCTTGAGCAACGGGACTTTCCGGGTCTATTACACTGCTACCACGGGGGTGGACCCGTTTAGCGGTTTCTATCTAACCAGCGGCATCATCAGCACTAATGCCAACGGGCAATGGAGCTTCGCGCCGGATGGCGTTTCCCTGGGGATCAACGGGGTTTCGTCGGAAGCGTGGGCGCTGACGGGCACTGCGGTCCGTATTTACCTCTCTTCTTCCGCTGGCGGCCTCAAGGTTTATCGCGCTGAGGATGGCCTGACTTTTTCCGAAGAAACCGCCTCATTCCCTCCGGGTAGCGACCCCACCATTATAGAACTGCAGGACCACAGCTTGCGCCTGTATTACGTGGCTATGAATGCCTCGAACAAGAAGGAAATCTATACGGCCATTTCCACCAATGGCCTGACTTGGACGGCAGAAGGAACCGCCGGCATTGCCGCCGATGATTCTTCCGGCAATGCCTGGGGTGTACCCGACAGCTTTATTGATCCCGATGGCAAGACCAGGCTCTTCTGGGTGGCCATGCCATCCAATGCTGCGCCGGCCGCCCCGAGTGTGGCCTGTCCACTGCCGGTCTTTTCGGCAACGGTCGAAACAAATCGGGTAGGGCGTATCCAACCGGGCGGCAGCGGTTCCTCGGTGAATTTTCTGGATCTGAGCGATGCGGCTTGGGAGCCCTATCAGCTTATCGGCGCCACGGCCCATGCGCCGGCCACCGGGCAGATTGCCGTAGTGGTCATGGACCGCGCCACGCTGGTTCCTTATCTCGTGAAAGCCGGCGAGGACAATACGTACTCGTCCCATGAAGCCTTGTTTGGCTTTGGTGATGCTTCAGTTTGGGCGGCCTATGCTGTGGATGCCGCCGGCGATCTCAATGCCGATGGTTTTATTGAATATGTGGTCCGGGACCGCGCCACTGGCTCTACCCTGCTGGCCTATAGCGCGGGCGCAACCAATCAGTTGCAAAGCACGGGCTATGTCCTGGGCATTGACCCGGCGGCGCTGGCCGGCTACCGGATTGAAGCGGCGGGCGACGTGTATCGAGACGGCTATGCCGAGCTCATGGTGCGCGATCTCAGTTCGGGCAGCGTCTATCTGGTGGGCAATAATGGCGCTGGCGCCTACGATTCGGTTGACCCGTTATTTGGCCTTTCGGCCAGCACCTGGTCGCAATATCACCTGGAAAGCACTGGGGATTTCAACGGAGATGGGCTCCTCGACTTTGTCGTCCAGGACGCCACAGTAACCGAAACCTACAAAGTGTTCGGAACCGGCAGCAATAGCTTTGCCAGTGCAGAGCTGATCCCCGAATAGGCTCTATGCCATTAAGGCAATTCCAGCAAGAACGCGCTGTGAAAATACCCGTTAGCGTCGGACCAATTGCCACTCGGCACCTTGGCCGTCATGACAAAACTCTTGACCTGTAGCTATGACATACCTACATTGTAGTTATGAAAGCGCTGAGGTTCGAATGGGATGAGGAAGAGAACCGGAAGAACCAGCGCCAACACAGCGTATCTTTTGCCGAAGCTCAGACGGTCTTCTTTGATGAGCACGCCGTTGAGTTCTATGACGACGAGCACTCGGAATGGGAAGACCGATTCCTTCTCCTCGGAATCAGCACCAAGCTGAGAGTTCTGCTGGTTTGTCATTGCCGACGCGAAAGCGGTTCGATTATCCGTATCATCTCAGCCCGTAAGGCAACAAAGAATGAACGGAGGCTTTACCTTAAAGGTGTGTCATGAAAAAAGAATATGACCTGAGCAAGATGAAGAGCCGGCCTAATCCGTATGCCAAGCGGCTCAAGAAGCAACTAACCATTCGCATGGGCGTAGACATTATCGCTTATTTCAAGGCGATGGCGTCACAAACCGGCATTCCTTATCAGAACCTGATTAACTTGTATCTGCGGGAATGTGTTCTGTCCCAGCGCAAATTGCGGATGAAGTGGGCCTCCTAAGTGATAGGCTCCAAGGAGATCGGCATTGAAAATAATTGTAACCGCCGGGCCGACCCGCGAAGCGCTTGACCCCGTGCGTTTCCTGAGCAACCGTTCCAGCGGCAAGATGGGTTATGCCCTGGCTCACGCCGCCGCCCGGCGCGGGCACAAGGTTACGCTGATTTCCGGTCCCGTGGCGCTTACACCGCCGGCCAAAGCAACCTTTATCTCCATTACCACCGCCGCCGAGATGTTCTCGGCCGTCAAACACCGGCTGCCGCGTAACGATGCGCTCATCATGGCGGCGGCCGTGGCCGATTGGCGGCCAAGCCGCTTTAGTCCGCGCAAGCTGAAAAAAACAAATAAGCCCTGGCGCTTACGCCTCGAACCTACGCCCGATATTCTGATGAGCCTGCGGCCCAGAAAGGGCCGGTGGATCTTTATCGGGTTTGCCGCGGAGACCGATCATCTGCTTAAAAAAGCCCGCGCCAAGTTAGTGGCCAAGGGATTGGACCTGATTGTCGCCAATAATGTGAGCCAACGCGGTTCCGGCTTTGAAGTCAATACCAACCGGGTAACGCTGATTGCTCGTGACGGACGGGTGCAGGCCTTGCCGCTTATGGCCAAGACCGAAGTGGCCGCCCGTATTCTGGACTGGCTGGAGGCGCGGTTTGCCCGCTGATGAGGGGTTATGTCTGCACGACCAGAGCTAGGCACGACGAAAAGCTTTTTCCGGAAGGTAAGGCCGGAGCTTTATTGGTTTCATCCGCCTGATGGCGGCGAGTTGCACGTGGTCGTGACCAAGGTGGGTCTGGTTCTGGTGGATAGCGGCCTCCTGCGGCATCGCGAAGTTATCCTGGGGTTGTGGCGCCAGGCCGGCCTCGATCCGCGCAAGATACGCTTGGGCTTCATGACCCATTTTCATGCCGATCATGTCGGGGCCATGGGATGGTGGTCGCGCGAGTTCGGTTTCAGCGTTGTGGCGCACGCTAACGCCGCAAAAGTCGTGGAGAAAGGCGATCTCGTTATCACGGGAACCAAGATTCCCTACGCGGGATTTGACGAGGATTTCGTGCCTTGTCCCATCCGGCACAAGGTTGTGGGCGGCGAGCGCTTCCCGGTAGGGAAACATAATTTCAAGGTCAGCGCCGCGCCGGGCCACACGGTTGGCAGTATCCATATTCTTTGCGGGGATCTGCTTTTCGTGGGCGACACGCTCTTTGCCGATGGCTCGATTGGCTGGATGGATGTCCACTGGGGCTCGAATCCGGAAGACTATGTGCATACCCTCGAACAGATGCGGCCACTTTGTGGAGCGCTATGCGCGCCCGGGCATGGGCCGCCCTTCCGGCTGAGCCGCACGCTCATTAAGCGCGCTTGCAAGATCGTTTCATTTTATATTCCCCTGGGCCACGGGCTCGGCTTCCCGCGCGTGCCGCGCCATAGTCCGGATCGTGCACGGTAAACTGTCTTACTGTGAACTGTTCAACTTTTAACTTCGAACTTTGAACTGCTTAACTGTGAACGGAGGTTTGGCCCATGCGATTCAGCCGCGAACAATATATTGAACTGAAAACCTTCGGCCGCGTTGAACGCCAGATGTTTGTCGAGCTCTTCGGCCCGCTGGTCGGTTTGGCCCAGGAATGGCGCGCCCAGGGCGCGACCGAGGAAGAAATAAGCCTGGTTGCCTTTGACTGGGACTATGTTCCCCTTGCTCATTGCGGCGGCCACACGGGCGCTATGGGCGGCTCGGAACCCAAAGTGATTGAAGATACTCCCGAATACCGGCTGGAGAAGGATTGCCTGGGCCGAACGTTGAAATTGTTTAAGAAGTCGGCCACGATTCCGCTGCCGCTGGATTATCCGGTCAAGAACATGGATGACTGGCGGCGAATCAAGCGGCTTTTCGAGTTTTCCGCGGAGCGAGTCAATTATGACGAGGTGGCCGCCGCCAGGAAAGCCCAGGCGGCCGGGGCGCTGGTGGTCGCGGCTATGCCGGGCGCCTTCAGCACGCCCAGAGAGCTTATGGGCGATGAGCAAGCATGCCTGTGCTACTATGACGACCCGGAACTGATGCAGGATATCCTGCAGACTCTTTCGCATACTACTTTCCGGGTTCTGGAAATGGTCAGCGCGGAGGTTGTGATTGACCAACTCTCCGTGGGCGAAGACCTGGCCGGCAAGTCTGGGCCTCTGGTCGGGCCGACCCAAGTCAGGGAATTCATCAAGCCTTATTACCGGAAAATCTGGGACCTGCTTGCCTCCCGCGGCACGCTCATTTTTCAGATGGACAGCGACGGGAACTTGAACGCCGTCATTGACGAGTTCCTTGAGGCCGGTCTTAACGCCCTTATTCCGCTGGAACCCGCGGCGGGGATGGATATCGTGCAACTCAGAAAGAAGTATGGCAAGTCCCTCGCCGTGGGCGGAGGCATTGATAAACACGTGCTGCGCCAGGGCAAGGCGGAAATCAGGAAGGAACTCGAATACAAGATGCAGAGCTTGATGCGCTCAGGCGGGACAGTATTCAGCCTTGACCACCGCATTCCGAACGGGACCCCTCTGGAAAATTATCGCTACTACGTGGATACGGGACGCGAACTGCTGGGGTTGCCGCCGCGCGACCCTCTGAAAAAGGGCTGGCAACGCATGGCTTTCTGAGTGCTTGGCGGGCTGAGCAGGAAAAGCTGAGTTCTGAGGGAAGGGGTGCCCTGTTGACAGGCTTGGCGGAAACAAATAGTATATTTTCGATTAAATGTTGGGAGCATGTCGGCGCGAAATGGCCGTTGGGTTCATTTTAATGAAGGCGTCAGCAGGTCTTTTATTTTTTTTGTGCGTATGGCTGAGCCCGCTTGCCGTTGATCTTGTCTGGGGCGCGACGCGCAACTTCCAGGCTGCCACCACCGGCGACTGGGCGCTGGCTGCCAACTGGGTAGAGGGGTCGGTGCCCGATAATGGCGATGATGTCTACATTACCTACACGGGGTCGCTGGCCATCATCTCCAGCGCGTCGTCCAACTTAAGCTCGTTGACCGTTGGCGGGGGCGCGACGAGCACGCGGCTTATGTTCACCAACTGGAACAGCATCCTGACCGCCACTTATATTAGCATCCTGACTAATGGCGTGGTCACGCTGCCGGCGGCCTTTACTAATGGCCAGATGTCAAACAACGTTTATTTTTTCTGCTCAAACCTTACCATAGCCCCGGGCGGTAAGATTGATGTTACTGGCCAGGGCTATGCGGGTGGAACAAACTCTGACGGACATGGACCAGGGTTTGGCAGAGGGGGGAGCTCGTACTGGCCCTCCGGCGCCGGGCATGGTGGCGCCGGCGGCGACCAGAAACGCGCTTCTGCCTATCCTTGGCTCGCTGGCGGTAGTACCTACGATCAATACGACGCTCCAACTTTTCCGGGAAGCGGAGGAGGGGGTGGCGCCACTGGCTGCAAAGGCGGTAATGGCGGAGGGGCTGTAATCATTGAGTCCGTGGGCACTGTAACCGTGAACGGAACGATTGCCGCGGGAGGAACTAAGGGAACATTTGGAAGTGGTGATTACTACAGCGGTGGCTCCGGCGGCTCGATTTTCATCCGCTGCTACCTGCTGGCCGGTTCTAACGGTATAATCAGTGCTAATGGCGGTGCTCAGGGCGAATATGGTGGCTCGGGGGGCGGGGGGCGCATTGCGGTCATTTATACCAACAGCGCCCAGGAGGCCGCCGCGATTCCGGCCATTACTTTCTCGGCGGCGCCGGGCTTGAACCAGGGTAACGCAACGCCTTGGCCGCTCACGGCCAGACAGGTCGGAAGTGGCGAAGATCCTTCCTGCCAATACAACAACGCTTATGGCCGATTAGGGACCTTGTATTTTCCCAGCAGCCGCTTCCTCCAGGAAACCAATTGGCACAGCGGTCTGTGGCTGGCGCCAGTAACCTCGCCTTGGATTGTGAACAGTCTGACCCAGACTGGTGGCTACCTCAAGATTGCCCAGGATGGCCTGGTTATTACCGCCAACCAGATAACCGTTACCAGCGGCGGCCGGCTGGAACTAAGCAACGCGATGGTAACGTGCCTGGGCGATTTTCTCATCACCAATGGGGCCTTTGCCCTCCTGGCCGGTATGACCACTCGCCCCAACGTTACGATTAGCAGCAACCTGAGTGTTCTGGGCAGCAGTTCTTCCAATTCCGGGCTGTTTTATATCCAGGCGGGCGAAACCAATAGCACCTTTCGCACCGGAGCAGTTGTTTCCGTGAACGGTAATGTGACCATCGGGACGAACGGCTGGATCAGCCCGCTGTCGAATCCGACCAATGGCGGCTCAGTTTTCTTTTCCATGTCCAACCTTACCATTAACACGCCTAATTGCGGCTTTCGGGCGGATGGCGCCGGTTTCCGGGAACGCTCGGATGGCTCGGTAGGCGCCAACGGATACGGGCCGGGCCGTGGTGTTGGCGGGCAAGTGGCTAACCGCAACAGCGGGGCCAGCTACGGCGGCACGGGCGGCGTCGCCAACTCCGGGACGGTATTGCCGGGACCGGTCTACGGTTCTTCCAATGCTCCCTTTGAACCCGGCAGTGCCGGTGGCAGTGGAAGTGCTTATGGCCGATGGGGCGGCCGTGGCGGCGGGTTTATCTGGGTCAGGGTTGAGGATACGCTCACTCTTAACGGCGTGCTCTCGGCCAACGGCGGGCCTATTTACGATGGGGCTTATGGCGGCGGCGGTTCGGGCGGCGCCATCAATCTCTACTGCCGCCGCTTCGTTATCGGCGGCGCCAATGCGGTCGTGCGCGCCAATGGCGGCAACACGGGATATAGCGGCGGTCTTTCCGGCTCCGGCGGCGGCGGGCGGATCGCCATCTGGTCAATGTATCGTGAGGGAACGATGGTAAGCCCCGCGGTCAATGCCGGCGGCAGCGATGCCGCCGCGGGCTCGGTCCACTGGGGCCAAGTGCCTGTTCCCGGCTCAATCTTGTCCTTCCACTGAATACACAGTCCAAGGGCGACGGAGGGAAGGGGTGGCACACCTGTCCTGCGTAGCCTTCCGCCTTCGTCCGGCGGTGGCCGGACTACGGCGCGACGACGGCCGGCGAAGCAGGATGATAGCCCAGCACTTTTTTATCGCCGGGCAGCTTGATGACGATCTTTGTCGCTTAGGATAGGGGTATGGCTGCGCCAGCGCCAATCTACTTCGGGATCGCAGGCTGGTCCTATCCGGACTGGGAGGGGATTGTCTACCCGCGGGGAACGCGCGAACACCTGGGGTATATTGCCCATTATGTGGACTTGATCGAGATCAACAGCTCTTTCTACCGAGTGCCGCTGGCGCGCCACGCCGCAGGCTGGCTCAAGCAGACGGCTTTCAAGCCGGAGTTCCGCTTCAGTGCCAAGGTGCCGCAGGACATCACCCACGGCGGTCTGCTTTCCGCCGAGCTTGTCCACCAGCTCCAGGATGGATTTGCTCCCTTGATCGAGGCCGGCAAACTCACCCACTTCCTGGCCCAGTTCAAGTACGATTTCAACGATACCGCGGAGCACCGCGACTACCTCAGCCGGACCGAGGACACTTTAGGTGGCTTGACTAACTTGACGCTGGAGTTGCGCCATAATTCCTGGCAAGTGCCCTCGGCCCTGGCCTTCCTGGAAAGTCTGGCGGTTACGGTGGCCAATCTGGATTATCCCATGAGTCACACCAGTTTTAACCTGGCGCGGTGCCATGTGGGGGCCGAGCGCTATCTGCGGCTGCATGGACGCAACAGCGCGGCCTGGTTTGACAAAGCAGCCGGCCGCGACGAAACTTATAACTACTACTATTCGCGCGCGGAACTCCAGGGCCTGCGCCAGCGCGCGGAAGCGCTGCGGGAAGGATCTAAAAGCCTGACCGTCGTAACCAACAACCACTTCAAAGGCCAGGAAGTCGCCAACATTCTCCAGCTCAAGGCTCTGTTTAGCGGGGACAAAGTGCCGGTGCCGCTGCTGCTCAGGGAGCATTATCCGGAATTAAATGAAATTGCCGCGCCGCAGAAAGCCTGATATAAAGGAGGGGTTTAGAAGGTTCAGCGTTCACGGTTCACTGTAAGCAGTTTACAGTTAGACAGTTTGCAGTTCACAGTTCAGAGTTGACGGAGCATCGAAACTGAAAATTGGTATGGAACCAGGACAGGTTCTTCCCAATTTCTCCGCCGTTGGCGGATCCGCCTCCGGCGGAAAATATCTAATTTCCAACGGCATTATCTGGTGACTTATGTTTGAAATCAGCGTTAAAACCGGTTTTTCCAGCGCGCACTTCCTTAAGGGCTATCCCGGGGTCTGTGAGCGCCTGCACGGTCATAATTGGGAAGTCGAAGTGGCGCTGCGCGGCCGCCGCACCGATGCCCTGGGCCTGCTGGCGGATTTCCGGCAGGTCAAGCGGGTGCTTAAGGAAGTAGTGGACCCTTTGGATCACCGGGAATTGAACTCTCTGCCCCTGTTTGTGCGGAAAAATCCGTCATCGGAAAATCTGGCCCGCTACCTTTTCCAGGCTCTCGCGCGCCGGCTGAATAGCCGGCGTCTTAAAGTCCAGCGTGTGCGGGTCAGCGAAGGCACCGGCACTTCGGCGTCCTATTGGGAAAGCGCCTGAATGGAACCGTGCCTGCAGGTCTGCGAAACGTTTGCTTCCATCCAGGGCGAAGGCACCCATGCCGGGCAGCCCTGTTTTTTCATCCGCTTGACCGGCTGCAACCTGCACTGCTCCTATTGCGACACGACTTATGCCTTCAGCGGCGGCGCGGCTAAAACCATTGCGCAACTGGCGCAAGAATTTCGCGCGAGCGGCCTGGCGCTGGTGGAGGTTACCGGCGGCGAGCCCTTGCTGCAGCGCGGCACGCCGGCCTTGCTGAAAGCCCTGCGGAAGGCGCGCCCGGGCGCCACCGTGCTGGTGGAAACCAACG
>JACPGM010000061.1 GCA_016188985.1 Lentisphaerota bacterium | reverse complement strand
GGCGCTAATGCTGTTAACCAGTCCATAACCGCCCAGGCCCAGATACAGCGTGCGGCCGACGACCGTGCCCAGCGCGCCGCCGAAGAGCTCGGCGGTTTTGCTTTTGATGGGCGTAATTTTGAGTTCCGGACGGATGAAGGCTCCGTAGGTTTCCTGCTGCTTGCCGACCAGGGACTCAACCGGCGCGGCGGTGATGATGAGAACCAAGCCTAACAGGGCCAATCCGCTCATAATTACTTTCATTGCAGTTGCCTCCTTGTTATCCAACGTTCTGACAGGCCGACGACAAATTGCGGCTTGTTTATACCAGAAAGTTATTCGCCTGGCTATAGAACTTTGTCGGTAACTACTCACCACGGATTACACGGATTACACTGATATGGGGAACTTGATTAATAATATCCGTGCCATCCGTGTAATCCGTGGTCAAAAATCCCGTAAACGCGGCAGATGAATAATAACCTGGCGGATTAGAATGTCGTTAAGGCTGGAGAGAGTAGGGGCCGGCGCGGAGATGGGAGGAGGCGGAGGAGAGGAATGACCAGTTGCCCGTGGAATCCAGCACGGTCGGGTCGGCAATGCCGTCGCCGTCAAAATCGCCAGCTACCGGCGTGCCGGCGCCGGAAGAGAATTGCTTGAGCGCATAGCCGTTGCCCGACATCAGCCCCTGCCAGGTCTTGGTCACTTGATCAAAGAGCATCGGGTCGGCTTTGCCGTCGCCATCATAGTCTCCCACAACCGGCGCATAGCCCGGCCCGCCAAAGACCGCCGTGACCACGCCATAGCCTTGAGATGATAGCATTACCTGCCAATCCCCCGTTGCTTCACCATACACCGCCGGATCCACTTTGCCATCCCCATCATAGTCACCGGCCACGGGCAGATAGCCGTTGCCGCCGAAGACCGCGCTGGCTATCTCAGTGTTTTGGTCCCCCAGGGCCGACAGCAAGACATACCAGCGCCCGCTCATTTCTTCATACAAGCCCGGCTGCGCGCGTCCTTTCCCAGCATAGTCTCCAACGGCGCCACGCGTAGCGCTTGAGCCACCAAGATCGAAAACTACCGTCTGATAGCCTTGCCCAGAGAGCATAATCTGCCATGCCGACCCCTGGCGCAGATGGATTGCCGGATCCGTCAGACCATCCCCATCGTAATCCCCGGACACGGTTTCATAGCCCGGCCCGCCGAAGACAAAGCGAACACTCTCTTCCGACTCCGAGAACCGGACCGTCCATTCGCCGCTGGGCTCGTCGTAACTCATCATGTCGGTTTGCTCATCGCCGTCATAATCGTTCACCACGCCGCGCGCCTTGTTGCCGTTATTCCCATTGCCATTATCTTCGCCATCATCGTCCCCATCATCGGAAGGGTGGATCCGCACGTTGATCGGGCCATCGCGCATGGCCGTGGCCCCATCCGGGTCGGTCAGGCCGGAGGACGATACCAGCGACACGTTGACAAACACATAGTAGTCGCCGGAGATCATGTCCGGAATGGTCACATCCTCGTTATGCGCCCGGCCGGGATAGCGGATGGTGGTCTGACCGCCGGAGGCAAGCGTCAAAGCCTCGGTCTTGGTCCCGATGGCAACATCATCGCCATCGCCAAAGGTCTGGTTGACTGACAGGTAGAAAGCAACTAAGAGTTGAGCGTCAGCGTAGCCAATATTCTCCGGCCCGTCGTTCTTGAGCTCAAACGAAATCATGGCCGGATGGTCGCCCGCCCACAAATTCACCGGCACAAACTTGAGGTCGGAAACCTCCAGGTCGGCCAAATGTTCCGGGTCGGGAGGAATATCATTGTCCACGATCGTTACCGTCGCCGAACTGGGCGAGCCCAGGCCGGCGCCAGTGACATTGCTCAGCGTTGCCGTGAAAGTCTCATCGCTTTCATCAATAACGTCATCGGTGATGGAAACGGTGATGGTCTTGCTGGAAGCATCCCCATCCGCCCAGGACAAGGTTCCGGACTGCGACGTATAATCTTGCTCCGCCAAGGCCGTGCCATCGGCCGTGGCGAACGCGACCGTGGCCGGCCCATCACTGCCGCCGGTTCGAGTCACCGTGAGCGTAACGGTCACGCCATTCTCATTTACACTGTAGGCTGATGCGGCAAATTGGATGGTTCCCGGCAGCATAGTTGCTTCGTTATCTATTATCGTCACTGTCGCCGGATTGAGCGGACCCAGGCTGGCCCCACAGGCATTCTTGAGCAGCACGGTAAAGGTCTCATTGTTTTCATCAATAATATCATCGGTGATAGGCACGGTAATGGTCTTGCTGGAAGTATCGCCATCGGCCCAGTAGAGCATCCCTTGGACGGATGCATAATCAAGTCCAGCCTGAGCGGTCCCGTCCGCCGTCAGGTATTCCACGTGCGCGGGCCCATAACTGCCGCCGGTCCGCGTAACCGTCAGCGTCACCGACCCGCCGCCTTCGTCACTTTCGACCGATGTCACCGCAAACTGCAAGACTCCCGGTGGCAGAACCCGCACAATCACCGTATTCATTACCGAAGGCGCGGCCTTCCAGATCGCATTGCCCGCCTGGGAGGCTACGACCTTGACGGTGCCGGCTGCCGGGAATGTCAGATTAGTATTGCCGGTAATCGTGCCCGGCCCGGAGACCACGGCAAAGCTGACCGGCAATCCCGAACTGGCCGTCGCCACCAGCCCAACTCGCGACGTCACTATTTGGTCCGGAATTGCCGGGAAAGTAATTGTCTGGCAGAGCTTATTCACCACCAGATTCACGGTAACGACCTGTGGTGAATTGAGCGCACCGGCCGCCGTGATGATAATGGTGCCGGCGTAGCTGCCGGGCAGCAACCCGGCGGTTAGATAGTTGACGCTCACAAGATCGGTTTCGCCCGCGCTTGTCCCGCCGGCGGGCGAAAGCGCCAACCAGTTCACATTGGCCGAAAGGGTATATGCCATTGTCCCCATGCCGTCATTCCATACCCGAATGGTCTGCCCGGGAGCATTGGAGCCATAGTCGCACTGGTTGAACAAGGTTGCCGGGTCGCGCCGGAGGTAACTGTTCGTGCTCAGAGTCTCGTAGGCGCCCATGTCCACCTTGCTATTGAGAAGGCGCGGCCGGCTATCCAGGTCAACGGCGGCTGTCATCCAAGACTGATTCAGGCCCAAATTGATGCAAGGCGAAGCCGACTGCAGGCGGTAGTTGCCCATGACATGGGCGGCACCGGAGCCCGTGCCGTTGGCCACAAACTGCGGCACGCTGCTGATGTTGCCAACGCCGCCCGTGCTCGCGGCAAAGCAACTATAAGAAACGGGGCCAACGACATCGGTGTCTTGATTGTAATAGGCAATGCAGTTGCGGATTGTGCCGCCCTGCACAAACACGCCGCCGCCCACGCCGCTATCGCCCTCGCCGGAGGCCACGGTATTCCGGACAATCGTGCAATTTTCCACGGCGCCGCCCATGGCCCATACGCCGCCGCCCATGTCAACGGCCGCGTTCCCGCTGATCAGGCAGTTGCGCGCCGTCCCGCTGACAATGGATATACCGCCGCCAAAGCTGCGGGCGCTGTTGCCTTCGAGCGTGCAGTTCTCCAGCGCGCCGCCCCAAAGAAACGCGCCGCCGCCATCCCAGTAGGCCACATTCCGGTTGATCGCGCAGTTGCGAACCCTGCCGCCGGCCATAACATAAACTCCGCCACCGCAGTCGAAGTAAGTCGTCGTCCAGGTGGAACCATAAGACTCGTTTTCCTCGATTAGGCAATTTTCCATCGTGCTCCACTGGACCAAGGCCCCGCCGCCATTAAGGTAGGCTACGTTGCGGCGGATGGTGCAGCCTTTCACCTTGTCACTGTCGGCCAGAAACAGGCCGCCGCCGTCAGTGTAGGCCGTGTTGGATATAATTGTGCAGTTCTGAAGCGTGCTACCCCATGAGAATATGCCGCCGCCGCGGTTGTAGCTCAGGTTGTCACGGGCAATACAGTCAGTAACCAGACACTGCTGGGCATACATGCCGCCGCCGAACTCAGAGGCCGTGTTTTTAGTGAACGTGCAATTTGTTATCACGCTGGAGTAAGCGATCGCGCCGCCACAGTAATAAGCCGAGTTTCCGCTGATGGTGCAGTTGGCCACCGTGCTGCCATAAGGGTAGAGGCCACCGCCACCCCAAGAGGCCGAGTTTCCGCTGATGGTGCAGTCTGCCACCGTGCTGTAGTAAGCATCTATGCCGCCACCATAGTAGTAGGCTTGGTTCCCGCTGATCTCGCAGTGCGTTACCGTACTGTAGATCGCATAGATGCCGCCACCCCACGAGGAATAACCATTCGCCACGGTAAATCCGTCCAACACGGCCCCATTTACCAGATACACACACCTTGAAAGCCTATTGCCATTAATGGTGGTGGATTTGGGCCCGTTAATGCTGCGAACGGCAATGGCGCCATAGACGCTGATCGGCCCGTAAGTGCCGTCGGCGACTAACACCGTGTCGCCACCGGCGGCGATATTAATTGCGGCCTGGATGGTTCGCTTGGCGAGCGTCAAGCTCGTGCCGTTGTTGGCATCGTTGCCGGCCGGGCTGACGTAATATATGGCTGCCGGCGATGGCAGCGCCATGAGAAGCAACAAGGGGACAGACAGGCAAATAGAAAAATAACGAGCTACACCTCTAAGGCACCTGTGCGGAGAATCCATCCTCCAATTTCCTTTTGGGCAGGGTTTCATAATTGCCCTCAGTGTGCCTTACATTAAAGGTATAGCTCGTTAAATCGGACTTATAATCTTTGCGTAGTTGGGCCGTCTTTTATGCAGTCTATGAACTAATGTAATTTTGTAAAGCAGATTTCGTGCCAACAGCGTTGCCCAAAGGAAAGACTACCGATGCTGGACCGATGCCTGGGCTGGTCTTATGCAGTTAAACTCCCGATTTTACGGTTGTTTCTTTCGTCAGTTAGCTCATCTGACCTTTGGACCCAATGTTGCTAATGTAGCCCCCAAATAACCGCCTTTCTCAGTTATGAGAACCAGTGTCTCAAAAATAAGCAAAAACAGGTGTTTTGCCCACTTAAAGCACTGGCATCAGTAAGTTACAAAAGTTCTCTAATATACGCTGAAACTGACCGCGGGCTTCCCAAGCGTCAGTCTCAAGCTCATCGCTGGCGGCAATTTCGTTCAGCACGATCTGCTTTAAGGCGGTAATGAAAGCGGGATCATAGACGATCAAATTGGTTTCGTAATTCAGCCGCAGGCTGCGCACATCCAGGTTGGCGCTGCCTACAAAAGCCAGGATATCATCCACGATCAGGGCCTTGGCGTGCATGAAGGGCGCGCGCCGCTGATAAATGCGTACCCCCGCCTTAAGAACGTCATCGTATAAGGATTGGCCGGCTAAACCTGCGTAACGGTGATTATTGATGCGCGGGACAACCAAGGCAACCTCAACGCCGCGGCGCGCCGCTGAACATAAGGCCTGAAGAATATCACGCGGCGGCACGAAATAAGGCGTGGCCACGAGCAACCGCTGCCGGGCGGCCACCAGGCATTCGAAAAAAACCTTGGAAAGAATTTCCATCTCGTCCGGGGTCGGACCGCTGTTGGCCACGCGGATCAGGGCCGGCCCCACCGCTTTGAGACGCGGAAAGTGAGCCGGCTGCAGCAGAACGTCCGGGTCTTCATCGGTCATGAAATACCAGTCGCGCAGGAAAGAATACTGAAGCTCCTGGACGATTCCGCCGCTAACCGCAAAGTGATAATCGCGGATGGCCGGCGCGCCGGGGCGCGCAAGATTTTCCTGGCGTAGATTGATCCCGCCCATGAAGGCTTTTTCGCCATCCACTACCAAGATTTTGCGGTGATTGCGCAGGTTGAGCTGAACCAGACGTTTCAGGGGATTGGCCTGGGTCCAACCAACAATCCGCATGTTTGGAACGCGGCGATACCTGAAAAAAAGCCGACTTAAGACTGCGCCGGTCGATCCGAAGCTGTCGAACATGAAGCGCACCCTCACACCCTGCCGGGCCTTTTCCGCGAGGCTGTCGAGAAACTCGCGGCTGATGGCGTCGTTCCAGACGATGAAAGTCTGGAGGTGCACGTGGTGCCGCGCGCCGCGGATGGCGGAGAGCATTTGCGGATAAGCCTGGTCGCCATCCACCAGCGGTTCAATGGCATTGCCACACAGGAGCGGATAATCCGGCAGAATGGGATCAAGGGTTTTATTTAAAGCTTGAGCTTCGGCATCCGTCGGCTGAACTGCCGATGAGTCGTGCACCGCCCGCCAGTAGACCAGCGGCAGGGACTGCCCAATCCCGGCCAGGGATTTTCCGGAGCGTGCCTGGCGTTCAGACCGAAACTCGTTGTCGGCCCGCTGCTTGCGCCAGGCCTTGCGCGGAACGCGGTTAATGCCAAAGAGGAGGTAAGAAAGCGGGCCGATCAGCGGAAACGACCAGGCCACGAAAATCCACAGCAGGGCGGAAGTGGCTTCCCGCCGCGTCTTGAGGCAGCTATAGGTGACCAGCAAAAAAACCGCGATATGCAGCGCGGCTTCTACGCTGAACCAGAACCAGGGCGGCTCAGCCGCCAGTAAATTATAAATGGAAACACTCATAACCGTGTTGTTTTCATTCGACGTTCGGCGTTTGCTTTGGTTGCGGCTCTGGTTTGCGCAAGGCCGCCACCAGCGCGTTCAAATCAGCCGGCCAGGGCGCAGTGAACTGCATGGGCTGCCCGGTGCGCGGATGCGTAAAGTGGAGTGTTTCCGCGTGCAGCATTTGACGCGGGGCAGGCGCCGGCAGCGAGCGAACTGAACGGGTCCCGTACTGGGCATCGCCCACGATCGGCCAGCCGCGGTGCGCCAAGTGAACCCGAAGCTGGTGTGTGCGGCCGGTCGCGGGATTAAGCCGGACAAGCGCCACAGTGCCAAGACATTCCATGAGTTCGTAATGGGTCACGGCATGGCGGCCGGTGCTGGGCAGGGACTGCCCGCCACGCTGGCGCAAAGCGACTGCGGGCAGAGCCGCCATTTTTTTGCGGTCAGTGCGATGGCGGCCGATCATGGTCTCAATGGTTCCCCGTGCCGGAGTAGGGCACCCCCAGACCACGGCGACATATTCTTTGTGAACCGAGCGTTGCTTGAACTGGCTGATTAAATCAAGACGCGCGCGTTCGTTCTTGGCCACAACCATTAGACCGCTGGTGTCGCGGTCCAAACGGTGGACAATACCTGGGCGTGCCGCGGCGTAGCCTCGGTCGAAGCCCGGGCGCTGTTCCGGGCCGAATGCGGCCAAACTCCGGCAATGATAGAGCAGGGCATTGCAGAGAGTTCCCGAGGCGTGGCCGGCGGCGGGATGCACTACCAGCCCAACGGGCTTGTTAAGCACGAGCAAATCGTTGTCTTCGTAGAGAATATCCAGGGGAATTGCTTCCGGGATCAGCGCGCTGGGCAGGGGCGGTGGGATCGTGAGCGCAACAACCTCGCCGGGGCGTGTCTTGTGATGCTCCTTAACTGCTCGGCCATTAACCGTTACGTGCCCGGCCCGGATCAGAGCCTGCAGACGGGAGCGCGATGGGCCATCTACCTTGCGGGTCAGCCACATGTCCAGGCGTATCCCGGCCTCGTTGGCGGCAACGCTGAAAGTGCGTGGCTCCGAAACGGTCAATGGTTGATGGTTGATGGTCAATGGATGATGGTGAATGGTTTCCGCCGGAGGCGGATCCGCCTTCGGCGGGAATGGATGGTTGTTGCAATGTTTGCTTCTACTGTCTTTCTCCGGTCCGTCGTCTGTCGTCCTCTTCAGCCGGCACAAGGAACCAGAGCAAAATACCGATGGCCAGCAGGATGAGGCTCATTTCCTGCGCCACGTTCAGGCCCAGGAATTGCAGGCGCTCATCGCCGCGCCAGAACTCCACGATGAAACGGCCCAGAGGATAAAGGATCACGTAGAGCGCCAATACCCGGCCCGCGCGCGGCTTTTTTTGGTAATACCACAGTAGAACGCCGTAGACTGCCAGGCAAAAAAAAGTTTCATAGAGAGGGGTGGGGTGCCGGGTTGCGCCTTCCACGACCATACTCCACGGCGCCGTGCTGACTGTGCCGTAACAGCAGCCGTTCAAAAAGCAGCCAACCCGACCAAGGGCCTGGCCCAGCGGCAAGGCTGTAATGACAAAATCGCCAAACGGCAAAAGCGCTGCGCGCTTTAGCCGGGCATAAATTACAACGGCCAGAACGGCTCCGATGAATCCGCCATAGAAAATCAGGCCGCCTTGGTCAACACGGAACATTGATTGCGGCGCACTCAGGAAATGATCGAGATTGGCCAGCACATAGGCCACGCGGGCGCCGACAATTCCCGCAAGCATGACCCAGAATCCCAGATCTGAAATGAAGGCAAATGAGCGCCCTTCGCGCCGGCCCAGCATGGTCAGGTGAGTAATACACGCCAGAAAGGCGGCGGCGATCATAATGCCGTACCAGTGAATCGGCCGGTCAAACACATAAAAGCACACTGGGTGCATTGTCCTCCGGTGCTAAGCAATCTGGTTCTTTCTTAAATTGAGATTCATGATTCATGTAGTGGCCGCCGGAAGAGTCTCGCTTGGCGCCACCCGCATTCCACGAGGCAAGCTTGCCAGACGAGTCCACGCCCTCACCCAGGCTCCGCCGGAGCGCTTCGCCGAGGCGAGCGGGCGCGGCTACAAGCCAAATATCGCAAGGCTCCCTAATTGATTCAAGGCCGGCTCCATTTCATTATGATCTGATAGTAGGCTCTCTCCGCCGCTTCGATATTGGAGGCGAGGCAGAATTCATCAGGCTTATGCACCTGAGCGGGGTCGCCCGGACCGAGGATAATGGCGGGCGGATTGCCGAGGGCCGCGCGCAGTACCGAAGCGTCGGTAAAATAGGCCATGCCATGCGGCTCCCTGGCCGAGCTCGGGCAGGCCGGGCGCGCTGCCAGAATGGGTTCCATAACGGCAAACACGTCCTGAATCCAGGGATGGCTGGGATCGCTTTCGATGGCCGGGCAGTCCAGACGCCGCTTGCTGATCCGGGCCTCCGTTCCCAGGCAATCTTCTACCTGACGGCACACTGCCGAGTGCGACTGACCGGGAATTGTGCGAATATCTATGGTGAACATGGCGTTTTCCGGAACGATGTTAACAGCGGTGCCGGCAGTGATTGTGCCGATATTGATAGTTGGCATTCCCAGGAGCGGGTGGCTTGGCGTGGCAAACGTCATATTCTGCAAGCGCGCGATTGCCTGGATTGCTTTGTAGATTGCGTTCACGCCATGGTGCGGTGCCGAACCGTGCGCCGCTACGCCGCTGGCGGAGGCTTCCAGCCAGATTACGCCCTTATGGGCCGTGCAGGGATAATTCGCGGTTGGTTCGGCCACGATCAGCGCGCCAACCGGCGGCAAGCCGCCCAGTATGTGCACCAGAAAGGTTGCACCCTCGCAGCCGGTTTCTTCCCCGGCGGTTAGAATAAGCATAATCCCGGCGTGTCCCTGGATGGCGCGCCTGGCGCGCACGGCGGCCGAAACAAAGGCGGCCACCCCGGCCTTCATGTCGGCGGCGCCCAGGCCGTATAATTTATCGCCTTCAATCCGGCCGCTAAAGGGGTCCCGACTCCACGGCGTTGTGCCCAGCGGCACCGTGTCCAGGTGCCCGAGGAAACAAATGTGGTGACGTTCCGGTCGCTTGGTCCAGGCGATCAGGCCGGTGCGTCCTTCAGCAAAATCCCAATACCAGATTTTGAAGCCGGCCTTTTCCAGCAGCCGGCCGAGAAAGCGCGCGCAAGCGCGCTCCTGTCCCGGCGGATTCATGGTTTTGATCGCCAGCAGACGACGAGTTAAGCTAATGACATCCATGGCACTTGTTTTGCCTGAGCAGCAAAGGCGTACGTTCTTCGCAATAAGAAAAAATTGACCCCCTCAGTCTTGTGGGGGCAAGAGGTAGGGCGCGTTCGTCCAGCCTTCGTAGCCAGTAGGCTTACTACGGCGGAGTAGGCCCGAACGCGCCGCAGACGGTCCCGCCGAGGCGGGATTCCGCCTTATGCGGATCCGCCTGTGGTGGAAAACTCGGCGCTTGCCCCGCCTTGTGGCGGGGAGCCGTCCCTTCCACCCTGGCGGATCCGCCTGCCGGCGGAACCATCACGCGACCACCTCGTAACTGATTAACAAAATCTTTAATCGCGGTTGACAGTCTGATGGAAAATGGTAAGACTGCCCGGCGATGAAAATTATTGCCGTCAAACGGGCGCTTATAATTATTGGTTGGCTTAGTGTGGCTTCATTAGCATGGGGCCTGGAATTTGTCCAGACTAATCGCTACGTGCTTGCCGGCAATGAAGTCATTTCGGCTGAACTCTGGCTGGCCGCCGAGCGCATTGCCTTGGCTGGACAGGCCGAGGATGATCTGTTTTTGCTCGGTATCCCCGAGACCATGAACCCGGATGAAACCAACGGCGTCATTATGCTCTCCGGTATTTGCCGCAACGATGTCTGGGCCATGGCAAATAGCGTTGAATTGAATGGCGAGGTCCGGGAGCATGCGCGGTTCCTTGCGCGGACCGTCCGAATAGGCGGTTCCGTCGGGCGCAGCGCCTTGTTAATGGCTTCTGCCGTGCATTTGACCAGGACCGCGCGGCTCTCAGGCGACGCCTGGCTGATGGGTGAAGATCTGATTGCCGAGGGTGCCGTGCAAGGCCGCTTAACCATGCTGGGGCATAAGGTCACTCTGGCCGGCACCTTCGCCACCAATGTGCAGGTGACCGCTCAGGATATTGTCGTGCTGCCGGGCACCAGAATCGGCGGAAACCTGGCCTACCGTTCGGCCAAAGAATTGACGCTGCCCAAAGATATTCAACTGGCCGGCCAACTGATTCGCCAGCCCTTGCCGGCGGATTCTTCGGGCGGGTTGCTCTCAACCTTGCAGTCGCTGGCGGTTCAGCTCTGGCTTTTTGCCGCCGCCGTGGTAGTCGGCGCCGTCTTTTTCTGGCTGTTTCCGCAGTTTGCTCAGCAGGCGGTGGCGCAACTTTCCGCCTCGTTCTGGAAATGCCTGCTGGTTGGTTTCTTTGTTCTGGCCTTAAGCCCCATGGTCGGGTTGCTGGCGGCGTTTTCCCTTGTGGGCTTGCCGTTGGCCCTGCTGCTGGCGACGGCGCTCGGTCTGATGCTTTATCTGAGTAAGCTCCTCGTAGCCGTTTATGTCGGACGTTTGGGCCTGCGCGGCCTGGTTCCGTCCGGCACCATTTTTTCTCGGCTTGCTGATCCTCTATCTTGGCGCCAGCGCCGGCGTGCTGGGCGTTATCGTCTGGTTCGGAATTGTCTGCGCGGGAATGGGCGCTCTGGTGCTCACGCTCTGCGGAGCAAAACTGCTCCCGGGCGCCACCGCGTCGGCAAGCTCGTCAAGCTCGGTTTAGGCAAGTGCGCCTCGGCAAGAGAGAATTGAGGGTAACCGGAGCTATCCATGTCTACCAGATCGGCCTTTCCGTCGCCTACCAATCGTAATATCCCACGGGTTCATAGCCGGGCCCGCCGATGGTCACTACCGTCTGCGTGTACCCACTGCCCGATAGCAGTATCTTGAGCTCGCCGGCGCTTTCGCTATAAACCACTACGTCGCCTTTCCCGTCCCCGTCATAATCCGCCGGAACCGCCACGTATCCATTGCCTCCGAACGTCGCTGTCGCCGTCAGGTAACTGTACTTCGACATCATCACGTTCCATTCCCCGCTGCTCTCCTTGTACACCGCAGGGTCCGTCTTCCCATCCGCATCGTAATCCGCCGGCGCCGGCACCTGCCCCGACCCGCCAAACCGGAACTCCGTGGTCCAGTACTCCAGGCTCGAGAGCATGATCTGCCAATCACCCGTAGAACGCCGATACACGGCAATGTCCGACTTTCCATCTCCGTCAAAATCCGCCGCTACCGCCTTGTACCCATTGCCGCCCAGACTGACGTTCAAAGGCGCGTAACTGCTTGCCGACTGTAGAATCTGCCACAGGCCCGACGATTCCTGGTACACGATCGGGTCGGCCTTGCCGTCGCCGTCGTAGTCCGCCGGTACCGGCACGTATCCCGACCCGCCCATCACCAGAGTCGCGGTCACATAGCCGCTTGCCGAGAGCATGAACGTCCACTGGCCAGTCGCCTGATGGTAAACCACCAGATCGCTCTTGCCATCCCCGTCGTAGTCCGCCAGCGCCGGCTTGTATCCTTGCCCGCCCAACACAGCGGTCGCTGTCTGATATTCGCTGCCCGAGAGCAGGATGATCCATTCTCCGCTCGTTTTCCGATACAACGCCAGGTCCGACTTGCCGTCGCCGTCATAATCATTGATCACATGATAGCCGGAAGAAGGCGTCTCACCCGAACCGACCACCTTGATCGTCCCTGATCGCATGGCGTGATTATTCGACTCGTCACTGTCTCCCAGTGTCGAGGGATACGTGTGCCGCGCCCGTCCGAACACGTAGTTCGTCCCCACCGCCCCCGACGGCACCGTGAATCCTTCCCGCGCCGCGGCCGTTACCGCCAGCAGCGTGTAACTGCCCGCTGAAAGCGTCGCGTCCGTCTGGTAATCCCCCAGCCATAGGTCATCCGCATCTCCAAACGTCGTGTTCGGCGATAGGAAGAAATCCAGGATCACCCGCGTGTCCGGCGTGGTCATGTCATCCGGCCCCCAGTTCATCAACTGCAGACCCGCCGCCCCCGGATGTCCGCCCACGTCCAGCGTAGTCGGCAACAAAATCACGTCCGACACTTCCAGGTTGGCATAGCCCGAAAACGCGCTCAGCGCGGCATACCCGCTATCCGGATCGCTGAACGCGCTCACAGCCGTCAGGCTTTTCGCCTTGACCCAGTAGTAATATGTTGCGCCGCCGACGACCGAGGTGTCGTCGTAATTGGTGGAAGTGGTCGCGGCCAGATTGGAAGCCACGCTCGTATTGTTCGAGGTGGCTCGCCAGACCTCGTAACTGGAGGCATCTGAGACGCTGGTCCAGCTCATGGCCACCTTGTCGGTATAGGTTCCGTCGCTGGCGGAAACGCCCATCGGAGCGGAGATGGCAGGAGAGGAGGTCGTTGAAAACGCATAACCCGAATCGGAGGCGCTGAAGCCGCTGGTTGAAGTGGCATTGGTCGCCTTGACCCAGTAGTAGTAAATAACGTTTGCGCTGACGGATGAGTCATCATAAGAGACGGCGGTGGTCGCGGTCAGGAGGCCGGCGGAACCGCTGGCATCGGTTGAATTCCGCCATACCTGGTAGCCGGTCGCATTATCCACGGCATTCCACGTCACGCGCACCTTGTCGGAATATGTTCCATCCGAAGCCGAAACACCGGAGGGAGGGCCGATAGCCTGAAATGTGGTCGAAAAATTGCGAACACGCAGCGTGTTGTCGCCGGCGGTAAATCCGGAGCTGGTGGCATCACCCAACTCGAACTTAAGATGCCAAGGCTTCGAAAGGTCAAGAGTGACCGTCCGATAGGGCGAGCCATTTACACCGTCCGACTGATACAGCTTTGCTTTTCCAGCCGGATCAATAAGAACGGTCCATGTCTGATTGGAAAAAGGAGGCTGCGGCGTGTCCGTGCCTGCCTCACCAGTATCTGTGTTATTGCGCCAAATATAGACAGAGCCGGATGGTGGGTTGCTGTAAATCAATGGACTATGAATGGTATCCGTATAATTAGTATCACTGATCAATATCCCGAAAGGGTCATAATGGGGAGTGTATCCGATCGTCGCATCCAATGTAAACGTCACTTGCCAGAAATTGCCGTCATTGAAATTCTGGCTGGTCCTCCACCATGCCTCCGATCCGTATGTGTTGCCGGAAGTCGGGCCCCAGACCCTGCCTTCTATAGCATTACCAGTATCAGTAAAAGTGTATTGCCAACTTCCGTTGCCGATACCGTCCCAACCCCACTTGTATCCATGCGTCACCCATTGTGGCGTTAAGCGAAAGACATTAGTGGTTCCTCCTGATCCGGAGTCCCCTGCAGCCGCATATAATTTATCGTTTAACACACCGACGCTGGATAAAAAACGTCCCACAGGCAAACCGGCCACCTCCGTCCAAGTGGATCCATTAAACCGAAAGACGTTTGTCATAGCCGTTGTGCCATCCGCTGATCCACTCACTGCATAAATGTACCCTCCAAACGTTCCGGCATGGAGTGCAAAGCGAGGGGCCGGTAGACCAGCTACTTCAATCCAACTCGTCCCATCAAAACGATATACATTGGTATATGCAGTGGAACCGTATCTTCCGCCAATCGCATAGAGATAATTATCTAAAGCCGCGCACCCGAGATACTCTCGCGCTGCCGGCAAGCCGGCAACCTCCGTCCAACTTGTTCCATTATAACGATAGACATTCGTGCGAACTGAGCTATCTCCGCCGCCAACGGCATACAAATAATTTCCAAGCGTAGCAACGCCATGAGAAGAACGCCCACTCGGCAAACCGGCCACGGAAGTCCAAGTCGTGCCGTCAAAACGATAAACGTTCGTCGTATAACCAGATCCCCCATTGTATCCGCCGACCGTGTAAAGATAGCTGCCTAAAACACCAACGCCCATCGCATGATTATAGCCGAGCGGCATGCTTGAAACCTCCGTCCAAGTCGTGCCGTCAAAACGATAGACATTGTTTCTAAGGCCACCGCCGGACTGCCAACCACCGCAAAGATAAAGCTGGCCATTCAAGTTTCCCATGGCACCTAAGGCGGAACGCGGCGCAGGCAAACCTTGAACTTCTGTCCAGTTATCGGCCCCAAGAACACTGTTAACGGCCCCTTGAAAAGCCAAGATTGCAAAAACGAATAACGACATCATTTTGTTCATGATTCTACTCCTTTTTTCGCTTACCCCTTGGTTAAAGTTCTCTGCATTTGATTGGCACGACCCTAAACCCCCACTCATGCGCCGCGCAAACTTTGTTTTTCCTCTTAAAGAGGACGCCCGTTTATGCGGGCAATACGCGCGCAGGCTTCCTGGCTGGGACAAAAGAACCGGCAGGGGGGAATGCCGGTGTATTGCGCAATGGCTTCCAGATTTTCGGCTGTCGGAAAACGCTGGCCCAGTTCCCACTCGTTGACGGTCGTAATGCCGACGCCTAATTCCTGGGCCACCGTCTTCAAGGGTTTGCCGTTTTTTTGCCGCCAAGCCCGGAAATGCCCGGAGAATGAGCTTCTAACATACCCAGCCTTGCATATTTCCGGCAGGCCCATGGCGGTTTCCCATAGAAATGAAAAAAGGCGCGGACTCCAAGTCCGTGCCTCACCTGAGGGACCGCGAAGCCCCACTCATGAAACACAAAACGAGAAGCCGCGCCCCATATGGGACGCGTACCCGTCAGTGTCATTTCATGAGTCGAAAATTCGCGGTTTTCAGGTGAAACAACTACTGCGTTAACGCGAAATTATATTTGTCATCAATCATTATTTTTCTCCGTTAATCAGTTTCTCACATACGAGCTTTGGTTTTTGTACATATTTCAGACTGAAAATGCCTGGTATTCATTGCGGAGCGTTTCAGCCGAAAATGCAAAGCCTCTTTTAACGGCATTTTTTTGACTTCTTCAAAACATTTCTGTTTCCAGCCTCTGACTTCCAATAAGGCACTTGATTCACGATATGTTTTCATCATTCATAACCTCCAGCGGCGTCGCCAGGCGCAACGGATAATAATAGCCATTCATCTGATTAACCACGGCAATACGCCTTTCTTTCCCAATATTAACAAGGTGACGAAAATTCCAGCTTATCAATACATCCATTTCATGAACCGTGCTTGTCGCCACATGTAAGGCATCATTAAGGTTGCTCCGCGGCATGACTCCGTTTTGTATATATGCATTGGCCAGGCCTTCAATTTCTTCCATACGTTCAAGCGGCACAAGCGCGAGATGATGTTTTTCAATGACATGTAATAATCGCGATTTCTTTTCCTTGTCTTCAGTCTGCGATATTTCGTCCAATACTATACCTGATACATACACGCGTCAACAATGCCTAATCTTAATGCCTAATCTTACATGCTTATCGAAAAATTCCTTTGTAATTTCCTTCTTTTCCGGAGCATCATCGGCGAACAAGAAATTGATTATAGATGTATCCAGATAAACCCGCAGTTTAAATCCCATACTTTACCTCGCAAACTACCTCGTGTCCGGAAAGCTTAAAAGTTAAGCTCTCGTTTCGCCAAAAGAAATCTGGCGGATTTCACACGAAACGATCCTGCTACGACGCAAAATTATATTCGTTTTTTGTCCGGCAGGCCTACTTCGCCCACCGTAGCGGGCTACGCGAAGGCGGGAGGCTAAACCGGGCATCAATCATCCTTTTCCTCCATCAGGTTGCTTCCGTAAAAAAACCCTTATAACCTCTTTTTCCTCAGCGATTCCAGACGGAAACTCGCTAGAATCTTTTTACGCTCAACCGTGTAATTGCCCTCTCCCGTCTCGTACTGGGAAATAAATGCAAGTGCGCCTCCACAACCGAGCTTTTCAATGAGCGCCTGAAATCCCAGCTCTGCGGTCTTGCGCGGTGTCCGATAGGTAGTTGTAGTCATTTTGCATGCTCCTTTAACAAATCAACCAGAATCCATGCCAAGGTAGAAAGGAACTTAGCCCTCACAAATCGGAACTGGAAAGGTCGGCGGCCTGGCCCGTGCCGCCGGGCTCGCCATCGCTGCC
>JACPGM010000052.1 GCA_016188985.1 Lentisphaerota bacterium | reverse complement strand
TACCTGATCTGCCGACGTCCGTGCCCCGGCAGCAATTAGTGTTCGCCTATGACTATATGGGCCGGCGCGTGGGCATGGCGGTGTACGAGCGGGACAACAACCACTGGCAGCCGTGGGAATGGCGGACGTTTGTGTGGGACGGGTGGAACGTGGTGGCGGAAAAAACCATCGCCTACAGCGATAAAGCCAAGATCAAGAAAGGCAAAAAGAAAGCAGGCGAGATTTCGGATAAAGGCGCGCTGACATCAGTCTGTTATTACGCTTGGGGCTTAGACTTGAGTGGCACACTCCAGGGCGCCGGAGGCGTTGGCGGTCTTCTGGCCTCCTCCACGCATTCTTCCGATGGCGGGACGAACTTCGTGTCGTCCGTCATCTATACGTTCGATGCCAACGGCAATGTTTCCGAACTATTGGATGCCGACAATGGGACGAATGTGCGCGCTCATTACGAGTATTCTCCGTTTGGGGAAACTTTGGTTTCCGTTAGCGATTTAGCCAAAGAAAATACCTTCCGGTTCTCGACCAAATATCTCGACCAGGAAACCAGTCTGTATTACTACGGCTACCGGTACCACTTGCCGACCATGGGGCGGTTCATTTCTGGTGATCCGCTACGTGATCGTGCCTTCCTGCTTTCTGCGCTCAAAGGGAAGACGGCTTCGGAGAAGCGGGATATTCTTGAGCGATCACTGCAGCCGGGCTACCAGTTTGTCGGGAATTCGTCGATAGGCAGCATTGATCACCTCGGGTTGTTCAGGATCCCGTTCCCGGGCACTACAATTCCGGGTACAGACGTGCGAGCATGGACCTGTATTGGGTATGCCTTAGGCATCGCACATTTTCTGGACACCCAGAACACAGGCTGTAAGTGCTACAAACCGGGGAGCGATATAGGCTCTGTAACCCATTGCCGATTCGGTTGTCTGATGACCTTAGCCGGATGCGGTGGATTTTCCGGGGTGACAGAGATCATCGTCTTCCACTGGAGGGACCTGATTGAAGACTACGTGGGAGCAGGATACGGACTGGCCTCCAGCAACTATGGCGACTGCAAGAACAGGTGTCACAACAGGCATTGCCAATGAACTCGCGAGCAAGATGGACTGCCACTGGTCTCGTGCTTGCAGGACTCGCCTTAGTGGGCGGTTTCATGGCGGTGCGGTTCGTCCTGCAGGATTACCTGCTGCGAGAACAGCGCCAGATTATTATGCGGTCTCTTACACATATGTCGTTTACGGAAGTTGACCGCGCATTGAAGAAGGATCTCAGAGACAGAACCCAGGATGATCCCGGATCACTCCTTTTCCCCGAAGCTCCGGTTCGTACGAACTCTGCGCTTTCCTTCTACACCTCTGGCACAACGATGATCCGTGTCGAGCATCAGGGCGACGATGTGATCTCTTTGGTTGTCCGGAAACTGGAGTATCGGTAGGAAATTGGGGACACTGTGAGAGTGAGCAGGGTCACTCATCAAAGGCGCGGTGTCAATAGACATAATGCCCCCCTTCCGCGCAGAGCGCGGATTATTTCTCTTTGATAGCGTTTAGTTTGCCCGCGCGTTGAACGGATGCCGTTTCTTGTTCCGTTTGATCCCGACTTAATTACGTTCAATCCGTGCTTTGCCAAGAGGCTTCGCAGGACAAGCCGGAATCGAAGCGTGTAATCTGTCTGCGTGTACGCACAGGCAGGCCGTTTCGTTCAGTCACTCATCTGGTTCTTATCCCGCTGCGCTTGCACGCGCGGGATGCAGGTCTATAGTGGCTGTTGAAAAACAACCGATGCGGGTGTTCGTTTTCTAACAGAGATGGATTTGCAAATAAAAAAAGAGCCCCGTCCCGACGCTCTTGCGAGGTCGGGAGCGGGACTCTTTTATTTTCTTATTGGTCGCGGAACCGGTTTAACGGTAATCGCGCCGACCGCGCTCGCCGCCACCGAAGTTCCCGCGGGGACGATCCTCGCGGGGCTTGGCTTCGTTGACCGTCAGGTTGCGGCCCTGGAACTCAACGCCGTTCTTTTCGGCGATGGCCTTGTTGGCATCTTCCTGGGAGCCCATTTCCACGAAGGCAAAGCCTCGCGACTTGTTCGTGTACTTGTCCATAATGACGTTGCAACTAACTACCGTACCGCAAGCGGCAAAGTAGTCCTTCAACTCACCTTCGGTGGTGGTGAAGGGCAGGTTTCCGACATACAGCTTCGTAGCCATACCTTTCCTCCCTTGAACTGCTCCGTGAGCGTTCTCGCGACTGTTCCCGACTCATTCGGGTTTCGGATCGCCACCGCGTAAAACGTCGTCTGACAATCTACCATCTCACTGTGAACTTTCTCACGCCGCAGTTAAGTGCCGCATAACGTATCATCCCGCCAAACGAATGCAACAACTATTTTCATTTTTTTTGGCGGGGGGTTTTTGGGCTGATTTTGGGGCCTGTTTCTGTAGCTGCGGCGGGAACGCCGTGGCCGGCAGCGGAGTCCACGCCCTTGCCCAGGCTTCGCCGGAGGCTACGCCGAGGCGGGCGGGCGAGGCTACGACTACGCTTCCGCTGTGGGAGGGAGTTTGCTGTAGCCGCGGCGGTGACGCCGCCCGCCTGCAGCGCTTTGAGCGCAGCGATTGCGGGCAGGTGGCCGCCTTGTCATCGCTTAGTTTCTTATTGTCTCAAGGCGACATTTTGATAGGGTCAACCGCATGGCGCAGAAACACAACATGATCCATGGCTTTCCCTCGGCGCAGGGACTCTATGCGCCCGACTGGGAGCATGACAGTTGCGGCGTGGGTTTCGTGGCGCAACTCCAGGGCGCTTCCGGCCACCACGTCGTGGCGCAGGGATTGGAAGTCCTGCAACACCTTCTGCACCGCGGCGCCATCGGCGGCGACCAGAATACCGGCGATGGCGCGGGCATCCAGCTCCAGCTCCCGGATGATTTTCTGCGCGTGGAGGCCGATGCCTCTGGAGTAACCTTGCCCGCTCTTGGACATTACGGAGTCGGGATGGTTTTCCTGCCCCGGGATAAGACCGCGCGGCGGACAGCGGAAGCCTTGCTGGAAAGCGCCGTGCGCGAAGAAAAGTTGGACTGGCTGCTCTGGCGGGACGTGCCGGTCCAGGACAGCGCCTTGGGCGAGAAAGCGCGCGCCGAGCGGCCGGTTATCCGGCAGTGTTTTGTCAGCGCCACTGAGCAGGCGGCGCCCGACTTGGAAGGCAAGCTATTCAGCCTGCGCCGGCTGGTCGAGAATCGCTGGCAATCGGCCCTTGGGGAGGGGGCGCCGTGCTATGTCGCCAGTTTTTCTTCCAGGACAATTGTGTACAAAGGGCTGCTGACCGCCATCCAGTTGCCCCAGTTTTATCCGGACCTGAGCAACCCGGCGCTGGAGAGCGCCATTGCGGTTGTGCATCAGCGTTTCAGCACGAATACCTTCCCCACCTGGCAATTGGCCCAGCCGTTCCGTTACCTGGCGCACAATGGCGAAATCAATACCCTGCGCGGCAATTTGAGCCAGATGCGCGCGCGGGAGAAGTCGCTGGAGTGCGCGCGTTTCAACGGCCATTTGGCTAAGATGCTGCCGGTAATTGTCCCGGGCGGCAGCGATTCGGCCAGCCTGGATAATGTCCTGGAACTGCTGGTGGCTTCCGGCCGTTCGCTGGCCCATGCCATGATGATGCTTATCCCGGAAGCCTGGGGGATAAAATATCCGATTGGCCCCGACCAGCGCGGTTTTTTCGAATACCATGCCGGGCTGATGGAACCCTGGGATGGCCCGGCCGCGGTGGTATTCTCCGATGGCCGGCAGGTTGGCGCGCTGCTGGATCGCAACGGCCTGCGCCCGGCCCGCTATACCATCACGCGCGACGGCCTGATGGTCATGGCCTCGGAAACCGGCGTGCTTGATTTTCCGCCCGAGGCCGTGCTGGAAAAAGGCGCCTTGCGTCCCGGTCAGATGATCCTGGTGGATTTGGCCGGCGGCCGGATTCTGCGCGACGGCGAAATCAAGGCGTTCTATTCCCGGCGCCAGCCTTACCGCCGCTGGGTTGAGGAAAACAAAATTTCCCTCCACGGTTTCTTTGACGCCGTGGCGCCGGTCCAGCCGGAGATTGATAAGCTCCTCTTGCGCCAGAAACTCTTCGGCTATACGCGTGAGGACCGCCGGCTGGTCCTGGAGCCGATGGTTTCCCGCGGGAACGAAGCGGTCGGATCCATGGGCGCCGATACGCCCCTGGCGGTTTTTTCGGAACAACCCCAACTGCTTTACAATTATTTCCGCCAGCTATTTGCCCAGGTAACCAACCCGGCCATTGATTCGATCCGCGAAGAGCTGGTCATGTCGCTCATGACTTTCATCGGCAATCCGCCCAACATTCTGAGCGAGGCGCCCCAGCACAGCCGCCTGGTGAAGCTGCGGCATCCGGTGCTTTCCAATGAAGACCTTTACCGTTTGCGCACGCTGAATCTTAAGGAGTTTATGACCCAGACCCTGCCGATCGGGTTTCCGGCCGGCGGCGCCGGCAGCGATCTGGAAAAAGCTCTTGCGCGGCTGGGTGCCGAGGCGGAAGCCGCGGTGGCCGGCGGCCGGGCGCTATTGATTCTTAGCGATCGCGATCTGCCGGAAGGCGTTTGCCCGATTCCGGCCCTGCTGGCGGTTTCAGCGGTGAACCAGCACCTTATCCGCTGCCAGCGGCGCACGAGCGCCGGCTTGATCCTGGAAACCGGCGAGGCGCGTGAAGTCATGCACCTGGCGCTGCTGTTGGGCTATGGCGCCACCGCGGTCAATCCCTGGCTGGCTTTTGAAGTTGTGGCCGATATGGTCCGCACGAATGAGCTGAGCACGCCGCTGGGCGTCACTCAGGCGCTGGATAATTACATTCACTCGCTTTGCAAGGGCTTGTTGAAGATCATGTCCAAGATGGGTATTTCCACCTTACGCAGTTACCGCGGCGCGCAGGTCTTCGAGGCTCTGGGGCTGGGGACTGAGCTGGTCCAGCGCTACTTCAGCGGCACGGCTTCGCGCGTGGGCGGGATCGGCCTGGACGAAATTGCGGCCGAAGCCAACGAGCGCTTTGCCCGGGCCCATGAGCGCGCCGGCGCCGCTGCGCGGATTTTGCCCTCCGGCGGCCGCTACCAGTACCGCGCGGACAGCGAACGGCACCTGTGGACGCCGCAAACCGTCAGCCTTCTCCAGCAGGCTGCCCGCACGAATAACCGGACGCTTTACCGCCAATACGCCGCGCTCATCAACGATCAGACTGACAAGCTGACGACGCTCCGCGGTATGCTGCGCTTCAAGAGCGTTACGCCCGTGCCCTTGAGCGAGGTCGAAGACGCCGCCAGAATTGCCAAGCGGTTCGTCACCGGGGCAATGTCATTCGGCTCAATCAGTCCGGAAGCTCACGAGACCCTGGCCATTGCCATGAACCGGCTGGGGGCCATGAGCAATTGCGGCGAGGGCGGCGAGGATCCGGATAGGTATGCGCCCTTAGCCAACGGCGACAGCCGCTGCAGCGCCACCAAGCAGGTTGCCAGCGGCCGGTTCGGCGTCACCGCCACCTATCTGGTCAATGCCCGCGAATTGCAGATTAAAATTGCGCAGGGCGCCAAGCCCGGCGAAGGCGGCCAGTTGCCCGGGCACAAGGTGAACCGGCAGATCGCCCGCTTGCGGCACTCGACGCCCGGGGTAACGCTGATTTCGCCGCCGCCGCATCACGATATTTATTCCATCGAGGATATTGCCCAGTTGATTTACGATTTGAAGAACGTTAACCCCGCCGCGCGTATTTCGGTAAAGCTGGTCTCCGAGATCGGCGTGGGCACCGTGGCGGCCGGCGTAACCAAGGCGCGCGCGGACGTAATCCTGATCAGCGGCGCGGACGGCGGCACCGGCGCCTCGCCGCTTTCTTCCATTCAGTATGCCGGCATGCCCTGGGAACTGGGTCTGGCCGAGACCCAACAGACACTGGTCCTGAACCGGCTGCGGCAGCGGGTGCGCCTGCAAGTTGACGGGCAGATCAAAACCGGGCGCGACGTCATGATCGCGGCTCTGCTGGGCGCCGAAGAGTTCGGGTTTGCCACGGCGCCGCTGGTGGTCTGTGGCTGTGTGATGATGCGCCATTGCCACAAGAACACCTGCCCGACCGGCGTGGCCACGCAGAACCCGATTCTGCGCAAGCGCTTCAATGCCAAGCCGGAGGCTGTTATCGCCTTCTTTACTTTTGTGGCTGAGGAAGTGCGCGAGCTGCTGGCCAGCCTGGGTCTGCGCACACTGGATGAAGCCGTCGGCCGCTGCGACCTGCTGGAAATTAATCCGGCTGTCCGTTTCTGGAAAACGAAAGGGCTGGATTTTTCGACGATCCTGCACCGGCCGCCGGCGTCTGAGTTGACGCGCTGCACCGAGAAACAGGATCATGGCCTTGAGCTTTCTCTCGATTTACAGATCATTCCCCAGGTTGAGCAGGTGTTGACCGCGGAAAATCCAACACCCGTCAGCTTGGAATTACCGGTCCGCAATATTCATCGGGCCGTGGGCGCGCGGCTCTCCGGCCTGATTGCCAAGCGGCATGGCGAGCTGGGCCTGCCGGATGACACGATCACCTGCGTTTTGCGCGGCTCAGCCGGCCAAAGTTTTGGGGCGTTTGCGGCGCGCGGTTTGACGCTTATTCTGGAGGGCGAAGCCAACGATTATCTGGGCAAGGGACTTTCCGGCGGGCGCATTATTGTGAAAGCTCCGGCCGGCGCCGCCTTTGATCCGGCCGCCAACATCATCGCCGGCAACACGCTGCTCTATGGCGCCACCAGCGGGGAAGTCTTTATTAACGGGCGGGTGGGCGAGCGGTTCGCCGTGCGCAATAGCGGCGCGGTGGCCGTGGTGGAAGGGGTGGGGGATCACGGCTGTGAATACATGACCGGCGGGCGGGTCGTGGTGCTGGGATCCACCGGCCTCAATTTTGCCGCCGGGATGAGCGGCGGCATCGCCTATGTTTATGACGAAAACCGCCGGTTTGATTCCTGCTGTAACCTCGATATGGTTGACCTTGAATCCGTGATTGAGCCGGCCGATATTCAGGAGTTGCGCAGCCTGATTGAGCGGCATGGCCAACTGACCGGCAGCCGCAAGGCTGCCAGCATTCTGGAGCGCTGGGAAGCTTGCCTGCCGTATTTCATCAAGGTCTTCCCGATGGAATACCGCCGGGCGCTCGGCCTGATGACTAAGGAAGATGAAGCGACCGCGCGCGAGGAGCCGTTCCATGGGTAAACCGACAGGGTTTCTGGAAATCAAACGTAAGGAACCTGGGTATCGGCCCCGGGAAGAGCGCCTTAAGGATTTCAGCGCCGTCGAGCTTTCCTTGACGGAGGCTGAGATTCGCGAACAGACCGCCCGTTGCATGGATTGCGGCACGCCTTTCTGCCACGCCTGCGGCTGTCCGCTCGAGAACGTGATCCCGGAATTGAACGACCTGGTCTATCGCGGATGCTGGGCGGAGGCTTATGAGTTGCTGCGCTCTAGGAATAATTTTCCGGAATTCACCGGCCGCATCTGTCCGGCGCCCTGCGAAGCCGCCTGCGTAATGGGATTGCACGACGAGCCGATGGCCATCCGGCAGGTCGAACTGGCGATTATCGAGACGGCCTTTGCCCGCGGCCTCGTTTGCCCGCAGCCGCCCACCCAGCGCTTGAGCGCCCGCCCGCCTGCATCGGCTGAGCCGAAGGCACTGCGGGCAGGCAATGCTACGCATAGCGTTGCAGGCGGGAGCGCGCGAGTGGCCGTGATCGGTTCCGGGCCCGCCGGGCTGGCCGTGGCCGATACGCTCAATCAGGCCGGCTATGCGGTAACGGTCTTTGATGGCGATAAAAAGCCGGGAGGCATTCTGCGCTACGGCATTCCCGATTTCAAGTTGGAGAAATGGGTGATTGACCGGCGGATAGATCTCATGCGCGCCGAAGGCGTAACCTTCGAAATGGGCGCGGCCGTGGGCGAAGATATTTCGGCGCGCTACCTTCTGGGCCGGTTCGATGCCATCTGCCTGGCGCTGGGCGCCCGGGAACCGCGCGATCTAGACGTGCCCGGCCGCGAACTTAAAGGCATTCATTTTGCCATGGATTATCTCATCCAGCAGAACTTGCGCGTCGCCGGCGAGCCAATACCAGCCGGTGAAGCAATTGATGCCGGCGGCAAAAACGTGGTTATTATCGGCGGCGGCGACACCGGATCGGATTGTCTGGGCACGGCCTTGCGCCAGGGCGCCAAACGCGTGGAGCAGTTTGAAATTCTGCCTAAACCGCCGGAAGTCCGCGACGAGCGCACGCCCTGGCCGATGTGGCCGAATGTTTTGCGCTCGTCGAGCAGCCATCAGGAAGGCGGCGAGCGGCGCTGGAGCGTGCTGACCAAATCATTTAGCGGCATTGAAGGCCGCGTGCGGGCGATGCAATGCGTTGAGCTTGTCTGGGAGTCGGCCGAACCTGGCGGGCCTCCGCGCTTTAAGGAGAAGCCGGGCAGCGCATTTGAAGTGAGCGCCGACCTGGTGCTCCTGGCCATGGGATTCAGCGGGTTAAAGAAATCCAAACTGGTGGAGGATCTTCAGGTTGAGCGGGATAGCCGTGGGATTATCGCCGCCAATGCGGATGGCCTGACCAGCGTGCCCGGTGTATTCGTCGCCGGCGATATGGCCCGCGGCGCTTCGCTCGTGGTGCGTTCCATAGCCGACGGCCGCCGCGCCGCGCAAGGCATCATGCGCTGGCTGCGGAAAAAGCAGTAGTGAACTCTGGATGTTGAACGTTGAAAGTTGTCCGCCGAGGGTGGAAGCTGTGAACTGTGAACTTTGAACTGTGTCCGCCGAAGGCGGATCCGCCTCAGGCGGAAACTTCAGTCTAGCGCAGGCGCCATCATGCCCTACAAGCAATTCGATCGCGGCAAGTTGAGAATCAGGGCGCTCAAGGAACGCCAGAACAAGATCGTGATTGAACGCGATTGCGTCCTGCCCGGCACGGTGAGAGCATTGACCGGTGAACAGCTCGGCAAGGTGCAGGAGGCCGCCGCGCGGGTGCGTCAGGCGCGCCGGGCAGGGCGCTCGGTCATCCTGGCTTTTGGCGCGCATACGATCAAGAACGGCTTGGCGCCAGTCCTGATCAAGCTGATGGAAGACGGCTGGCTAACTCATCTGGCGACCAATGGGGCCGGGATAATCCATGACTGGGAGTTTGCCTTCCAGGGCCAGAGCGGCGAGGACGTGCGCCACTACGTGGCTGAAGGCCAGTTCGGTATCTGGGAGGAGACCGGCCGTTATCTTAACCTGGCGTTGATCGCCGGCGCTTATGAAGGATTGGGCTATGGCGAATCGGTCGGGGCGCTGATCCAGAACGAGCGCCTGCTGATTCCTGCGGCGGATGAGTTGCAGCGGGTGGCGCGAGATGCCCTGGCTAGCGACTTGGAGCACGCCGCGGCGGCCGCCGATTTCCTGGCGGCCGTGAAGCATTTCGAGCTTCCACCGGGTCCGCTGGTCCTCAAGCATCCTTTCAAACAATTCAGCGTGCAGGCTGCCGCCTATCGAGAGAAAATTCCGTTTACCGGGCATCCCATGTTTGGGCATGACATTATTTACTCCCACCCCCTGAGCCAGGGCGCCGCCATCGGGCGAACCGCTCAGCGCGATTTTCTATCTTTCGCTGAGAGTGTCAATAATCTCGAAGGCGGGGTGTATCTCTCCATCGGCTCGGCGGTGATGTCGCCCATGATTTTTGAGAAGGCCTTTGCCATGGCCCAGAATCTGCACTGCCAGAAGGGGCAGCCGATTAAAAACCATTATATTTTTGTGGTGGACTTGAATCCGTCCCACTGGGACTGGAATAAGCAGGGCGAGCCCGCCGAGGATAATCCCGCCTATTACCTGCGCTATTGCAAGACCTTCAGCCGCATGGGCGGCGAGTTGCGCTACCTTTCGGCCGATAACCGCGACTTCCTCCTGGCGCTGGAGCGGGAATTAGGCGGCCAGCGCTGATGTCCGGAGGGCGTGTTGACACAAATCCGGATTATTCCAAAATACCGGGGGCACCGCCCCCGGCTACAGCGAAAAATGCCTCTTCCCGCTCGCAACGCTGGCACGTAGCGACTGCAGGCTGGGTTGCATTCTGTAGCCGGCCGCGTTGAGGCCAGATTTGATTTAAGCAACAAGCCCTTCGGATTTGACACGAAATAATTTAAGTGTTAAACTGTCTTTGTTTTAGAAGCTACTCCTGTGAAGGAGCCAGCAATGATAAAAACCGGTTTAGCGGGTATATTGTTGAGCGCTCCGGTCATCCTGGCGGCGCAAGCCTGGCAGGAGAGTAGTTCTTTACCGGAACGCTGCGGTACCATGCCCTACCTTGAATTTCAGTTGAGCCAGGATCCAGAAATGGCGCGCCGCCGCGAAGTCCTGGAAGAACATGTCCGACGCTTCAAAGCCCGGCAAATCGCCCGTGAGCTAGCGCCGGAAGTAATTACCATTCCTGTGGTAGTTCATGTGGTCTACAATACTAGCACCCAGAATATTACTGACGCGCAGATTCAATCGCAGATTACGGTCTTAAACCTGGATTTCCGCAGACTGAATGCCGACGCGGGCAATACCCGAACTAATTTTCAGGGAATCGCTTCCGATCCCGAAATTGAGTTTCAGTTGGCCACCAGGGATCCCAACGGCAACCCAACCGACGGCATAACCCGAACCTTCACTTCGGTAACTTCATTCTACTTCGATGATGCCGTAAAATATGATGCCCAGGGAGGAAAAGACATCTGGGACCGGGACCGATACCTGAATATCTGGGTCTGCAATCTCCACTCGTATGCGGGCTATGCACAAATGCCAGGAGGTTCGGCGGCAACTGATGGCGTGGTAGTTCAGTATTCGTGTTTTGGGAGCTCCGATTATAATGATGGCAGCTTTGTTTTAGCTGCGCCTTATGACAAGGGGCGCGTTGCCACGCACGAAATCGGCCATTGGTTGAATCTTCATCATACCTTTGAGGGCAGCTGCGCCGGCATGAGCACTTCGACCTGCAGCTCCGCCGGCGATCTCTGCTGCGACACGCCGCCGGTCAGTTCTCCCAGCTACAGTTGTACCAATACGGTTGACTCCTGCAGCGAGACCCCCAATCAAATTGATCAACAGGAAAACTATATGGATTATAACGCCGACGCCTGCATGAATATGTTTTCCCGCGATCAAACTGACCGCATGCGCGCGCTCTTTACTCCCGGCGGTTTCCGCGAGTCACTGTTAAGCTCCGGCAACATTGAGCTATCCGCGCCGACTGCGCTTTCCGCCAGCGATGGAGCCTACACCAATAAAGTCGCCGTGTCCTTCTCCGTTTCGATCGGTGCCAGCCGCTATCTCATCTACCGCAGCACCAGCAGCGTAACCAACACTGCCAGCATTATCAGCCCCACCAGTACCACCAATTACAACGACACCTCCGCTGTCCCTGCTCAAGTGTATTACTATTGGGCCGCCGCTACCAATTCCGCGGGAGTTAGTGCGCTCAGCCCGTCGGACTCGGGCTACCGCGCTTTGATAGCAGCCCCCACCGGGCTTTCAGCCTCGAAAGGTCTCTACTTGGACAATGTGCAGGTGACCTGGAGTGCTGCCAACGGTGCCACTAATTATGCGATTTATCGGGCTCCTTTCCTCAATGTGCTCCTGGCCACTCTGCTTAGCAACACGGCAAGCACCAGTTACAGCGATAGCACTGCGGTGGGCGGCACAACCTATTACTACTGGGTCAAGGCCGGCAATGCCGCTACTACAAGTATCTTCAGTTCATCCGATTATGGCTGGCGGCGCAGCGCGGCCGTTGGCGTGGCCGGCGAATTCGACGGCGATGGCGCGCCTGACCTTGGCGTCTATGATGAGTCGACCGGTAATTGGAAGTTCAAGCTTTCCAGCTCGGGCTATGCCAACGAGCTCGATGCCGAAGCATTCCTGGGCGGCCCGGGTTGGAGCCAGGTTTCCGGCCATTTTGACGGCGATAACCTATCGGACTTAGCCGTATACGAGGAAGCTACCGGAAACTGGAAATTCAAATTGTCAATCACTGGCTACGCTTTAGACCTGCTGGTCCCAGCCTTTTTGGGCGGGCCGGGCTTTGCACCCTTAGCCGGCGATTTCGATAGCGATGGCCAGTCGGACTTGGCCATGTACGAGGAAGCTACCGGAAACTGGAAATTCAAGCTCTCCAGCACCAGCTATGCCCAAGAGCTACCCGCGACAGCATTCCTGGGCGCTCAGGGTTTCTCGGCCTTAGCCGGCGATTTCGACGGCGATGGCCGCGCGGACGCCGTCGTTTACAATGAAGCCACCGGCAACTGGCAATTCAAACTGTCAAGCACCGGGTATGGTTCGGCAACTACCGCCGAAGCTTTTCTAGGCGCTCAGGGTTTCGCGGCCCTAGCGGGTGATCTCGATGGCGATGGCCGGGCGGAGGCCGTGGCAGTTAATCCGGCCACCGGAGATTGGCTGATTAAACTCTCTGCCAGCGGCTACGCGACCGTGCTTACTCTCAGCGGTTTTCTTGGATTCTAATGCCGTGAGACGGTAGGCTTGCGTCTTCGTTCTGTAGCCGCGCCACGAAGGGGCGCGTTTTCCGGGGCGTCGGCCTAACGCCAGGGTCCGCCGGCCGTGCTCCGCCATAGCGCTTCGCGACGGCGAGAGCGCTTAGCCGAAGCGAGGCTACAGCGAAAAATGCCTCTTCCCGCTCGCAACGCTGGCGCGTAGCGACTGCAGGCTGGGTTGCATTCTGTAGCCGGCCGCGTTGAGGCCGGAAGAGCGGGGTCAACGACCCCGCCTATAAATTTCTGTAGCCGGCCTCGGCCTACTCCGCCGTAGCAAAGCCTCTGGCTGCGAAGGCTGGATTGAGGCCGGATTTGATTTAAGCAACACGCCCTATAGATCCTGCGGCAGGAATCATACCGTCGGATTGGGAACAAAATCCCCGCGGCATTGTTTCAGGTACTTGAGCGCCGCAACCTGGCCGGTCATCTCCAACTCGCCCTTCATGACCGGATCATGCCACCCTTCAATGTCAATTGAGCCTTTGAAGCCGACCATGCGCAGTCCGGAGATGATGGCTCTCCAGTCGCTGTCGCCAAAGCCCGGCGTGCGGTGATAGGCAAAGGGCAGGGCCCCCTGTGAGCCACTCTTGCGGGCAATATCCTCGTGAATGGAGGTGCGCACGCCGTATTTGCGGACCCGGTCCCAGTAAATGGTGGCGTCCTTGCCGTGAATGTGGAACATTTTCTTGCCCCATTCCTGAAGCTGCGGCATGGGGTCAATCAGGTTCACCAACTGGTGACATGGCTCCCATTCCAGGCCGAGATTAGCGAACGGGACCGCCCGGAACATCATTTCCCAGGCCACGGGATTGTGGGCGATATTCCAGTCGCCGGTCTGCCAACTGCCGCCCATGTCGCAATTCTCGAAGGCGATGCGCACGCCCTTATCCCGCGCCCGCTTGGCGAGCGGTGTCCAGACCTGCTTGAAGCGCGGCAGGCTCTCGTCAATCGGGCGGTTGCGCTTTCGGCCCGTAAAGCCGGCGACAATGGCGCAGTCGAACAGATGCGCATGGTCAATGGCTTCTTTCCAGCCTTGTAGGGTCTGCTTGTCCATTGTGCCGGTCTCCAGCGGGTTGCCATACACGCCCAATGACGAAATCACGGCCTGACTGCCGGCCAGGACTTCCTTCACCTCTGCGGCCAGGCGCTGCCAGTTAATGCCCTTTGTTGTCTGCCAGAACGTGAGGCTGAACGACTCAAAGCCGTAGGGCAGAATCTGGCGGATATACTCCGGCGCTTTCATTCCCGCGCCTACCAGTGTTCCAATCCGGATATCGGGGTTAGGCTGGGTGTTTTGGGTGGTCATAGTTGTTTCCCTGATTCATCTTGTGAATCTTGTGCCTTTTTGTGGCCAATCATTTTTGTTGCAGGCGTTGCCGTCTTTAGCAGCCCGGCTTATTTTATTTCAACCAATTGCCCGCCATGCGCCGAGGAGCGCAAGCTGGCGTCCAGATAAGCCTGCACGCGCGTGCCGACAGCAAAGTCTGCCTGAGCTGCGCGGCCGCTTTGAATGGCCGTAATAAAGCGCTGATACATGTTGGGTGTTTTTGGACATTTCACCGGCCGCCAGGTGTTGGTGTCCACATCTTTGCCCAGGCAGACCCGCAGCGTTTCCGGGGCGTGGCGAGTTAAATCAATATCCAAACCGCCCTTGTCGCCGTACACCTGCAGCGCCACGCTGTTGACATGGCCGGTGGCCCAGCGGCTGGAATGCAGCGTTCCCAAAGCCCCGTTTTTGAAACGCACGATGGTGGCAAAACTGTCGTTAGCGTCCAAAACATACGGCCCGATCCTTTTAACTCCTTTGTCAAACGTTTTCAGATTGCATTGCATCGCCGCGATGTCCCCGACAACAAAGCTGATAAAATCATACGCATGCACGCCGATATCGCCCAGCACGCCGGCGCTGCCGTGAGCCGTGCTCAGGCGCCACAGCCAGGCCTCGTGTTTGCGCCAGTCGCCCCAATACTTGCCCACCAGCCAGCTCTGCAGGTAGCTGCCGGCGACATGCCGGATGTGGCCGAGTTTGCCGGAAGCGACGATTTGCGCGGCCATCTGCGTGGCAGGATTATCGCGGTAACTGAAGTTGACGGCGGTAATAATCTTTTTCAAGCGCGCGGCCTGCGCCATGGCCCGCGCGTTCCTTAAATTATCGGCCAGCGGCTTTTCGCACATGACATGTAAGCCATGCTTGATGGCCAGTAAGGCCATGGGCGCATGGGCTTTGTCGGTCGTTACAATCGAGACCGCGTCCAGGCGCTCGCGCTCCAGCATTGCCCCGGCTGATTCATAGGCTTGGGGGATGCCATGTTTGGCGGCGAAAGCCTGGGCGCGTCCGGGCACGACGTCGCAACAGGCCGTTAAATTACAGCCCTTGATGGTTTTGAAAATCATCGCGTGGCCGTTGGCCATGCCGCCGGTTCCAATGATTGCCATCCTGATCATAATATCTTCTAACCTCCTCGTTCGTTTTTTTTCGTGCCGGAACTCGTTCCCAACCGCCGCCTTTAACGGGTTATACATGGCGACAATAATGTTACCGCATTGTGTGGTAGGGCGCTTTCGCCGAAAGCGCCGCGGACGGCTTGGCAAGCCGTCCCTACCAAGAGATTTCTCATTCGTTGCCGCATGCGCTTGAATGGCTCAGGCCGTGTAAAAATACTGTTCCAACCATTCAATTCCGCCTTTCTTGAGATCGCCCGAGCCTGAAGCAAAAAAGGGCGCCATGTTTTCCTGCCAGCGCCGGTTAACGTCGGTCCGGCCCAGCGCGGCCAGGGACTGTTCCGGGTTTTCCGCTTCGAAGTACCCGACCAGCATGCCGTCCGGTCGCGCAAATAGCGAGTAATTCCGGATGCCGGCCTCGCGAATGGCCGCGAGCATCTCCGGCCAGACCTGGTGCGCCGCCAGGTATTCCTTCAGTTTGCCTTTCTTAACTTGTAAGAGGAAACAAACACGCTTCATGTTTTCTCCATTTAGCGACGAGGTTATCCGTCATCCGTCATCCGGCGTCTGGCGTTTCTGCATGAAGAGCCTATCATGTCCACCGGATGCCAGGCAAGGAAACGCTGCGCTTTGGGGGGCGCACCCCGGCGCTTGACACTTGCTCTAAAAACAGGGAAGATGCCCGCTGATTTAACCATTCATGTCTACCAGAATGAACGTCTTGCGCGTCAGGAAAGGAGCCTCGCCATGCCGGATGTGGATGCCACTAAGGAAAGCAAACAGTTTTTTGAAGATGTTCCCGCTAAGACGACCGGTTTTTTCCTGAAAGGATCGGGCGCCCTGGACTGGGGGATGCGTAACCGCCTGGCGAGAGTTTTCAATCCCCGGGACGGCCGCACGGTCATGCTGGCCATTGACCACGGCTATTTCCAGGGACCCACCACCGGCCTGGAGCGCGTGGATCTCAATATCGTCCCGCTCGTTCCGCATTGCGACGCGCTCATGCTGACGCGCGGCATCCTGCGTTCCTCTATCCCGTCGGACTGCGCCGCGCCGATTGTCCTGCGCGCCAGCGGGGGGCCGAGCATTCTCAAGGAACTTTCCAATGAGGAGCTGGCCGTGGATATCGAGGACGCCATCCGCCTGAATGTCGCCGCCGTGGCGATCCAGGTGTTCATTGGCGGCGAGTTCGAGACCCGCTCGGTCCATAATATGACCCGCCTGGTGGACCTGGGCCTGCGCTATGGTATCCCCGTCATGGCGGTTACAGCGGTCGGCAAAGAGATGGTGCGCGACGCCAAGTATTTCCGTTTAGCCTGCCGCATTTGCGCCGAGCTGGGCGCGCACCTGGTCAAGACCTATTATGTCCCCGATGGGTTCGCTACGGTCACGGCCTCCTGTCCGGTGCCGATCGTCATGGCCGGCGGCAAGAAATTGCCGGAACTGGAAGC
Source organism: Lentisphaerota bacterium (assembly GCA_016188985.1). Classification (GTDB taxonomy): domain Bacteria; phylum Verrucomicrobiota; class Kiritimatiellia; order JAAZAB01; family JAAZAB01; genus VSJD01. Next base: position 4,354 of record JACPGM010000052.1, on the reverse strand, counting down.
GCTGACCATGGCTTATAACGCGGTCCAGGAAGGCGCCGCCGGCGTGGACATGGGCCGCAACATCTTTCAGAGCGATTGTCCCAAGGCCATGATTAAAGCCATTGGCAAAGTCGTGCATGCCAATCTGAAACCGGCCGAGGCGCTCGAATACTTGGCAAGCGTCTCGCGGGAAGCGTAAAAATTAGCCGCAAAAAGGCACAAGCCTGCCCGAGCCTCGGCCAGGGTAGAGCGCAAATATTATGTGAATTTTGTGCATCTTTGTGGCAACTTTAAAACTTTTTCGGAAATGCCGACCAAAGCCCACAAGGCAACTCCTTCCTTCAATGCACGGCTGCTCACTGTTTTGCGCGGCCTGCTGGCGGAACCGTCGGGGAACCCCGACAGGCCTTGGCAACGCGTCCTGCTTAAAAAGAGCCCGCCGGGCGTCGGCGCGACGGCCGGTGCGCTTACGCTGAAAGGCTTGGACGCAAAAGTTTCTGATGATGAACTCCGCAGCCAGATGCGCTCAGCGCTGCAACTGGTCAAAGCGCCTCCTGTTCAAATTGTTTTGCCTGGCGGCAATGTCTATTCCGTCGAGCGTGGCGCCGCCGGCCCGAACGCGCCGCTGCAAAATGAAATTGCTTTAGTCACCGGCGCGGCCGGCGCCATTGGAGAGGGGATTTGCCGCGGCTTGCTGGCTAAAGGCGCGCACGTGGCCGCCACTGATCTTGCCAAGGCGCCGTTACAAAAATTAGTAGCGGAGCTTGAAGCGCTTGCACCTGGCCTGCCCGCCATAGCCCCGGGCCTGCCATCCATAGCTCTTGGAGCGACGGATGGAGCGACGGGGGGCCGAGTGCTGGGCGTAACCGTGGATGTTACCGATGAAGCCTCCGTAGCCGCCGGGTTCGATGCCGTGACGGAAACGTGGGGTGGGGTGGATATTGTTGTGGTCAATGCCGGGATCGCGGCGGTTGCGTCCCTGGTTGAACTGGAACTGGACGCCTTCCGCCGATTGGAGCGGGTCAATGTGGAGGGCACCTTGCTGACCTTGGCCGAGGCCGGCCGGCGCCTCGGCCGCCAGGCGACTGGCGGCGATATTATTCTTATTTCCACCCGGAATGTATTTGCGCCGGGCGCCCAGTTTGGCGCTTATAGCGCCACTAAGGCCGCCGGCCACCAGTTGGCGCGGATTGCCAGTCTCGAGATGGCCGGCGCCGATATTCGCGTCAATATGGTCGCGCCCGATGCCGTCTTTGGCGAAGGCAAACACAGGTCCGGCTTATGGGCGGCAGTAGGCCCGGCGCGCATGCTCGCGCGCGGCCTGGATGAAAAGGGGCTGGAAGAATATTACCGCAATCGCAACCTGCTGAAAGCGCGTATAACCCCCGAACATGTGGCCAATGCCGTGCTTTTTTTTGCCACGCGCCAGACGCCGACCACCGGCGCCACCCTGCCGGTGGATGGCGGCCTGCCCGACGCCACCCCGCGCTGATTGAAAAAGTTGTTTTTCATAAGCAGTAATCCGCTTGTGAAATATACGGGATAATCGCCCCATACCGGCACAAATCACCCCGGATTATGTTATGGAATCGGCCCTTTGCGCCCCGTTGCGGCCCTTTGCGGCCCACCGACATTTTCCGTGCATGACGCTGCCGTTGGCATTGGCTTGGCATTGGATTCGGATTGACGGGCGCGGTTTCTGACGCTATAGGGCAAACTGGTGAACCAAAAAACTGAGCTATCTCGTTACGAGGTGCCCTCGCGGCCGCGGCCGGAGTTGGGCAAGGTGCTGGTAACAGGCGCCACCGGCTATGTCGGCGGGCGCCTGGTTCCGGCGCTGCTGGCCAGGGGTTATACGGTGCGGGTGATGGTGCGGGCCGCTTCAAGCGAACATCATGAACGCTGGCCGCGGGCCGAAATCGCCGTGGCGGATACGGCCGATTTCACCAGTCTGGTCAGCGCTCTGGATGGGATTCACACCGCCTATTACCTGATTCATTCCCTGTTGCTGGGTCCCAAGCAGTTTGAAGCCGCCGAAATTTTGAATGCCCGGAACTTCCGCCGGGCGGCCGAGCTTAAGCAGGTTAAGAGAATCATCTATCTCGGAGGCCTGGGCGATATGCAGACGGCTCTTTCGGCGCACCTGCGCAGCCGTGTGCAGGTAGCGGAAGAACTTAAAGGCGGGGCGGTGGCCGCCACTATTCTGCGCGCGGCCATCATTATCGGCTCCGGCAGCGCCTCCTACGAAATCATCAAGAACCTGGTGCAGAATCTGCCGGTCATTTTCATCCCGCGCTGGGCCAAAACCCGCTGTCAGCCGATTGCCGTGCGCGATGTGATCAAATACTTGATCGGTGTGCTGGAAAGCGACGCGACCGTGGGCCGCGCGTTCGACATTGGCGGCAAGGATATTCTGACTTACGAGTCCATGATCAGGACCCTGGTGAGTCTGCTTGGCCGGAAGAAGCTGTTTGTGCCGGTGCCTTTTTCGAATCTTACGGTCTATTCCTACCTGGCCAGCCTGTTGACCCCCGTGCCGGCGCCAATCACCATGTGCCTGATGGCGGGGCTGAAGAACGACGTGGTCTGCCTGGATAACGCTATCCGGCGCGTTGTGCCCTTCGAGCCTTTATCCTATCGCGAGAGTCTGGTTCTGGCCATGACGCGCGAGGAGCAGGACGATGTGCGTACGCGCTGGTCGGACGCTTACCCGCCGGCCTGGGAACTGGCGATTAAACTGCGCGAGCTTAAACAACCGCCCGAGTACACCGCGGAGCGCGCCATCCTGACGGACAAGAGCGCCGCCAGGCTGTTCCGATCCATCACCCACATCGGCGGCCGTGAGGGTTGGTTTCACAGCAACTGGCTGTGGCGCGCGCGGGGGATTATGGACCGAATCCTCCTGGGCGTGGGCAGCGCGCGCGGTCGCAAGATGTATTCCAGCCTCAGCATCAACGACGTCGTTGACTTCTGGCGGGTTGAAGACATTCAGGCCGAGCGGCTGCTGCTTTTGCGCGCTGAGATGAAGTTGCCGGGCCGGGCCTGGCTGGAATTCCGGATTGATCCGGTCAATGGCCGGAACCGCTTGACCGTGAAAGCGTATTACCAGACGCGCGGTTTGCTCGGCAAAACCTACTGGTATATGTTTTTGCCGTTTCACTATTTCATCTTCGACGACCTGGTCAAGCAGATCGAGAAGCGGAGCTAAGGGCCTGGAAAGAAATTAAATGAACAATGACACGGTGAACTTGGCGCTGGAAGGCGCGTTTTACGAGGCCACCGTCCCGGATACCCTGGACCTGGCCGAGCGGGCGCGCCTGGCGATCAATGGGCTGGGCGGCAACATTGATCCCGCGTTGCTGACGATGTACGGGCTGATCCACTTTTGCGCGCGCCGACCGCATCTCTCCCACTGGGCCTCGGCCGAAACACTGTGCGATCCGAAATTCGCCGAGTCCTTCCCGCTGATGCGCCTGATGTCGGGCGGCGACCAGTATGCCGACCTGGAGCGTCAATTCCGCGACGCCATCCTCAGTCGTGTGGACGATGGTTTATACTGGGACCGAGCCGAGTCCCGCCGCCCATGGCGCAACGCGTATGCGCCGGAGTTTTACGGCGCGGGCCGGAACGAGGACTTTTGCACCGTGGCCGGCGCGGGCCGGCTGCTGCGCGCGCTGCTGGTCTGGCGCGAACTGGGCGGCGGCGCAAATAACGATCGGTTGCTCGACGAATTGTGCGGCGGCCTGCGGCGCATTCTCATTGTCAAAGGCGACTATGGCTATTACCCCGAGAAGGGCGGTTGGGGCGAGCCGTGCGCCTACCCGCGATCGGGCTGGCTCAACCAGGATGAGGCCGGGCGCGACACCGAGGGCAGTGAAGGCGGCATCACCTGCATGCACGGCCACCAGCTCTATGGCGCGGCCCATTGGTATGAGCGTAGCGGCAGCCACGTCGCGCTCGACCTCGCCACCAAGCTGGCCAACTACTGTCTCCTGCCCCGATTCTGGGGCGGCGTGCCCGACCCAACCGGCGCGCGCGCCGGACTGCCCGCCCACATCGCGCCGAGCCGGCCGGACCCACCCTTCACCGCCGGCGCCGAGCAGGGGCACTGGTACTCGCATTTCCACGCGCGGGCCATCACCCTGCGCGGCCTGCTTGCCTACGCTCAGGCCACGGCCAATGCGCGTGTCATCGAATTCGTCCGCCGCGCCTACGAGTTCACGCTGAGCCAGGGCATCCCCCGGATGGGTTGGATTAACTGTTACCCCGGCGCCCTGAACCAGATGGAAGGTTGCGCCTTGGGCGATCTGATTGGCCTGGGCGTGCGCTTGTCCGACGCGGGTGCGGGCGACTACTGGGACGATGTGGATGCGAC
>JACPGM010000056.1 GCA_016188985.1 Lentisphaerota bacterium | reverse complement strand
TGATATTCCATGATGACCGGGACGGCGAGCATTTTGAGGAATTGTTAGGCGAAATGAGCGAAAGGTTTCGTGTTAAGGTAATGGCGTATGTAGCGATGATTAATCATTATCATGTGCTGATCCAGACGCCGGAAGCGAATTGCAGTGCGGCCATCCAGTGGCTTAATATTGCGTATGGGACCATGAATAAGGGTCATATCTTCAGAAGCCGTTGAAAAACACGATGAAGAGCGGTCATGACGGAGCATGGCCCTCCATAATGCGCGAAAAGAACTGTTTTTTTAGATGGAGGGACGCGCTCCGTCGCGTCCGAAATGGTTTTTCAACAGCCACAAAGGATTCAGGTTAAGGCTTGCAAATGGGGCAAGGAAGAGACAGATTGCCCGCAGGCCACGACATATCAGAGTCGAGTTTCCAGGCGCAATCTACCACGCGGCGGATACGCTGGGAATGAAATCGGGGGTATCGGCCAGCCGGCAGGTCCGAAAGGCAATGACACTGAAAGAGGAAGACCGGAAGACAAAAAGGCTGATCGCTACCATCGAGGAAGTTTTGCAAGGGCAGGGCTCGGTGATTCGTCCGGCATGAAGCCGTTAATTGTTTCCGCCAGAGGCAGATCTGCCTCAGGCATGAAAACTTTGGTTTGACCCCAATGTTTTCCCAAATGTCTCCCAATGTCTCCGGGAGAGCCAAGGCCATCAAAAAGATAACTATTGCAATGATTGGAGCCTGGGGACACGGCGGCGGTGTCCTTGCCGCCTTGGAACAGTTCCCGGACGAGTTTGAAATAGTCGGCTGGGCCAAGGTTTTTCCGGAAGACAATCCCCAAGGCTTGAAAGCGACTCTAAAAATCGGCGCCAATGCGCCGGTATTTGAAAACCCCGCTGGCCTGCTGAAGGAAACGCGCCCTCAGGTTGTTGTGGTCAGCACCCGTCTTGACCAGATTGCTCCGCTGGCCATTGCGGCCGCCCAATCCGGATGCCATTTGATTTGCGAAAAACCATTGGCCCTGAGCCATGCAGACCTGAGCGCTTTATATACGGCCGTGAAAAAAGCCAATGTTCAATGTGTCGCGATTCTCGGCAATTGCGCCCATCCCGCGCTTCGGGCGGCGCGCAAGGCCGTTCGGGATGGATTGATCGGCGACATTGTTTTATGCAACGCGCGCAAAACCTACAAGTTCGGAACCGATCGCCCGCTTTGGTTCGGCCGGCGCGATTGTTATGGCGGCACTATTCCGTGGGTTGGCATGCATGCGCTGGATTTTATTATGTCCGTAACCGGCCTGCGCTTCACTGCGGTGGCGGCCATGCAGGGCAACATGTCCCATCCGCAATACCCGGATTGCGAAGACCATTGCGCGCTCATTCTGCGTTTAAGCAACGGCGGCCATGCCACGCTGAGTCTTGATTTCTTGCGTCCGCCTGGTGCGCCGAGTCATGGCGACGACCGGCTGCGCGTGGCGGGCAGTCGCGGCGTTATTGAAGCCGGCCTGACGCTCAATACCTGCGTCTTGATTAGCGAAGATAAGCCGCCGCTTAAACTGTCTCTGCCTGAGCCGGAGAATTTTTTCGCCGATCTGGTGCGGAAGTTGCGGGATGATCCCGAGTCGCTGGCGGAAACTACCATGAGCTCATTTCATTTGACCAGGGTCTGTCTCTGCGCGCGGGATGCAGCCGACCGTCAACAGGTTATCCCGATTCCAGTATGTTAATGCGGAAGGTAACTGCTCAGCTTACCACGATTCCGCGGAGGCTTATTTGCCCAGTCGGGAGTCGAGACCGTTCCCTCCGCAAAGCTAAGCCGATTGGCGTTATTCGTGTATATCTATTGTATTCCTTTTGGATACAGGCAGGCTGTTAATTCGGAACGTCCCTGTAAAAATACACCCGGATATTATCTGGTAACCAGTTGCCTTCAAAACAGATTGTCGCGTTTTTTATCGGGCGCGCTTCCGCGCCCGATGTGCTCGTGTGTGTCGAATTTGGTTGCCCGCGCTTGCGAGGGATTCGAAAAAGAAAGGCAAGCTTGGGTTGGATGTGGGCGCGCTACGCGCAGCGCTATACTCGTGTATGCGCAAGCATGGGAAGCCCGCAGACGGCCCAAGATCGCCACCGCCTTTTTCGAACCAAATTCGACACACTTCACACGCAAAACACACTTAATCCATAAACTCGCGCCGCATCCGACCAACAAATGTGTCTTACACCCAACATGATCGAATTGACAACGAACGCATTATTGCCTATTTTGCTGGCAGCTACAGCTATGGGCCTTTACGCCAAAAGTGGCAGTGAACAATGATTGACACAAGCCATCCGGAAGAAGCGGAGACTATTATTAAAGAAGCGGTGCGCCGTTTATGCCAGAGTATGGCGACGGAGCGGATTTATCTCTTTGGCTCGCGGGCGCGCGGCGAAGCCGATAATAACAGCGATTATGATTTCCTGGTTGTTATTCATGATTCACCGCTCCCGCGGTACAAGCGAGCGCAACAGGCCTACAAATCCTTGTGGGGATTGCGGGTTGCCAAAGACGTGTTGGTATTCACCCGCAAGGAATTTGACGAGGGACTTGCGGTAGTTTCATCACTGCCGGCGACCGTGGCGCGTGAAGGAAAACTGCTGTATGGCCGATAGTAAAAAACGCGAAGTAGCCGCATGGCTTCAGAAGGCCGAGAATGACATGCGGGGGGCACGAATTGATATGGAGGCCGCGCCGCCGCTTATCGAAGACGCCTTATTTCATTGCCAGCAGGCGGCGGAAAAGGCCATGAAGGCATTTCTTACCGCTCACGATACGTTATTCAGCAAGACGCATGATTTAGACGAACTGGCAATGGCTTGCGAAGAGATTGACGCCTCTCTGAAAGAAGCGCTTGGGCCCGCGCGCAATCTTTCTATCTTCGCCTGGGAATTCCGCTATCCTGGTGACAACGTGATACCTTCCGAGAAGGAAGCATACGACGCTATTGTCACGGCCGAGAGGGTTGTCATGGCCGTGCATCAACGCCTGGCCGGATGACAGACAAAGGGGCAAAGGCACCCCTGAATCAGCAATTCGACTTCGAATAGCCGGCTTGGACCGTCCGTGCTTCCAGACATGTGCTTCCAATAGACATTGACAAAAGTGGTGTGCTTGCTCCCTCATCCTCCCGTAGAAGGACTAATGCGGGCATGCCCGCAACCCAAGAAAATTAACCACTGATGGACACTGATAAACACTGATAATCCTGCCGCGCTCCGCCATAGCGCTTCGCGACGGCGAGTAAGTTCCATCCGTGTCTATCCGTGTTCATCCCGCGCTGCGCGGGACAAGTCCGTGGCTTGCCCAGCGCTTCGCGGGGTTCAGCCTGTGCGAATGCTACTCTGCGAAGTAAGCCTTCGCTACGAAGCACGAGTCCGCCGGGGCGAAAAAAAGTCTTTGGTTATGTTTTCTTGTTTTTTATACCGGTTCCTGACATATCAGGTGCTATTCCACATTCAGTTCAGCCAGGAAGCGGGCGATTGCCGCGGCTTTTTGCTGTTCGTCGGCGCGCAGTTTCTCCAGCTCCACATTTAACTGGTCAAGCTCATTCTCCTGCTGGACCAGCTTGCGTTCCCACATGGCATAACTTTCCGAGTTCCGCGTTACCGTCTGCATGTTTTTGCGGATGCGTTCCTGCTCCTGGGTAATCGCTTGGACCCGCTGCTCCTTCTGCTGACGAACCTGGCGGACGGTTTCCAGCGCCGCTTGCATGTCCACAAGTTCTTCCAGCGCCTGACGCACCTTCTTGGATATGTTCTTCTGGTTGATGAAGAACCTGACCTGGTCGCTGGGAATATTGGCCAGCATCAGGATTTCCGCTGCCAGGCGTTGCTCGCGGAAAGGAATCTCCCGGCTTTTGCCGCCCTCGATCGTGACGCGAAAGCGATAAGCATCGCGGGTCTTTTCAATGTCCTTGGCCGGTTCAGTCAGTTCCCAGTCGCTCCGCAGGGGATGCTCGATCAGATACGCGCGCGTCTTATCCCGTTTGTTTTTGAGAGTATAGACGGCTGTGTCAACATATTTGCGCTTCAAGGCCAAGGCGCCGCGCACAATTTTCAGGGACACAATGTCTTCCGGCTCGCTTTTGCGCTCGAGCTTGCCTTCAGCGGCCAGGTCCACGGCATAGGCGAGCAGGCGCTTCTCGCCGCGCGCGGTATCGGTCAGCCGGGCGTCTCCGGCATAGATGCCATCTTCCAAAACGGTAACCGGCCCTTGCATAAGGAAAAGTCCGGAAGCGTTTTCCAGTTCGAGGCCGTTGAGCGGATTTTTCGGATTAACCTGGGCGTTGAAAATGGAAAGCTTCTCCCCGGGAAGAGTCTGGTTGACGATTGGGATCATGGCCGATTGCCGCCGGGGCAGGCTGATCGGGTCTTTCACGGCGTACTCGAACAGTTCGCCCGCTTCGCGTCCGGCGGCCATGGCTTCGACACCGGCAAACGCCGCCCGGTCAACCTGCGTCCGGGATAGTGTGGCCACCGGCGACATGCGCTTCTCGAAGCGGCTCGCAGCCATCAAGCCTTTGCCACCAGCTTTCATTTCACCAACCACGGGCGCGGCGGCTAGCGCCTCAGCTTCAGCTTCCTCAGGTCCGCCAATAGCGCTTTCGTATTCCGGCGGCGCCAGGTTTTCATCCAGGGCGGCGCGGACTACGGGACGATGCATGTAAATGGGATCATACAGGTTCTGAATAAACGAGAGCGGCCGACCGGATACCAGGGTAAGGGTGATACCACTCCAGTCCTCATCGGTCATGTTCTCGATGTGGGCCCAGCCTTGGAGTAGGATTTTGTCTTTTTCGTCAAGCACCAGGCGATAACTGGTTTTCCAGATCGGCGCTTCCAGCATATAGCCCGCGCGCACCAGCCGGCGCCGTTCGCCGCTGAAGGTCAGGCGCACCTTTTTCTTGCCCTGGTCGTGGCTGCCTGCGAGCACCTTAAGGGCGGCAGCCAGATCGGCCTGAATGACCGGATCAAGCACCTCGATTTCCTGGATGGCATCAAGCGGCAAAGCCCGCACGTTATTGTCGCTCAGCAGATTGAGTATTCTTTCCTCGAAGGTCTCCTTGTCCACGTGCCGTTGACGGCTTTCCACGCCGACGATCCGGCCGGTCCAGTCGCGCGGGCTGGCCTTGAGGCGCACGGTAACACCGCGCAGGCGGTTCAAGAGTGCGCCCAGGTTGGGGTTATCGCTTAAGTCAACGCTGAACGATTTGAGCGTGCGTTCCAGCGGGTCGCGCGACTCATAAGTGACGGCGGCGATCTGACCGCCGCCTTCGTCAATCAGGACGAGGGACTTGATCAGGTCATTAATCTGTTCGGTCTTGAAGGCCAACTCGGTTTGGGCGGTCCCGGATATTTCCGCGGCGCGCTCATAATAGGCCACGCCGCTGGTAAAGAGCACCACCTGTTTCAAGGGTAGCTCGGTCTTGGCAATTTCCGCGCTGGGTAGCGTGGCGCCGATCAAGCCGGCGGCCGCGATCGCTGCCGCTTGCCGATAAAGTTTTTTCATGGTGACTCCTATTGTTTTGGGTGGGTAGGGGGAAGCGCTGAGCTATTTCTTAGGCCGTATGCTTATCCTTTCAAGATGTTCCGTCAATATGTTTTTTGCGGGAGCTAGCCTTGACAGCAGGAAAGCCGGGGCATACGATGGCCGCGTATTCAAGGGCGATTAGCTCAGTTGGCTAGAGCACTACCTTGACATGGTAGGGGTCGGAGGTTCGAGCCCTCTATCGCCCATCCCAAAGCTTCGCATTGTGGATGGCAGGCCATTGAAATATATGGTTATGAAGTTTTACTATAATTAAAATCAGGCTTCGGGCGAGGATATTTGAACCGACGTTTGGAATTCGAGCTTCACAGGTCGTCTATCCGCCCTAATGCGTAAGCTTTAGGCGGAGAGGTTCAAGTCCTCTATCGCCCATGTTATGAACCTCAGCGGAACCGAGGCCAGTGGCGTGACCACCTAACTTACCACAGGCAAGCGGGAAACTCTCTTGTGCTGTGGTTCACCATGTGCTACAGTGCTTGTGAAAAAAGAAGCTTGCCCATCTGCTGATGGACAGCAATAATGCCGGCACAGTTAGGCCGGGTTGAGGTGCAATGATGAGTTCAGTTAAAACAACAACGGCCAGAGTTCGAATTCGGCCCGAGATCAAGAGCGAGGCCGAAGACATCATTCATGCTCTTGGCCTGTCAGTCTCGACGGCGTTTGAACTCTTCTATCGCCAGATCATACTTAATCGCGGCTTGCCGTTCGATGTTCGTATCCCGAACACGACTACGCGGAAGGCCGTCGAGGATGCCCGGAAGAGACATGGCGAGAAGTTTGCGACCACTGAAGCGCTCTTCAAGGATCTCGGCATATAGGGATACGCTTGCATGTATGTGATCCTGCGGACAAGCCAGTTCAAACGTGACGTCAAGCTGGCGCAGCAGAGGGGCAAGAATACCGACCATCTCAGAACCGTGATCGAAATCCTGACCCAAGGTCAAACGCTGCCGCCACAATACCGAGACCACCAACTCAAGGGCGCGTTCAGAGACTGCCGGAAATATCACATCGCGGGCGACTGGTTGCTCGTTTACCGAATCGAAGGCAACCTTCTTCAACTCATCAGGACAGGCACACACTCCGATCTGTTCCGGTAAGGATCGCTCGGCGACCACTTTCGGCGTGTTGCGGATAATCGGGTTAAAAACTTTGAACTTTATTAAACGCCCTTTGATTCGGCAAATCGCCGGTTGGACCTTGCTGGCTATCGGCGTGGTCGGCATAATCATCCCTGTGCTACCGGGCTGGCTTTTTTTAGGCGCGGGCGCGCTTATCCTGGCGCCTTATGTCCGGGCGTTTCGCCGGCTGGCGGCCTGGCTGCACATTCGTTTTCCCGGCTGGCGCGGCCGCTTGCGCCGGTTTCAGCATTTTCCGCCGAAGGCGGATCCGCCTCCGGTGGACAAAATACCTCCTCAACCGCCAGTCCCATGACGAGCTTTTTTCGTTATTGCTCAGACATATTCTAAGATATTTTCCCGCCAGAGGCGGGTCTGCCTCAGGCATGATCCGCCCCGGCGGAACCACGGATTACACTGATAAGGGTCCGACCAGTTGAATGCCTGCCCTGCGTAGCCTTGGCGAAGAAGGGGCCGACTGTATGACCGTCCCTCTGTTTCCGCCCGTGCGGATGCTACTCTGCGAAGTAAGCCTTCGCTACGAAGCACGAGTCCGCCGGGGCGGAATCCGTGCCATCCGTGTAATCCGTGGTGAGTAGTTACCTTTTTTCCTTGATTTGGCTTTTCCTGGCGGCATGATGGCTCCGCATGGCCGCCTCAGGATCAGTGGTCCAACCCAATAAAAGCCTTAGCAATGCCCAACGTACCCTCGGCATGCGCCTGGCCATTCTGGGGCAGGCGCTGGGAACCCATCTCTATTTATTTATCAGCACTTCGGCTGTTGGTCCGCTCTTTATTCTCAAGCTGGGCGGCTCCGATTTGCAGGCCATGCTTCCGGCCAGCACAGCGGCGCTGATGGCGCTCCTTAGAATTCCTCTTTCGGTACTTGTCAACTCGGGGCATGGCAAACGGTTCATGGTTGCCTGTTGGAACCTTGTAGCGCTGCCGGCGAGTCTGGCTTTGCTGACCGCGCTTTGGCTCGGGCCGGGCCCGTTAACCGTCAAGATCGTATTGATTTCATTTTTTTTGTGCCAGGCGCTGGAGCATGCGGGCTCAACCTTCTGGTTCCCTCTACTTCATGATATTGTTCCGGCAACGAGGCGCGGGCGTTTTTTTGGCAACTTGCGCTCCGGATGGCAACTTGCCTATTTTGGAGCGAGCGTTATGGCCGGCATTTTCCTGGGACTTGATCCGGCGCTGTGGAATTTTATTGTTGTCTTTGCGGTTGTCGGGAGCCTGCAGATCGCGCGGCAATTCTTTGTAGGCCGGCTCCCGGTGCGACCGCGAGTCGGCGCGCCGGTCAATTCCTGGCGCGATGATCTGGCCTATATCCTGGGCAACCGGCAGCTCCTGTTTTTGTGCGGATATTTAATGTTGTTGGTGTCCCTGGCCGGATTTATGAGCCAACCGCTGGTGCTCTACATGAACCACCTGGGCTTCTCTACGCGCGACAATACGCTGATTTACACCTCGCAAGTTGTCGGCAGCGTTCTGGTGCTGGTTCTGGCCGGCCGGGCCATAGATCGTCTTGGCGTGCGCCAGGTCTTTTTTGCTGTTCACGTGCTTTTGAGCGGCTTGGCGATCCTGACGGCGCTGGTGGGCTCGTTGCCGGCGGCCGCGGCCAAGCCGTGCCTCATCGTCATCCTTATCGGCGCCGGCGCCGGGCTGGCCGCGGCTGGTTTAGCGGGCACGGCGCAGTTATTTCATCTGACGCCTTCCAGTGAGCGCGTCCTGATTATGAACCTGATGGCCCTCAGCGCGACCGGCACGGCGGTTCCGCCGTTGTTGACGGGTTTGGTTCTGAACTCGGCGTGGAGCGCGTGGTCGGTTAACCTTGGCCCGCTGACTTTCGGCATTTACCAGGCGCTCTTTCTGGCCGCCGGGCTGGGATTGCTCCTGGCCATGAGCTTGCTGCCTTTCATTAAGAACGTGCGCGTCCTGCCCCAGGCAACCGAGGTGCTGTGAATCTTGGCTCTTGACGGACCGCGCGGGAAGTTTCATATTGATTTTGGCGCATGGGCTCAAAACTATTTTTTTCGGATCTTTCTTATAAAATGTGGTTGTAATTATAAGTGATGGACTTTATCTACAAATAAGTCTATCCAGTCCGTCATTCCCGATCTAATCGGGAATCCAGGAATAGCAAAAATGTCAGCACCGTGCTTCGCTGGAGCACTGCGCTCAGGCGAGTCTGGATTCCCGCTTTCGCGGGAATGACAGGATTAAGTCTAATTTGTATATAAGGTGAAAAGTAGGCCACACTTTTTCAGAATAAACTTTTTTCCATAATCAAGTGTAATTTCAGGCGAACTGATTTATGGCGTGGTGGCATAGAGGCAAAGCGAAACCTTGGCATTGGGCGCAACCGGGCCGGGCCGACCGGAGGCTATCCATCTTGCGCTTTAGCGCCCGCGAACGCGCCGGGCGTAAAACCTGGGGCTACCGGCTGGCGCCCGCAACAATCAGCCTCTTCGGCCTGGCAGCGGGCGCGGTTTTAATCTGGGCGGGGGTCCAATCGCTGGGGTGGCTGCTCTTCCGGCAAAATGAGCTCTTCCGTCTTCGGGACATCAAGATTGAATGTAAGGGCGATATCATCACGCCCAAACACATTATGGACTATGCCGGCTTGGCCGATGTGCATTACCTGTTTGCCGTGAATATCACGGCAATGCGAGAGCAGTTGCTGCTGAAAGTGCCGCGGCTTAAATCCGTGGAGATCACGCGGCGTTTGCCGGGGCAGTTGATTATTAATGTGCGCGAGCGCCTGGCCCTGGCTAACCTGGCCGTGAACAATTATTATCTATCGCTTGACCGTGATGGCTATGTGCTGGGACCGGCCTCCGGTTCCAAAACCATGCCGGTCCTGACGGGCTATGCCCTGCCGGGAATCCGGCCAGGCGTGCAATTGAGTGGCGCGGGCATCCGCAATGCCTTGGAGGTCCTGGATGTTTGCCAGACCACGCCGGTCGGCCTGCGCATCCGCATTGCCTCGATTGACCTGCGCAATGCCCAGGCCCTGGAGTTGCATCTGGAGCAAGGCGAGCGGGTCCGGCTGGCCTGGGACCACATGGGCGAAAGCTCGGCCCTTTCCCGCGAACATCTGGAGCAGAAGCTCTCGCGCCTGGCGGATAGTCTGAAGAAGGCTGCCGCGCGCAATAAACGCATCGCTTGGATTGATATGCGCCTGGACAATAATTTTCCCGCCCAGGAGTATTAGTGCCTGATCCATCAGGTACCGCTTTAAAAAACAAGAAGATGTAAAGCAAGAGGGGATTTTCCGCCCCGGCGGATCCGCACAGGCGGAACCACGGAGACACGGAGGCACGGAGCATCCGTCTCCTTGATCTCTTCCCTCTTCCCACAAGAGTGTTGCGCGCATTTGCGTAGGGCGCAGCGCCCTGCGCAAATGCGCGCAACGATTGGTCGAAAGAGGACACGTGAGGAGAACCTCTTCCTCAGTGCCTCCGTGTCTCCGTGGTGAGCCTTGTTTTGTTTGGGTTGCGGGCATAGCCCGCGTTGGCCTACTAGGCCGAGAAAGGATGGCCGTCGTGGTCGCCGACCCGATTGTAGCCGTTGAAATTGGGACATCGAAAATATGCGCTCTGGTCGGAGAAGCGCGCGAAGACGGGCAGATCATGCTTATCGGCAAGGGGCATTGTCCGTCCCGCGGCGTGCGCAAGAGCCTGGTGTTTGATCTCGCCCTGGTCAGCAGTTGCGTGCGCGAGGCCATCCACGGCGCGGAACAGAGCGGCCAGGTCGAAATCGGCAAAGTATTTCTGGTGGTTTCAGGTGAGCACATCCGCAGCATGACCAACCAGGGTAGCGTCCCGGTAGCGGACCCGCCCTCCGGCGTAACGCCGGATGATATCGAGCAGGTCATGGATATTGCCCGAGCGGTCAACCTGCCGCATGATCGCGAATTGGTTCACTCCATCCCGCGCAAATACGTGGTGGATGACCAGTTGACCGTGGCCAACCCGGAAGGAATGCGCGGGGCCAAACTTTCACTCGACATGCTCCTGGTGCACGGCATGCGCACCATGCTGACCAACGCCGTCCAGGCGGCGCATAACGTTGGCTTGGATGTCGCGGATGTGGCTTTCAGCGGCCTGTGCGCGGCCATGGCCACTCTCACCCCCGAACAAAAGGAACGCGGCGTGGCCCTGCTGGACCTGGGCGCCGGCACAACCAGCTATCTGGTCTATGCCGATGGCGCCGTAGCCCTGGCCGGCGTCCTGGCGGTGGGCGGCGATCACATTACCAATGATATTTCCATCGCGTTTTCCATTTCGCTGAAGCGCGCGGAAACTCTCAAGCAGAAAGCCGGGTCGGTCATGCCCGACGCCAATATGCATTTCCAGCAACTGGCCGTTCCGGCGGAGGTTGGTTTTCCGGCCTGTTCGGTGGCCGTTAGCGATCTTAGCGCCGTTATTCGCTCGCGTATGGCGGAAACGTTCGGACTCCTGGCAGAGTTACTCAAGGAGCACCGGCTTTCATCGCAACTGGGCGCCGGGCTGGTGCTGACTGGCGGCGGCGTCCACTTGAAGGGCATCGTGGCGTTGGCGGAACAGATCTTTGATCTGCCCTGCCTGATCGGCCAGCCCGTGAATTTCAGCGGCATGGCTTTAGCCGATGAAGGCCCGGATTATGCCGCTCCCTTGGGCATGCTGCGCTACGCCGTGCGCTCGGGTGCCTATCGGCGCGCCGAAAGAATAAGCCTGGGCGGTTTGCTCGGCAAATTACTGGGCCGGTCATGACTAATCCCCGCAAAGTCCAACCGACGCGGCCGATGGCCGTTTCCCAGATGACCGGCGATCAGCCGGCGCAGAGCGGGGCTTTGCCGCGCGCGCTGGTGGTGGGACTGGGCAATGGCGGTTGCCAAATCGTGAGCGCCTTGGCCCGGCAATGGAAAGATGCCCCGCGCTTCGCCCTGGTTAATACGGATGGCCGCAGCCTGACCAAAGCGCCCGACATTGTTAGTCTGCAGATCGGCCTCCAGGTTATTAAGGGCCTTGGCACCGGTGGCGAGCCGCGTATGGGTCGGCGCGCGGCGGAGGCCGATAGCGCGGCCATCGGCGCACTGTTCCAAGGTGTTGACCTTGTCTTTCTAATTGTTTGCCTTGGTGGAGGCACGGGCACGGGCGCGGCCCCATTGCTGGTGGAAGCGGCCCGCGCAGCGGGCGCTCTGACCATTTGCTTTGCCTCGCTGCCGTTTGAGTTTGAGGGTGCGCGCCGGATGGAACATGCCCAACGCGGAATTGTCGCGTTGCAGGCGGAGGCCGATGCTGTCATTTGTCTGCCCAATCAGCGCTTGTTGAAAATGGTGAACGACCGTGCCAATGTTGAGGAGGCATTCGGCCAAGCCGCCGCGATGCTGGCTAAAAGCCTGCAGGCTCTGTGGTGTGTGCTCAGCCAGCGCGGCGTCATTAACCTGGACCTGAGCGACGTGCGCGCCCTGGCGCGTAAAGGCCATGGACGCTGCTTATTGGCCTGGGCCGAAGGCAGCGGAACGAACAAAATCGCCCAGGTGTTGGAGGCGGTGCGGCAGCATGATCTGCTTAATCAGGGCGCCGTGCTGGCCGAGGCTGAAGCTTTGCTGGTGAGTGTAATGGGCGGCCCGGATGTTTCCTTGAAAGACGTGGACCAACTGATGTCCGGAATTTCCAAGATGAGCCGCGCTGAGGCGCTGATGATGGCCGGCTTGTGTTGCGCCAGCGACTGGCAGGACCGCTTATTTGTGGCTTTTCTGGTAGCGGAGAAGAAAGGAGCGCATGAAATAATTGTGCCCGGTCTGAAAGGCATTGCTCAGACCAAGAAAGATTTGGGCGGAGCCGTAGCCCCGGGCAAACCCCGGCAGGGCGAATTATTTGCCGATTTTGGCCGTAGCCGTTTCAATGAAGTGGAAGCAACGATCGTCCATGGCGAGAACCTGGATATTCCTACTTTCAAGCGCCGCGGCATCCTGATTCAAAAGGCGGCGCGGCCCAACGGTGGCTAAGTGCTCAGATTTGTAAGTATTATGACGAATGATTGTGTCCATTTTTGCGCTGGGCCAGGCGGCGAAAGCGGAGGCGTACCTGAAAAGTACGTGCCGCTTTCGCCAACGCCGCCCGGCACAAAAATGGGCCCAACCCGATGGGACGCAACCTCTTTTGCCGTTGCGCTGCGTTCCACGCGAAGGGAAATACCTTCCAGGTATTCCACCTTCGCGTGCGCCTTGCGCAATCGGCAAAACAGGTTGTGTCATTATCATAATATTTACGAAACTGAGCACTAAGGGCGGGCACCATGGAACTTTCCATCATCATCCCGGCTTATAACGAGGAAGCCCGTCTGGGGCGGACGCTGGATCAGTACCTGCCTTATTTCAATGCCCGCTACGCTCGCGACTATGAGATGCTGGTCGTGGTCAACGGCTCCCATGACCGCACCGAAGAGATTGCCCAGGAATATGCCCGGGCGCATGCGGCGATCCGCGTAATTGTCGAGGCCCGTCCGATCGGCAAGGGTGGGGCCATCATGCTGGGCTTGGCCGCAGCCCAGGGACGCCTGGTGGGCTTTACCGACGCCGATGGCTCCACGCCGCCGGAAGCCTTTCAGGAACTTGTTGGACGGATCGGCTCGGCCAGCGCCATTATTGCCTCGCGCTGGTTGCCGGGAGCGCGGGTCAGTGTTCACCAGCCGTTCAAGCGGCGTCTGATCTCGCGCCTGTTCAATACGCTGGTGCGCGTGTTGTTTCGCTTGCCGATTTCGGATACCCAATGCGGCGCCAAATTACTGACTGCGAACGCCGTCCAGGCCATCCGGCCCCACCTGGGCATTACCCGCTGGGCCTTTGACGTGGATCTGCTCTTTCAATTGCGCCGCGCCGGCTTGGCCATTGTGGAAATTCCGAGCACATGGCACGACGTGGCTGGCTCGCGTTTGCACGTGGTCAAAGCCTCGCTCGAAATGTTTGTGGCCCTGGTGCGCTTGCGTCTGATCTATTCTCCCTTTCGCTGGGTGGTGCGCTTGTATGACCGGACCTTGGCCCGTTATGTGCACAAGTAGGTGTTCAAGCTCGGCGCAGTTGCCGGCCAGTACGGCTTTTTAGCGATGAGTGGCTTAATAATATCGGTTGCCTGATTCGGGAGGACCCATGGACCTGAGAGGACAGACCGCACTGGTTACCGGCGGGGCTAAGCGCCTCGGCGCGGCGCTCTGCGCCGCGTTGGCCGCCGAAGGTTGTAACGTCGTAATTCATTATAAGCGCTCCGGCCGCGCCGCGGCCGACCTGGCTGCGCGTTTGCGCGCCTCCGGGGCAAAGGCTTGGACTGTGGCCGGCGATTTCCAGAAGCCTTCCTTCGCCGAGGACCTCGTGCGCCGGGCGTTGGCCGCTTCCGGCAAACTGGATATTCTCATCAATAATGCGGCCATCTTCGATAAGCAGCGCCTTTCGCGGATTACGGCGGCGGCGGCGCGCGCGGAATGGGAGGTCAATCTGCTTGCGCCCCTCCTGATAATACAGGCCTTTTCCCGGCAGGTGGCGCGCGCTCGGGTAATCAACCTGCTCGATACCCGTATCGCCTCCAACCGGGCGGATGCGGTGCCTTACAGTCTCGCCAAAAAATCGCTGGCCGACTTGACCCGCCTGGCCGCATTGGAGCTTGCGCCGCGGATTACGGTTAATGCCGTGGCGCCTGGGCCGGTTTTGATTGCGGATGCTCCCGGCGCAGCGCGCGAGCGGGCCGGGCCGTTGCCCTTGAAGATTCGTCCCACCGTCCGCGATGTGGTCCAGGCGGCGCTTTTCCTGTTGAAGTCGGAAGCCATCACGGGCCAAATCATCTTTGTGGACAGTGGCCGGCATTTGGCGGGATAGCTGTGTAAGACCCCCAGTGGGGGAAAAGGCGTAAAACGAGTGAGCCTGACGAGAATGCCGTTCGAGGCAGGAAATGCTATGAACAAATACGGCACATTCTGGCGAAGATTCTGGGCAGGGTGGGTTGATTCATTCGTTTTCCTTCCTGTCTACATCGTAAATATCCACGTCATGAACTGCGCCTCCTCCATGCCCGTAATCTTTTTTGCCCTCTGGTACGTAACTATGTCGTTCCTCTGGTACGGCTACAGCATTTGCCTCCACGGCAAGTACGGACAGACCTTAGGGAAAATGGCCCTGAAAGTGAAAGTCTTGGACGTTTCTGAATCACGCCAGATCGGCTTCAAGCAGGCCATCATGCGGGATGCACCGCCACTCATCCTCACCATTGCTCTCTTGCCTCATGATCTGAACCAGATCTTCAATGGCACATCCTACATGCTCCACAAAGGGGCAATGCCAGATAAAGTCTCGATAGTCCTGGGCTTCATTGCCGTAGGATGGGGACTACTTGAGGTAATCACCATGCTCTCGAACTCAAAACGCAGAGCAATTCACGATTTCATCGCGAAGTCAGTGGTGGTCAGAATATGAAGCCTACAACCATCGCATTGAGGCTACTCGGAACCCGCGACGGGTTCCTCGATCCTCATGAGTAGCGATCGAAAGACTATGGACCAGATTCGCCTCAGTCGGATCACGTTGAATACGGTTATTGGAGTCAATCCGCGCGAGCGCAAAACACCGCAGCCCGTGAACGTGGATCTTACTTTGCACCTGGATCTGCGGGCGGCCGGCAGGCGCGATCGGTTAAGGGATACGATAGATTATGCCGCGCTGGTTCAGCGCGTCAGGAAGGTAGCTTCGAAGAGCCATTTCCGGCTCCTTGAATCTCTGGCCGAGGCCCTGGCCGGTCTTTGTCTGCGCGAGAAGCGCGTCGCGGCCGTGGATGTTACCGTGGAGAAACCTCAAGCTCTGCCGGGCATTGGCGTGGCGGTAACCATATCGCGTTCACGCTGAAGTTTTCCATAACGTCTTTTTTCATTCCCAACTATCGCGGATTTTTCCATTGACATTTATGGCACACTTTATAAAGTGTGCCATGCCGTTACCTAATTCAGAAACTCTGAAGCCGACCCTGTGGCGCACCTGCCGGGTATTGGCCAGCAAAACAAGGCTGAAGGTCCTTGGCGAATTGTTCGCACGCCCTGACCAGTGCGTTTCCGACATCGCTCAACGGCTGGGACTTTCTCTATCTCTGACCAGTCAATCCTTGCGGGCACTGAACGCCCGGGGACTGTTGTTGGCCCGTAGATCCGGTCCGTCGGTCTACTATAGGCCTGGCGCCAACCGGTCCGTTCCGTATAGTGACTACTTGCTTGAGACGCTCAGGAAGACCTTTGCCCATGCCAACAATCCGGGCAGGGACATATTTCGCTATGCCACGGCTTTTACTCATTTGCGGCGAATCCTCATTGTTAAAACGATGCCAAAACGCCCAAGGCAACTTGAAGAAATGGCCTTTGAGACCAACATCTCGGTTCGCGCGCTGAAACGCCATTTACGCAAGCTTGTGGCCCGCGGTTTCCTTAAGTATGCCGATTGCAAGTATGTTTATTCCGTCCCCCACCATAAGTTCGCACGTGTTCTTTTGTTTCTCATTCGGCAGGCTTGAGCACTCCTGCTTTGGCCGCGGCACACTTTATAAAGTGTGCCGAAGAACTTGATTGGGCAGCGCCAAAATCGCCTCGGCTAACGTTAGACCCTTTCCCGTAAACATACACGTTTTTTGCGTGTATGTTTTGGTAGGGCGAGGCCCCGCGTAGCGCGGGGCAAGCGTCCTTGCCAAGCGCTACGCATGGCCTGCCGAGCCGGCTTTGATGCCGCGGCTCAGCCGGAGGCTTCGCCCTGCCTTTGGGTTGCGGGCACAAGCCCGCCTTAACGGATTTATGCCTTTGAGCACTAAGCCTGCCCGGCCATGCCTTTGACCATACCCATGGCTTGGTAAACTTGGCAAGCCGCGGGCCTGCCCTGCCGCAGGCCATGGTTTGGCGCAGCGGTTAAACACGAATGAGGCCAGCGGATAAGCATCCGCCAACTGTGCATAATCAGCCAGTAGCCGACGGCAAACCGCGGTGAATGGACTGATGGATGTTATTGGTCTGTGCCAGGATAGTCTGTGGCCCCGCTTGTGGCGCTATGCGCCCGCCCGCATCATTTCGCGTACGTCTGCAGCGTTAGGCGCAGCATTTCGGGCAGACAGCGATGGAGGTATGTAGAGCTTGCCTGCCCGCCCGCCTACAACGCTATGCGTAGCATTGCGGGCAGGCAGTGGCTGCGCCACAGGCGGGCGGGTAAGTTGCCGCGGGCAGCTTTATTTGATCGGATACCCGCCAAAATCATTTAAGGCCTTATACATGGCTTGCAAGTTGGCCACGGGGGTAAGGGCCTGAATATTGTGGATGGCGTTAAACACAAATCCACCGCCGGAAGCAAATGCTTGAATGCGCTCATGTACCTGCCGACGCACCTCAGCCGGCGTCCCAAACGGCAGAACCTTTTGCGTATCTACGCCACCGCCCCAGAACGTAATCCGGTCGCCATACCGCTCCTTAAGGGCCTTGCTTTCCATGTCGGCGGCCGAGCATTGGACCGGGTTCAGGATGTCAAAACCAGCTTCGATGAAGTCGGGAATAAACGCCCGCACCGATCCGCAGGAATGAATGAAGGTTTTCCAGGTGGTATGCTGATGAGTCCAAGCGTTGAGGGCGCGATGAAAGGGCTTGAAAAGGCTCCGATAGGATTCCGGCGAAATAAATGGTCCGTCCTGGCGGCCGAAATCGGTGCCGGTCAAGAATATGGCCGTTATCCGGTTGCCGACTCTCCGGTGGATTTTTTCCAGGTTAGCCAGGGCAAACTCGCACTGGCGCTCGAAGATTTTATAGACAAAATCCGATCGGGCTTTGGTGCTGATATACCATTCGGCGACGTCCCTAATTCCCTTGGGATGTTTCAGCCAGGGCGCGGGTACCAGGGCAATATCGCCAAAGGCCGTGCCGCCGAAGTTGGCTAAGATGGCCTGGTCGGTTTCGTCGAACAGCCGTTCGGTTTCGCGCTGGAAATAGGCAAGGCTGTCATCGGCAATCGGACCGAACTCTTCCAAATTATCCTCCAGGCGCAGGTGATCCTCGTCCAGGGGCTCCTGGCGGATAATAGCGTCAAAAAAATAGCCGCCGGCAGGCATACGGCCGCTGGGTGGCGCCGAACGGTCGCCCTGAGGATATTGCAGAAAATCGCCGTTGGGTTCCGGAACGGTATTAAAGGCTTCCGGCACCAGGGTAGGGGTGCCATCGGGCATCGTCCAGGGTTTCCAGTTCTCGTTCTTAAAGCCGAATAGCGTGCTCGGCGGCGATAGGCCGACGACGTCTATGGCCAGGGCTTGCCGCAGATCCGGCGCGATTTCACCGAGCATTTGGTAAGGTTCGACCACCTTGACCGGCGTGCCCGGCCGGTCCAGGCCCAGCGCCTGGCGAAACTTATAGACCATACTGACGTGCATGCCCGTAACCGGGCTCCCGCCCAAGTCGCGGGGCACGCGATCGGGTTCCTTATGGTCGAGCGCCAGCCGGACGCGTTCACGGGGTGTCATTTTCTTTTTCACGGGCGATACCGCCGGCCTTCATCGAGCATCGCCAGATAATTCGTAATAGGGACATAGTTGGCGACGCTGTTGCCGGTGCCGAGGCAATAGCCGCCGCCCGGCAGGCATTTATCCAGGGTATCGCGCACCCGGGCGCGAACGGCGGCTTCGTCAGAGCGGCAGAGAAAATCCAGGTCAATGCCGCCCAGCAGGGCGATGCGGTGGCCATAGCGCTGCTTGGCCTCGCGAACATCTTCAATAGTGTCCTCAAAAGAATGCACTGCGTCAATCTGCACGTCGTTGATCAGATCTTCCATAATTTCTTTACGCTGGCCGCAGCAGTGCAGGAGGTAGGGCCGGCCGGCCGCATGCGCCATGGCCGCCATTTTCTTGTGGCCCGGCAGGACAAACTCGCGCAGGTCAGCCGGGCTGATGAGTGTCCCGCCGCGGAACCCCATGTCATCACTACCCCAGATCAGCTTAACCCGCGGGAAAGCCAGCATTCGTTCGAGGACGGCGGCAAACAACTGCTCCAGGCGGTCGGTGATGGCATGCACCAGGTCGCGCTGGTCATAGAGCGCATAACAGAGCGTTTCATAGCCCATGAGCCAGTTGAGGAACTCGGCAAAATGGGCGAATTTTCCGTGGACAACGATGCACATATCATCCGGCAGATTAGCTTCCAGCCATTCCAGGGATTCCGTGGAGAGATCTTCCGCGCGCGGCCAGGGATACTTCTCAAATTCTTCCCAGGAGGTGATGGGACCGCGGCTTTCATCCACAAACTCGCGGCCGGCCGCGCGCTGATGCGCGGCGGTATCAGCTACCTTGTGGGAGCGCAAGGGAAAGTTAAGGCCGTCCACGCCCTGGCGGATGTAATCGTAACCGAGGAAACGTTGAAGCCGCACCTGCCGTTTGAGGTCGGCGTAGCGGTCGGTGGCATCCAATCCGTTGAGCAGCCCGAACTCTTCGACAATCGCACTCTGGATTTCCTTGTCCAGGTAAAGCTCGATGAAATGGACCCGCTGTGGCGTGCCGCGCCGCCGGATACAGGCGACCAAAGCTTCCCAATCCGGCTTGATGGGCAATGAAAACTTTTTCATGGGATGCAGCTTGCGATCAGGGACCGATGCCGGCAGTGTAGGTAAGCAAGGCGGCTTTTTCAAATCATTTTCTCTGGCGGCAGGCTTAAAATCGTTTGCGCCTCGTCCCGGTGCGTGCTAATAACACGCCGAACGGAAAATAGAAAGCGCAACATCATGGATACCCTGGCGCATGCGGTCTATGGCGCCGCGCTCTTCAGCCGCACCGGACTCGCCGGCGGACGGCGCGGCGCGGTGGATAAGCAGCTCCGGGCGGTTGCTTGCGACTGGACCTTATGGGCGGCGGCGGGGTTTGGGCTGCTACCTGACGTTTTCTCGCTCGGCATATATTTCACCCAACTGGCTTTCACCGGGGAGCCTCTCAACTTCAGCGC
Source organism: Lentisphaerota bacterium (assembly GCA_016188985.1). GTDB lineage: Bacteria > Verrucomicrobiota > Kiritimatiellia > JAAZAB01 > JAAZAB01 > VSJD01. Next base: position 13,887 of record JACPGM010000056.1, on the reverse strand, counting down.
AATCCCAGCCTATGTGCTGGTGCTTTACAAACTCACGCACAGCCTGATTGTGGCTTCTTTAGGCTTGGGCCTGCTGCGTCTTTGCGGGAAACCCCTGGTCGTTCCCGCGCTGGCCTGGCCCTTCCATATCTTTATGGATATCTTTACCCATCCGCACGGCCCCTTTCAAACGCCCTTCCTTTACCCATTATCCGATTTTGCCTTTAATGGCCTAAGATGGTGGCTGCATCCGTGGTTTATCCGCGCCTACTGGGCTTTAGTCGCGCTTCTCTGGCTGGGGATCGTGATTTGGCGCCGCCGGCGGATAAGGCCGAAGGCCGCAAGCTAAAACTGGTAAGAAATACCGAAGGCAATAACCGGATAAATCCGGAAAACGTCGGCATCGTCCTGGATGTCGCTTTCCTCTTGCGCCAGAGCCGTTTGGAAGATCGGATTGTCGGCCATACCGCCGTTGGCTGATAGCTCCACCTCGGGACTGCCCTGCCAGATGATCCCGATATCGAAAACAAAACCCCATGTTTTTTCAGCGTCTAAAACGGCATTGCCATAGCCCAGGCCAAAGTAGGGCGCAAAGTGCTTGAACTGCGCGGACCCGCTCAACTCGCCGATTTGCTCAGGGGTAAAGTCAATGCCGCCGATTTTCGTGTTTTTATTGGGCGTGGCCCCCAGGTCCACCTGGTTGCGATTGTAGATGAGCCCGCCGCTGACGCGGAATTCATTGGCGAAAGGATGCCAGTCGGCCAGCAAGGGCGCCGCGGCCAGCTTGATGTCGAAATTATAATCCACGTCGCTCACGGCGCCGCCATGCCGCAGTCGGAAATAATTGGCGCCGGCGCGCAGGTTCAGCCACTCAATGATGCCAATGGTGGCCTCCAGTCCCGGACCAAGTGTGCCGAGTTTAGCCGCCAGCCCGATATAAGGCGGCTCGTAATCATAATCGTTTTCAGCGGGTTGACTGCGCTCGCTCGAAGCGGTCTTGGTGACGGCGCCTGGCGCTGCGGCCAGGGCAAGACTGGCCGAAACCAGCAGGGCGCCAATGCTGAGTATTGCGTGCTTCACGATGGTTTTTCCTCCGGCTGTTCAGCTCTGACTGGCGGTGGCACTAAAAATCGGTAATGTTGTTGAAAACTTACCCGCGGGGCAAGAACAAAAAACATAAGCGGCAATATTCCCGATGACAACTTTGCGGAGGAGTGGTAAGCTTCCAAGCAATGGAAGGCTGTAGCATTTTGTTGAAGAGAGGATCGCAATTATGGTCTGGGCCCTGTTGGTTATGACGGTGGCAAGCATGATTCCTTTCATCGGCAAGTCCAGCGAAGGCGGCGCAAAATTGGCGGAGGAACCCGAGTGGGCCGCCGCGCGGCGCGCCATGGGGCAGCAGTTGCGGGATTATCACATCACCGACGAGCGTATCCTGGCGGCGATGAGCAAGGTCAAGCGGCATAAGTTTATCCCGGAAGACCTGTGCAGCCGTTCCACGGCCTACGGCGATTATCCCTGTCCCATTGGCTATGGCCAAACCATTTCTCAGCCGTATATCGTGGCTTATATGACCGAGAAACTGGAGCTGAAACCCGGCGATAAGGTCCTGGAAATCGGGACGGGCTCGGGTTATCAGGCCGCCGTGCTGGCCGAGTGCGGCGCCGAAGTCTATACTATCGAAATCGTCCCGGAGCTTGCCCGCCATGCCCGCGCGGCGCTCGATGCCGAAGGCTACCAAAACGTTCGCGTCCTCGCCGGCGACGGCTACAAAGGTTGGCCGGAATACAGCCCCTTCGACGCCATCATCGTAACCTGCGCCCCGAGCGACGTGCCTGAGACTCTGAAAGAGCAGTTAAAGGAGGGCGGCCGCCTGATTGCGCCGGTGGGGCGCATGTTCCAGCGCCTGGTTATCCTTCGGAAAAAAGACGGCCGAATCGAGCAACAGGAAGACCTGCCCGTCCGCTTTGTCCCCATGGTGCGGGAATAATAGTTACTACTCTCGCGGCACTTTTAACTACGAAATACGCGAAATTTGAATACAATTTCCATTCCCATTTTCGCGCCTTTCGTGTATTTCGTAGTTCCATGTAACTGCTCAGGTGGCATATCCGAAGACATTTTTTCCGCCAGGCGCGGTGCCGCCCGAGGCGGAAAACATTTCGAGTTTAATGAGATAAAGTCCATTTAAGATTAAAAGATGAACCCCGCTGCTCAGTCCCGGCTCGTTCAAGCGTTGGATTCGTTTAATCGCACGGAGCGCTCTCAGGCGCTCTCAACGCTGGCCGAGCATTACATCGCCGGTGGGCCGGAACCAGGCGAGCGCGTCAACCTGCATATCCATTCGTTTTTTTCCTACAACGCCAAGGGCTATTCCCCCAGCCGGATTGCCTGGGAGGCTCGCCGCCAGGGACTTTACGCCGTCGGCCTTTGCGATTTTGACGTGCTGGATGGACTGGAAGAGTTTCTGGCGGCCGGTTTGACTCTGGGATTGCGAACCACCGTGAATCTGGAAACCCGCGCTTTTCTCCCCGAATACGCTCAGGTGGAAATCAATTCGCCCGGCGAGCCGGGCGTGGTCTATATCATGGGCGCGGGGTTTGCCCGTCCGCCGCCGGCGAATACCGGTGCGGCAACAACCCTGGCGCGCTATCGTCAGCAAGCCGCCGAACGTAATTCCGCGCTGGTGGCGCGCATCAACGCGCGCCTGCCGGAGATTGCCGTAGACTATGAAATGGAAGTTAAGCCGCTCTCGCCCGGCCTGTGCCCGACCGAACGTCACATTGTCCGCGCCTACCGCGAAAAAGCCAATGCGACCTTCAGGAAAACCGCCGCCCGCCTTGATTTCTGGGCGCGGCTGATGAAAGCAAAGCCATCCGAGGTTGCGGCTTGGGAGAAGGACGTCCCGGTCATAGAAGAAAAAATCCGCGCGGCACTGGTCAAGCGCGGCGGTCTGGGGTATGAGCAGCCAAGCGCCCGCATGTTTCCGCCGGTGAAAGATTTTATCGCCTGGGTTCGTGAATGTCATGCCTTGCCGATGGTAACGTGGCTTGATGGCATGGCTCCTGGTGAAGCGAATGCACTGGAGCTGCTGGAATGCCTGCGGGCCCAAGGTTGTTGCGCGCTCAATATTATTCCCGAACGCAACCACCACATTGACGACCATGACCTGCGGAAAATTAAACTGCGGAAGTTGGCTGAAATTGTTGCCGCGGCGGAAAAATTGCAGTTGCCCATAAACATCGGAACCGAGATGAACAAAGACGGGCAGCCTTTTGTGGACGATACCGGCGTTGAAGCCCTCAAGCCTTACCAGGCCGTCTTTCTGCGCGGGGCCCGCCTCATGGTCGGTCAAACCCTGCTCACGCGCTATGCCGATTTTTCCTATGTCGGTTCCGCGGCTGAGTCCGAATTTGGCAATGAGCTTCGGCGCAAGAACGCCTTTTTTGAAGCTGTCGGCCGCTTGCGGCCCTGCACAAAGGCCATTGCTGCTCAACTGAGCGCCATGGGCCCGGAAAAGGCCTTCGCCTGCCTGCGCGACTCCGCCCGCCAGAGTTCCTGGGCGGTATGAGCCGATTGATTAGTACCTGATACATGAGAAACCACGATCAAAAACAAGAATCTGAACCACAGATAAACACGGATAGACACGGATACTGGCAGGGATGATCCCTATTTATCTGTGTTCATCAGTGTCCATCCCGCGAAGCGCGGGACGAGTCTGTGGCTTGCCACGCGCCGCGCGTGGTTGATTTTCGGGTTGTGGGTATAGCCCGCTTTAGCCCAAAACCATCATGAATTTACCAATTAGTCTTGCGCCGCGCACGCTCGTATCGGTCATCCGCACTTCGATTTATGGGGGCCTGGGCGCTTTTTTAGCTATCAGTGATGCCGAAGCTAAAAGCGTTGTAGATGCGATGGTGATAGGCGGGGTCTTGGCCGATTTCGTGACTTGGCTCATTATGAACGTCATCTCCCTGCCGGGCAATCTGGCCCACGGCTGCTACGAAGGATGCCTCAATCTGTTATTCGCTTTGTTCCTGCTCCATTTCGGCTACGTCAGCGCTGCGCCGGATTTGGGCGGACAGTCAATGGCCATTGCGTTTCTGATCTTCATGCTGGTGCTTGGGCTGAAAACCGTTTGGTATGTCGCCATTTACGTCGCGGATGTAAGCGAGGGTTAAAAATATGGCAGACATACGCCCGCTTAGGCAATTTAGCGTCTTTTTAAAAGCGCCATTATGACTCCTTGGCCGCAAAATTACGTGCCATTGCAGGGACAAGCTGGCGCTATATCCCACAACGTGGTTCCGTAAGAAATATGTGTAAGGCATTTAATTTCAAAAAGATAAAGAATGGTCTAATTCCTGATCATAGGGTTGGTATGAAAGATGCTCATTTTATAGTTGAGTAAGAGCCAATTAAGGAAGGAGGGTGCCATGAACATCATTAAAAAAGTTCCGGTTAGAAAGGAAAGTGAAAGCAAGTTGCCCAGTTGGGGTGTTTTTGGAAGGCATCCAGTTTTAGACCTTCAGCGGGATATTAGTCGTGTCTTTGGCGACTTTTTCCCTGGGTTCTCTTTGGCGCCGGTAAGTCGCGCGATCCCGGGCGCATTCATGCCCAAGGTAAACGTGACCGAGGATAGCAAGGAAGTAAAAGTCTCGGCGGAAGGCAAAGGTTATTACTACCTGGAACGGTCCGCCGGGGCCTTTCATCGTGATATTGCCTTGCCCGAAGGAATAGATCTGGATAAGGCCGAAGCGGTGTTCAGGAAAGGAGTGCTGACCGTGACGTTGCCTAAGCGGCCGGACGAGCAGGAGGAGCGCAAAAAAATAGCCGTAAAGCAAGAATAAGCGTTGTTCGGTAGCACTAAGGGCAAAGGACTAAAGCAGGAGCCGTCGGGTTCGACTTTAGTTCTTTGCGTTTTTTGCCCTTATCAAATACAATGTCCTTGTTTAGCACCTTTCTCGTAAAGATACACGTTTTTGCGTGTATAATAACAAAGAAGATGTTGTTTCCGCCAGAGGCGGATCTGCCTCTGGCATGAAAAGCAATATGGGATTCACCACGGAGACATGGAGACACGGAGAACGACTCCGTCTCATTAATCTCTTCCCGCTCCCTACAAGAGTGTTGCGCGCATTTGGCGTAGGGCGCAGCGTCCTGCGCAAATGCGCGCAACGGTTGGTCGGAAGAGAACACGTGCGGAGAACCTCTTCCTCAGTGCCTCCGTGCTTGCCCTGCGAAGCGCTTTGGTGAAGCATGGGTCTCCGTGGTGAGGCTTGTCTTGTTTGGGTTGCGGGCAAAGCCCGCGTTGGACCTTAATTGAGAGAATGTTTCATGGACTTGAACCAAGCAACGCAGAAGGTGCAGGAAGCGGTGCACTCCGCCCAGGCCCTGGCATTGCGCTACGGCCACCAGGAAGTGGATGGCGAGCATCTGCTGAGCGCCTTGCTTGAACAAAGCAACGGCTTGGCGCCGCGCCTGCTGGAGCGGCTGGGAGTCTCAATTGCGGCGTTGCAGGAGCGTCTGGAGCAGGAGTTATCGCGCCGGCCGCGCGTCAGCGGCGGCGGCACGGAAGCCGGCAAAGTCTATATCACCCAGCGTTTGGACCGCCTGTTCCTCAAAGCGGCCGATGAAGCCAAGCGCTTGAAGGATGACTATGTATCGGTCGAGCATCTGCTCCTGGCCTTAATCGCGGAAGGGCGCAGCACACCCAGCGGACGCCTCTTAAGCGAGTTCGGTGTGACCGCCGAGCGGTTTCTGGAAGCGCTCAATGCTGTGCGCGGCAACCAGCGGGTAACCAGCGCCAACCCGGAAGGAACTTATGAAGCTCTGCAGAAATACGGCATGGACCTCGTGGCCCTGGCGCGCCAGGGCAAGTTGGACCCGGTGATCGGGCGCGACCAGGAAATTCGCAGTGTAATCCGCATCCTCTCGCGCAAAACCAAGAACAATCCCGTACTCATTGGCGAGCCGGGTGTGGGCAAGACCGCCATCGTCGAGGGCCTGGCCCACCGCATCGTGCGCGGCGACGTGCCCGCCGGCCTCAAGGATCACACCATCTTTGCCCTGGACATGACCGCGCTGCTGGCCGGCGCCAAATACCGCGGCGAGTTCGAGGAGCGCCTCAAGGCGGTGCTCAACGAAATCAAGTCGGCCGAAGGCCGGATCATTCTTTTCATTGATGAGCTGCACAATATCGTCGGCGCGGGCCGGACGGAAGGTTCCACCGACGCCGGCAATATGCTCAAACCCATGCTGGCCCGCGGCGAGCTGCACTGCATTGGAGCAACCACCCTGGACGAATATCGGGAACGCGTGGAAAAAGACGCGGCCCTGGAACGCCGCTTTCAACCGGTGCTGGTCGAGGCGCCGACCGTAGAAGACACGATTTCCATTCTGCGCGGGATTCGTGAGCGCTATGAAATCCATCATGGCGTGCGCATCCAGGACGCGGCCCTGGTGGCGGCTGCGGTGCTCTCCAACCGCTACATCAGCGATCGCTTTCTGCCGGACAAGGCCATTGATCTGATGGACGAGGCCTGCGCCTCGATTCGCACGGAAATTGATTCCATGCCTGCGGAGTTGGACGAGATTACCCGCAAGGTCATGCGCCTGGAAATCGAGGAAACGGCGCTCAAAAAGGAAAAGGATGCCGCCAGCCTTCAGCGCCTGGAGGCATTGCGCCGGGACCTCGCCGAGTTGAAAAGTCAGGCCGCGGCCATGCGCGCGCGCTGGGAAAACGAAAAAAAAGCGCTATCACAAAAACAGTCCCTGCGCGAACAATTAGAGAAAGCCCGCCGCGAAGGCGAGGAAGCCGAACGCGCCTATAACCTGGAAAAAGTGGCCGAGTTGCGCCATGGGGTCATTCCCGAACTGGAAAAAAAGATCAAGGCCTTGGATGCGCTCTCCCCGAATAACGCGCCGCCGCTCCTGCGCGAGGAAGTAACCGAAGAGGAAATTGCCGAGGTCGTTTCGCGCTGGACCAAAATTCCGCTCCAGCGCCTGCTGGAAGGCGAGCGCGAGAAGCTGCTGCGCCTGGGCGCCATTCTGCATGAGCGCGTGGTGGGTCAGGACGAAGCCGTGCAGGCGGTGGCCGATGCGGTCCTGCGCGCGCGCAGCGGCATCAAGAATCCCCAGCGGCCGATCGGCTCATTTATTTTCATGGGGCCTACCGGCGTGGGCAAGACCGAGCTGGCCAAAGCCCTGGCGGCTGCCTTGTTTGACAGCGAGGAAAACCTGGTGCGCATGGACATGAGCGAGTACATGGAAAAACATTCGGTGGCGCGCATGGTCGGCTCGCCGCCGGGCTATATCGGCTACGAAGAAGGCGGCCAGTTGACCGAGGCCGTGCGGCGCAAGCCGTATTGCGTTATTTTATTCGATGAAATCGAGAAGGCCCACGCCGAGGTGTTCAATATTCTGCTCCAGCTCCTGGACGAAGGCCGCCTGACGGATGCGCATGGGCGCACGGTGAATTTCAAGAATACGGTCATCATTATGACCAGTAACATCGGCTCGCATTATCTGTTTGCGGGAATTGACCGCGCCGGCCATATTTCCGAAGAGGCCCGCGAGCAAGTCATGGCGGCGCTGCGAGAGCAGTTTCGCCCGGAATTTCTCAACCGGGTTGATGACACCGTGCTCTTCAAGCCGTTGACCGAAGCCGAACTGGAAAAAATCGTGGAGCTTCAAGTCGTCGAACTGCGCCAGCGCCTGACGGAACACTCGGTCAAGCTGGAGTTGAGCGAGGTCGCCAAGCGGCTGGCCGCCCAAAGAGGCTACGATCCTGTCTATGGTGCCCGGCCGTTGAAACGCTTCCTGCAGCAGGAACTTGAAACGCCCATTGCCCGACTGCTGCTGGCGGAAGGCCCTGCCGAAGGCGCCACGATTTTCGTGGACGTCAAGGACGAACGCCTGGCCGTGCAACTCAGCGCACCGTCGGCCGCGTCGGCAGCTACATCTAAGAAAGGCCGAAGATAAATAAGGCATAGCGCCGCTTCTGCGCGACGATAGCTACGGTGCGCTTCTGCGGACTCTTGTAGCCGCGGCGGTGACGCCGTGGCTTCCAGAAGAATCCACGCCCTTACCTGCCCGCCTGCCTGCAGCGCCTGTGGCGCAGCCACTGCGGGCAGGCAGTGCTACGCACAGCGTTGCCCGCCCGCAGCACTTCGCGCAGCGATGTGGGCAGGTAGGCGGGCGGGCGCAGCTACGAAAGAACAATTTCCCGAAACATACATGCAAAAACGTGTATCTTTACGGGCAAGTTTCTATAGAGCGTCCGGGCTGAAAACGTGCAGAGTGTAATTGTCGCCGGAGAGCAGAATCCACCACCAGCCGGTTGATTCCTGATAGATGGCCGGGTCGGCAAAGGCATCGCCATCGTAATCGGCCGGCACGGCATGACAGTCGTTAGTGTCCGACTCGGCCGCAGCGGAGACAAAGGGAGCATAGTTCAGCGTCGAAAGCAGGATTCGCCATTGGCCGGTGGCGACCTGATAGACGGCGGGATCAGCCAATCCATCGCCGTCGAAATCTGCCGGCGCCGGTTCATAACCTGCTCCACCCAGATCTTCCCCAGAGGCCGCGAGCAGCTCATAATTCGCAGCCGATAACAGGATTTGCCATTGGCCGGTGGCGATCTGGTAGATGGCAGGGTCGGCTTTGCCATCGCCATCGAAGTCAGCCGGCGCCGGCCAGTAACCAACGCTGCCAAAGCCGTTCAATAAGGAATCGAACAGGGCATAGCTTTCGGCCGATTGCAGGATTCGCCACTGGCCGGTGGCGATCTGGTAGGTTGCGGGGTCGGCCTTTCCATCGCTATCAAAGTCGGCCGGCGCCGGTTTATAGCCGATGCCGCCCAAACCACCCAGCGAGGATGCAAAAAGGGCATAAGCGTCAGCCGAGAGCAGGATGCGCCACTCGTCGGAAGCAAGATAATATTTAAAAGGATCGGCCTTGCCATCGCCATCAAAGTCGGCGCCACCCGGATAAGATGAGGCGGCGGGCAGTTGCCAGCCGGTATCACTTCCGCCAAACTGGCTGGCGCCAATGGTGTTTGCGGCTTTGACCCAGTAATAGTAAATGGTGTCGGCCTCCGCCGCTAAATCGTCAAACAGCACTCCGGTCGCGCTGCCGAGACGGCTGGCCTTGCTGGAATCGGCCTCCTGATTTCGCCAGACTTCATATTGCGTCGCACCCGTGGCCGCCGACCAGGTAACACACACCCGGTCATTGTATTTGCCGTCGCTGGCGGAAACGGCGCCGGGCGGGGATAAAGTATAAACCGCGATCCAAGGCCCAGTGGCCATATTGCCATTACCAGCGGCATCAGCGGCTGCATTGGCCGGCAGGCTCACCGTTAGCGAGCCCAGGCTGAGCGGGATCAGCTCCAGCGAATAAAGCGAAGCGCTTACGGCGCTGAAACTGCTGAACGTGGCATTGCCGGCGGCTGCGTCTTCGCGAGCAAAGCCAGTTACGGCCTCGCTGAATGTTATCGTCAGCGGGATAGGCGTCAGGGCGGTGGTTGTGCCGACGGTGCTCGAAATAGTTGCGGTGGGCGCCGTATTATCAACCACGCAAGGCGTACTGGTGGCGGCCAGGGCGGGATTACCAAGAACGTCCCAAGCGGTAGCGGCGGACAAGGAAATGCCCAGAGTCCCATCGCCGGTTATGCTGGTGAGCGTTACCGTTCGCGCCGCAGTTCCGCTCCCGGATACATGGGCAAGTCCGGTGGCAGTTCCCGTCGCCTCCAAAGAAATGTTACTGGCGGCCAAGGCGATCGTAGCAGCGTCCTGATAGGTGACGGTGAATTCAACCGGGCCGGAGCGGGTTAGTGAGGCGGACGGCTCTGAAATCGTCAGCAACGGTCCCAGGCGATCAATCTGATAATCCACGCGCGCGCCGGCTTGATTGCCATTGCCGGCCAGGTCCCAGGCATTGCTGGAGGCTACCTCGATACCAATGGCGCCTTCGCCAGCGAGGCCGGCAACCGTGACCGCATAATTGGTTCCGGAGCCGCCGAAGTTGGTTAATGTTCCGGTGGCGGAACCAGTGGCGCTGAGGGTTAGACCACTGGCGGTAAAGCCGTTGACATTTTCATTGAACGTGATGGCAAAGCCGATGCTGGCCGCATTAGTGGGCGATTCCCCCGTGCGCGCAATCGTGCAGGTGGGGCGGGTAGTGTCAATGAGGTTACTGACTGCGCTCAAGGCCGCGTTCGAATTGCCCGCCAAGTCCGCGCATTGATTCGAATTAAGGGCGATGCCCAGCCAGCCGTTTTCGGCGACATTATTGAGCGTTACGGTGTAATTGGAAGCGCTTCCCGTCAAGGCCGGCGGCGCGCTCGTTGCGCTACCGCTGGAAAGCCGGGTAAGATCATTGCTGCTTAAACCGGTGATCAGCTCATTAAAACCAATGGTAAATATAATCGTCGCCGCATTTGTGGGCGAAGCGCTCGCCGCGGTGATTGCGCCGGTGGGTCCTATGGAATCGTAGACCCGGCGGAACTGGCTGGCCGCGGCATTCGAATTGCTGCTGACAACTCCCTGGGCCGCGCCGGCGGGAATATCGGCGGTGACTAAGCCCTGGTTGGTCGGAATCAAATTGAAGGTATAATTTGAAGCGCCGACCATGCTGAAATCGGCCAGGGTTGCATTCCCCGGCGTGATATCCGTGTTGGTAAAGCCGCTGACGTCCTCGCCGAACAGCACGGTAACCGGAATGGAAGATGTCCGGGTAGGGTCACCTACGCTGCTGCTCATCGTTACGCTGATTGTATTGGTGGTGAACTCGTAAGCGCCAATATCCACGGTGTCATTATGAATCCGCGGCCGACCGTCCAGGTCGGTGGCGCTGAAGGTCCAGGGCCGGTTAGTGCCGGCATCCCGGGCCGGAGAAGTCGCCGAGATATGCAGGTTCGTATCGGTCAGAAGGGGATTATTCGTCAAGTCGCCCGGACCGCTGGCCAGGCCCACAAAGTTGGTCTGGAAATTGTAGACGAGGTTATAGCCATTGACCACACTGGCGGCGCAAGAGGCGTCCTTGTAAAGCCCGCTGGCCTGGTTGATGTTGGTGCCCACGATCAGGTTGTTGTAGACCATGATCACGCTGGAGGTATTGTAATGAGTGGACAGGTTGATTCCCCTGATCCAAACGCCGGGCGTGGCTGAGACGGATATGGAATTTCCTTCGAGATAAGCGGGATAATATACCTGGTAGATTCCGTGGGCCGAACCATTGGTGCCTTGGTTTTGCAGAACGATCAGATTGCCACGGGTCAAACCGTCTTCACATTGAATGCCATAAAGGACCCGATTGTTTTCGGCGGTGGACACATAGATTCGATTGTTGACGATCAGGTCATTGGTGCCGGCGTCAGTCGAATCAAATTGCACGCCGCTGATATCGCCGTAACCGCCGGCGGTCACGGTGGAGGCAACCTGGAGCGTGTTATTGACAACCGGCAAATGGCCATATTTCCAGATGCCCCAGACACTTCGCGGGCCGGAAACCGTGATCGTGTTGTTGCTGACCAGGCCGTCTACATCACTGGTACAGCGTAGTCCATAGGTATCCAGCAGAGCGCCGTTGGTAATCGTGTTCACGGTGATGACGTTGTCAACAAAATGACCCAGGAAATCCCGCGTATTGCTGACATACAGGTAAAATCCCGACACTTCGTAGTACCTTCCGGTTACCGTGAACGTAAAGGTGTTTCCCCTGAATTCCGAGGGAAAGCCGTCCATAATCACAAAGCGGAAAGGATTAGCGGCGTAATCCCCGGTAGAAGTGATCTCGAACGCATTGCTCACCATCAGTAGGCGGGTTCCGACCAGGTAACTGACGGAGGTGTTCACGTAAGCGGCCAAGCCGTAATTCCACAAGTTCCCGTTAATGTGAACATGGCAGTTGGAAAAGATAACGGTCTGCTGGGAGATGTAGATATAGGACCCCAGGTTGGTGAAAGTGGTAAAGAGGAGTTGATTGGTCTTGGCAATGTTGCCCGATCCTATGTTGAAATTAAGCGCACCCCATTTGCTGCCGGGATTAAGCTCATCGAAAATAATGCGGTTGGTCGCCAGGCCCACGGCCTGGAGTTGGCCGTTGACGCTGAGTGAGCCGTTGACCTTGACCGTGACCCCCGGCTCAATCGTGAGCGTGGCATTGGAGAGGACCGTGCAGGAATTGGTGATACTTACGGGACTGTCGGCTACCGTCCAGGTGGTATCGTTGGATATCGTGGAAGGGGCGGTTAAGGCCGGGGCCCGCGGCGGTTGCAGCAGAATCGCGGTTAAAACCAGCATCCCCAGCCAAGCGGCCAGCCCCTGTCGGCGGAGAATCCGCGGGAGCAACCGGCCCGTCACCGAGCAACCGATGAGCGGCTTGCCCGGCACTGTATCATGGAAGATTCCCATATGGCCCTGACTATTTGAATGTAATATCTCAGTTTCCTGGGTGGTAGGGCGCACTCGCCGAGCGCGCCGCGGCGGTTTCGGCGAAACCGCCCTACTATTTACCACCTTATATGAGGTTACATTTGAATGGTTGATATTGTATATCTTTAAATGTGTTTATGGTAAATTGCTTTTTTTGGAAAACGATACTTTTCAGGTGAACCAAATCATATGACCGGAAAAGAAAAAATCCAAGCCGCGTTTGCGCCCGCGGGAACGCCGGAAATCCCCGTCATGATCTGCTATGAGGATATTTATATCCGCGATCATTGGGCGCAACTGACGCCTGAGCCCTGGTGGACTAAGCATACGCCGGATTTGCAAGCGCGTCATCAGCTCCTGCGGGAAATCGCCGGCAAGATCGGGCAAGATATTTTCCGGGCGCCGACTTTTTATTCCCGTGCCGAGCGTGAGGCGCTGACGACAGAGGTTCGGTCTGGCCAAGTTTATTTGGTCAATCGCAAGACGGGCGAAGAAAAGCTGTTAGCTGCTCCGCAGGTCGGCGGCTGGGCGCCGGGGGGCGAATCCCAGTCGGTCCATGCGGAACAACTGCCCGCTACGCGGGCAGAAATTGACCGGCTGATCCCGGAAGCGCTGCCGTTTGACTGTCGGCAGTTCCTCGCGGAGGGCCACGGCGACTTGGCCGCGCAATTGCATAACACCATGGGACGCGCAAAGGCTGCGCTCTATCATGTCAGCTCGCCCTTCTGGCAATGTTATTATCTCTGGGGCTTTGAGGGCTTGATGATCCTGGCGGCCGACCGGCCGGAGCTGGTGGAATATGCCTGCCGGCGCTGGCTGTCGCACACACTTACCATTCTCCACCTGGCTAAAGCTCTGGGCACTGAGTTGATCTGGATCGAGGAATGTCTTGCCGACATGCTTAGCCCGGAGGCCTTTGCCAAGCTCAGCGCGCCTTGGGCAAGTGCGCTGACCCATGAAATTCACTCGCTGGGCATGCATAGCATCTATTACTTCTGCGGCAACCCGGCCGGAAAGTGGGAGGCGATTCTGGCTACGGGCGCGGATGCCCTGGCCCTGGAAGAAAGCAAAAAAGGATTTGCAATTGATATCGTGGACGTGGCCCGCCGGGTGAACGGACGAGCAGTCCTGCTCGGCAACCTGGACGCCATCGGCGTTCTACAGAATGGAACGGAGCAGGAATTACGCTCTGAAATCAGCCGCCAGGTTGCCGCCGGCCGGCGCAACGGCAGTCGCTTCATCATGAGCATTGGCAGCCCGGTCACGCCGGAGACGCCCGTTGAGCGAGTTAGGTTGTATTGTGATTTGGTCCATGACCTTGGGTCAAATACAGGACGCCGGGCTTGAGCATTTCGGCCAGGGTCATGCCGGCAAAGCCCGTGGCCTCCATGCGCATGCCGCTCCAGGTCGTCAGCCCGTAAATGCAAGCCGGCCGTTCCGCGTCCAATGGCATCACGCCCAGGCGCCG
>JACPGM010000055.1 GCA_016188985.1 Lentisphaerota bacterium | reverse complement strand
CACCTGGGATGACGCCGGTAAACTTACGGGCGTGGTCGTCAACCTGGCCTGTCCATCCCAGGAAACCGAAAGTATAAACCAGATTTCCGCAGATTTCTGGCATGAGACGCGCGTGGCGTTGCGCCAACGCCTGGGGAAAAACTTATTTATCCTGCCCCAATGCGCGGCCGCCGGCGACCAATCCCCGCACCTGCTTTGGTATAAGGAAGCCGAAAACCGCATGTTAGCGCTGAAAGGCATTGACCGGCGCGAGGAAATCGCCCGCCGGGTGAGCGCAACCGTCACCGAAGTTCTGCCGGCTGTCCAAAAGGATGCCCGGGGCAGTTTGTTGCTGCAGCACATCGTCAAAACCATCGAACTGCCCCGCCGCCTGATCAGCGAAGCCGAGATCAATCTGGTGCGCGCCGACCTTGCGCAACTAGAAGCCCAGCCGCCTTCAAGTTCTCCGGACCCGGCTCGTCAACTGGCGGATAATTGCAGGCGCGCCGTGAGCCTGATGCGCTGCCGGCTTGCCTTGCGCCGCTACGAGCGACAGCAATCCTCCCCGACGCTCCCCGTTGACCTGCATGTTGTCCGCCTGGGCGAGATAGCCTGGGTAAGCTGTCCCTACGAACTATTTCTCGATTACGGCATCCGCATCAAGGCGCGCAGTCCCGCCCTGCAGACTTTTCTTATCCAGTTAGCGGCAACCGACCATCCCCAACTCGGCTGGGATGGCTTCTACCTGCCGACCGAGCGCGCCGAGCGCGGGGAAAGCTACAGCGCCAATATCTATTGCAACGCGATTAGCCCGGCCGGCGGGCAGGTTTTTGTCGAGGAAGCACTGCGGGCACTGGCGGGTTTGTGGCAGGCGTGAAGCGATGAAATACAAGCCCAACTGGCCGGAAGCGAAAGAGCGGCTCACGGCGCTTTGGCATCACCGGCGCGGCGACCGGCCCTGTATTGCGGTGACCGCGCCTGACGGCGACAAGCAACCCCTGCCCATAGCTCGCCGGGATGAAGACTTATGGCTGGATCCCGGTTATATCGTTCAGCGCGCTTTGGCCGCGTTTGCCAACACCTATTACGGAGGCGAAGCGATCCCCTCTACGCTGAACATGGCCGGCTGGGTTGTCAATACGTATGGCGCCACCCCGCGTTTTTCAAAAGAAACCATCTGGTTTGACCCGATCGAAGTGGATTGGAATCAGCCGCCGACTTTCCAACTGAACTGGCAGGATCCTTATCTCCACAAGGTAACCGCGGTTCACCAGGCCCTGCTGCAGGCCGCCGGCAAAGATGATTTTCTCATCGGCCACGGCGCTTTCATGCCGGCCGTTGACATGCTGGCTTTTATTATCGGAACACCGAACGTTCTGCTGGCGATGAGCGATCATCCGGAATGGACCCGCCGGGCCATCCTCCAGTTGACGGAAAATTGGATTGCGCTCCACCGGCATTTTTTCGCGCTGTCCCGCCCGACGCACGATTTCTGGTATGGCAATGCCGGCTGGATGCCGTTCTGGGCGCCGGAATTATACATAAGCACCCAAGCGGACATTGGCTGCATGATTTCCGTTGATATGTTCGCTGATTTTGTGGCGCCGGGACTTGATCGGACGGGGGAAGCATTTAACAACGTCTGGTATCATCTGGACGGCCAGGGCGCTTTCCACCATCTACCGCGCCTGCTGGCCTTGCCTTATATCAAAGTGATCCAGTTCTCGCCGGAAGCCGGCACGCCAGCCAACGGCCCGGCCCACCTGGAGCTCTACCGCAAGATTCAGGCCGCCGGAAAGATTGTGCACATCAATGTTCCCGCCGCACACGTCGAGCCGTTGGTCAAGGCCCTTGATCCGGCCTTACTGATGCTGGCTACTTCCTGCAACAGCATCGCGGCGGCCGATGATTTGCTGGCTGCGGCCGGGCGCTGGACGCGCGGCAAGTGAAGGGCGCCGGTCAGAGCCAATCCTGATCGCGCCAGTATTCATACTCATAAGGCCAGGCGTCCTTGCGCAGGGTGATCAGCTTGCGGAAGTGTTGTTTGAACGCGGCGATGTCATCAACCTGTTCGGGGTATTGCCGCTTGGTTTGAATCGCTTCCATCAGCGTTTGGCCCAAGGCCGCCGCTTTGGCCAGATCAGCCGGCTTGAAAGGGCTCTGGGCATTGACGCTGCCCACGTACTGAGCGCCCACAATGTTGGCATAATGGCGCAGGTACGCGTGCACCTCGGCGCCATCTTCGCCGCCGCTGGTGGTTACCGCCGCAAGGTACTTGCCCATCAGCCGCAGGCAATGCACAAAATGGCTGGAGCGGTCCAGCACCGCTTTCAGTTGCGCGGATATCTGGCTGAGATAAACCGGAGAAGCCAGAATCAGCCCATCCGCTTCCAGCATGCGCGCCAGGATGGTCTTGACATCGTCATTGTGCACGCAGTCGCCGCAGCGGTGGCAAGTTTCGCAAGCCTGGCAGAACTCAATCCGCGCGGCGCTTAAATCCACGCAATCTACCGCGGCGCCTTGGGCTTGCGCCGCCTTCAGCACTTCCTCGGCCAGGACTTTCGTCTGACTCTTATTGCCCCGTGGACTTCCGCAAATGGCCAGGATTTTCATGACATCATAAATTTTTCGCGGCGAAAAATTTATCCAGCATCTCCACCAGGGTCGCGGCAAATTCGCGGACGGCCTGCGGGCCGGTGGCCGTCAGGAGCTTGCCATCCTGGACAACATCACGGCTGACTACCTGGGCGCCGTTAGCCGCCAACTGGTCCCGAATGGAAGGAAAGCCCGTGGCTTTCTTGCCCTTCAAAACGCCGGCATTGGCCAGCGTGACCGGCGCAATGCAGATTGCCGCCAGCACCTTGTCCTGCTCCACGGCCGCCTTGGCCAGCGCGTGGGCGGAGGCATTCTTAAAAAAAGCGCTGGCCCCGGAGCCGCCGATAAATACAATAGCGTTATAATCCTCAGCCCGGCAATCCGCAATTGGTTGCTCGGCGGTCACGGTTTTACCGAACATGCTTGTGGCCGCGCCTTTCACCGAGCTGGCTACGGTCACGGCGGCACCGCACTGCCGCAGCCGGTTATATGGCTCGAAAAACTCCTCGTCGCGGAAATCCGTCGCCGCAATTATCATCAACACCTTTTTGCCTTTCAGGTCCGGCATGGCTTCCTCCTTTCCGCCGAGCGTCTGGACCCCGGCCGCGAGCGCGAGCATCGCGGCCAAAGTCCATTTGATCAGAATGCCCGACAAAATGCGCGTCCCGTTCGATCCCGGCCTATTGGTCGGCATAACATTCCCCGGTAATGATTGCTAAAAAAAGCAACGCGCTTGCGGCCGTCAGTATGCCGTCAGCCGGCCAGGCTGGTCAAGTTGTTTTCGGTTGCCTGGCCGGCTGGAGCAACGCCGCAAAATATCTGCGGCGGAAGAAGAGCGCTACGTTCACCAGAGCGATCAGCGCCGGGACTTCCACCAGCGGTCCGATGACCGCGGCGAAGGCCGCGCCGTGGTGGATGCCGAACACGCCCACGGCCACCGCGATGGCCAGCTCGAAATTGTTGCTGGCGGCGGTGAAGGCGAGCGTGGCCGTCTTGGGATAATCGGCCCCGGCCTTCCGGCTCAGCCAGAAACTCAGCAGGAACATGACGACAAAATAAATCAACAGCGGCACGGCGATCAGGATGACATGGCCCGGCTGGCGGATAATCTTTTCGCCCTGCAGTGAAAACATCACCACGATCGTGAACAACAACGCCACCAGCGTAATTGGCGAGATTTGCGGGATAAATCGCGCGTGATACCATTCTTTGCCCTTCAGTCTGACCAATACCAGGCGCGTCAGCATGCCCGCGATGAACGGGACGCCCAGGTAGATGAACACGCTTTCGGCGACTTGGCCGATGGTGATGTTGACCACGGCCCCGGAAAGGCCCAGCAGAGGCGGCAGTTTGGTGACGAAAAACCAGGAAAATACGCTGTAGAAAAGCACCTGGAAAATCGAATTAAAGGCCACCAGCCCGGCGCAATATTCAGTGTCGCCTCTGGCCAGCTCGTTCCAGACGATGACCATCGCGATGCAGCGCGCCAGGCCGATCAGGATCAGCCCGATCATGAACTCCGGCTGGTTATGTAGAAAGGCGATGGCCAGCAGGAACATCAGGATCGGACCGATAACCCAGTTCTGAATCAGGCTCAGGCCCAGGACTTTCCAGTCCCGGAAGACATCGCCCAACTCCTCGTATTTGACCTTGGCCAGCGGCGGATACATCATCAGGATCAGGCCGATGGCGATGGGGATGCTGGTTTGCGTGCCCTCCGGCCGCAGGGCGCCGATCCAGTTCCCTACGCCCGGCGCGAAATAGCCCAGCAACACGCCGGCGGCCATGGCCAGGAAAATCCACAGGGTCAGCAACCGATCGAGAAACGAAAGTTTTCTGGCGATATGCTCAGGCATCGGGCGCTCCGGTTTTGGGCATTGTTGTTCCAGGGCAGTTCCGGCGTTTCTTTTCCTCCAGCGCTTTGCGGATGCGTTCCATTAATTGGCGCGCCTTTGCGACCTGCGAGTGTTCTTCCGCGTTTTTTGGTTCCGACTGCGGCCGGGCTATCCGCCAGGTAATCTTGCCGCTGAGCGGCGCCTCGGCATAGGCGCCGGGATCGGCCAGCCGGTAGTCGCGGAAAGGCACCGGCTGTTCCTGGTAACAAGACCAGACAACCTGGCGGAGGACTTCCGGCGACCCTTCGTTCAGCAAGTTGATCATCGTAATCTGCCGGCGGAACCGGTCAATATACTCCGGGGCAATGTTGAACAGAAAAGGGGTTAACGATTCGGCGCCAACGATGCGCTTGTTGGCGTCAATACCGTTGCGGCCCAGCTCCAGCAATGCGCCGCCGCACAAATGCCCCGGCGATTCCGGCCCGAAGATAACCAGATAACGGATATTCGGGTTAGCGACGACATTGCAAACGATCTTTTCAATGCCGATATTTTCGGTTTGCAAGGTGCCGGCCAGGGCCGCGCCGCTTTCGGCGCCGACGCGCACCAGCCGTTCAATGTCCACCGGTGTTTCCTCGCGGTTCCAGCGCAGGATTACCACCACTGCCACCGGGGAATAGTCGTTGCCCCTGAGGTAACAACCTTCTTCCGGCGGATATCCCTCCACGGGTTCCTTCTTGAAAATGTCAGGCATCAAGTATCTCCGGCAGTTTCTCGATAAAGGCTTTAATTTCGTCCCGCACCCGCCGGTAATGTTCCAGCGCCTTGTCTGCCGTTTTTGCCGTCCGCGCCAATCTTGGCGGATCATCAAAACCCACGTGCATAACTTTGGTATTGTTCGGAAAGAGCGGGCAGGCCTCATGGGCCTGGTCACAAACCGTCACCACATGGTCGAAGGCGACTGCCTTCAATTCATCCACATGCTTCGACCACTGCCGGGAAATATCCACTCCGGCTTCCGCCATGACCTTGACCGCATTCGGGTTCAGCCCATGGGTCTCGATTCCCGCCGAATACGCCTCAAGCACATCGCCTTTCAACGCCCGCGCCCAGCCCTCGGCCATCTGGCTGCGGCAGGAGTTACCGGTGCAGAGAAACAGAACTTTCAACCGTTTCTTCATTTTTGCCTGCTTTTTTTCGCGCACAGTCACCTTCCCTTACTTAGTGTAACTTTTTCGTGTGGGAGGCGCACGATGTGCGGCGACCGTCGCGGCGCGTAGCGCCTCTCCTACCAACATTGAAACTCCCATGCGTCAAGATGCGCATAATGCCGGACTTCACAGCGTCACCGTTCTGCGCTTCGCCCACAGCAGAAGCGTCGAACTGAACACGACCGTTACACAGCCCGCTTCCTGAAAAATAACCGCCATAATGGGCGTCATCATGCCCATGACCCCCAATGCCAGGCCGAT
>JACPGM010000051.1 GCA_016188985.1 Lentisphaerota bacterium | reverse complement strand
GCAGTCCTGGGCGAATCCGCCGGCGTTATTGGTTGGGCCATAGAGCGCGTAGAACATGTTGCTGGGATTCTGGGTCCCCACGTAGACCACGCCGTTAGAGTCAATCACGGGCGAGGAATCAATGGTTGAGCCCAGGTACCAAACGTAATTAGTGGTTCCATTGGTATTGAAGGCGTAAAAAAATTTATCGCGGGACCCGATATAAATCACGCCATCGGCGCCGAGGGCGGGCGTGGAGAAGAAGACATTGGTTATGGTGACCAGCAGGTTCGTGGCGTTAGCGGTGCAGGCATATAGCCTCCCGGTGTAGGCGCCGAAGACGCCGCGGTAGACCGCCAGATACACCGTGCCGTCCGGCGCGATCACGGGGGAAGAATACATGGTATAGCCGTCAAGCTGCCAGAGCCGGTTGGTGACGCCGGTATCCGGATCGAGCGCATAGAGGGTGCCGTTGGTCGTAGGCACATAGACCCAGCCGTTAGAGCCGATGGCCGGCGCAGTGTTGATGGCGCCATCCAAAGTCCAGGTGCGGATCACAGCCCCCGTGGGCGAATAGGAATAGAAATTGCCGCCGGCCGATCCGAGGTAGATGGCGCCATTAGTGGCAATGGCCGGGCAGGAACCTCTTGAAATGCCGACGCTCGGCGAGGCGGTCCAGTTGGTAATGCAATTGGTAACCTGGGCTGAGCGCAGCGAAAGAAAAAGCGTGGCGGCGGGAAGATACACGTTGCCGTTGGCGCCCAGGGCGGCCGTGGAATACACGGGAGAGCCCGGCTGGGAAGTCCAGTTAGTGGCGCCATTGGGGTTAAGCGCGTAGAAAGCATTGGCGCCCACCGAGGCGCCCACGTAGATCGTGCCGTTGGTATCCAGCGTGGGCGAAGTCATGTAGCCGGTCACATTCCATTCGCGCGCGGTGGATCCATCCTGGGTCAGGGCATAGACGCGACTGCCCTGCGTGCCGATGTAGATGGTGCCATCATCCGCGACGACCGGCGAGGTATCAATGATGTTGTTAAGCCTCCATTGTTGCCGGACGCGCAGGTCGGTCAGGCGCAGCTCATAGCGGCCGGCGCTGGCGCTGTTGCTCGAAGCCACCTTGATATAATGCCAGCCGGGCGACGGGATTTTATATTCAAGGCGGGAGGCCAGTCCGCCGCCGCTGTTATTGTCGCTGGCCAGCAGGTTGGTGCCGGTGGTGTCGTAGAGATAGATGACTGTGTCCAGGCCCAAAGCCAGATTGGTGGTTTCGATCCGGTAATAGCACGGACCGCGCGCATTGAACTTGAAGTAGTCCACGTCATTGGTCTGATGAATCGTGCCGTTGGTGCGGATAGTGTCCACGGCCATGATCACGGCCGCGGTCAAAGTATTGTCGGCCTCATAGGGGTCCGCGGAGAGTGAATCGGTCTCTTGCACTGCAACGCTATAGGCGCCGGTACCGGCGGCGGCGGTCACACGGATATAGCGGGAAGAATCCGTAAAGGGGAAATTGGTAACAATCACCGGAGAGCCGGCGCTGCTGCCGGTTTTAGATACCAGTTGGCTGGTTCCGGATGCGTCGTAAAGCCGGACCGTGACCTGCACACTGGTCGCGACGTTGGTAACAGCAATCACATAGAGATGATAGGCCTGGTTGGTGAAGCGAATGTAATCATCGTCGCCACTCCAATGGAGCGTATGATTAGTCAGGGACGCGCCCACGGCAAGATTGGAGGCCGCATTCCAGGCATTGTCATATTCATAGGGATCGCCCGTGCCCAGGTCGGTCACGCTTGCATGGTAGGCGCCGATGGCGCTATCGGTGTAGCCGGTCACGGCCA
Organism: Lentisphaerota bacterium; assembly: GCA_016188985.1. Classification (GTDB taxonomy): domain Bacteria; phylum Verrucomicrobiota; class Kiritimatiellia; order JAAZAB01; family JAAZAB01; genus VSJD01. The sequence continues at coordinate 13,981 of JACPGM010000051.1, read as the reverse complement.
TGTAGAAGGACCCGCTGTTAGTCGCAAAGTTTGTCAAGCCTTCACCGCCGCCGGCAAGCGCCAAGTCCGCGCTGTCCAGCAGATTGGAGCCGCTTGCGCCATAGAGCTTCAGGACGGCATCGAGATCTTCCGAAACATTGGTGACCTGGATGGCGTAGAGATGATATTGCGTTCCGGTAAAGCGGATATAGTCCAGATCACCTGCCCAGTGGAGCGTGCGGTTGGTCTGGGAAACGCCGACCACGATATTTGAGGCTGTCCCTACGCTGTCATCCGGCTCATAGGGATCGGCAGGGACAACGCCCAAATCCAGCACGATTAATTCGTAGGCCCCCGTCGCGCTGGTGGCCGCCATGCTAATGAAGTAAGTACCGGTTGCTCCCAGCGTATAGCGAATGATCCCGTCGCCGCCTAAGCTCGGATCGTCACTCTGGAGCGTGGTGGTTCCATTAGTATCAACAAGCGTTAAAGTTCCGCTGACGTTATTATTGGTGACACTGATCCGGTAAAAGTGATTGGCGGTATTGGTGAACTTGAAGCAGTCCACATCGCTGGGCCAGTGCAAAGTGTGATTGGAACTCGCAACCCCCGCGACAATATTGGAAGCAGCCGCGAAGGTATTATCAATTTCGTACACGTCGCCCGTGCCATAATCAATAACGACCATCCAATACGGCCCCGGGTCGGTGCCGCCAGCGTCCGCAACCGCCTTGGCATAATACACACCGCCCGTGCCACTCCAGAATGCCGACAGCCAGATGGTATCCTGGCCAAAAAGATTATCCCCGGTCTCCATCTGGTTGGTTCCGGTTGTGTCGTAAAGCGACAAACTTCCCCAAACGTTGCCCGCATTCAGGTTGGTCATGCCGAAGCGGTAGGGCCGGTTCGAGGTCGTCGTGAGCATGACCCAGTCATTATCCCACCAGTTGGTGAACAGGTGCGACTGGGGCACGCCGGCGACAATGTTGGAAGCCTGTCCGATAGCATCGTCGGGCTCATAGGCGTCCTGCGCCCGGGCCGCCGGCAGCGACGCCAGCAACATGATGCCGATAGTTACCGACCACCTGATTAGATATTGACCGGGCATCGTTCTTCCCATCAGCCGTATGCTTAATTAACCATTAATCTACGCTGCCCGGCAGTATGTGTCAACACCCGACTTTTTTTCTACTTGCGGGCAAAACACTTCTTGTGCCATGGTGCCGCTCCGGGAGGGCAAAAAGCCATGTTAGCGCTGAACGAAGATAGTTCGCATTTTTTTTCATGGCATCCTAAGGAGGAGATGAACGCCGAGGGTCTGGATGCCTGGGTGGACCAGTATGCCGATACTCAGGTTGAGGAATTAATCCTCTGCACTAACGCCCAGCGCAGTAGTATGGCCAGCACTGCTCGGCAAACCGTCTGGGATGGCTTTGATCCCGCGGCTGACAAAAACCAGCCCTTCTTTGCGGGAGTCCCCGACCAGCCGCTCTGGTCGGGCGGGCCGAATGCCCGGGAGCTGATGTATGCCTGGGTCTATCATGCCTGGCTCCTCCATCAGCAAGGTCTCGATCCTTATGCGCGCTGGATCGCGCGCCGACGCCGGCGCGGTCTGCGGACCTGGCTCAGTATGCGAATGAACGACGTCCATTACGTGAACAACCCCGACCATTGCATTCACGACCGCTTCTGGAAGGAGCACCCGGAATACCGGCGCACGCCGCCGCAAGTGGATGGCTACAACGGCCAATGCTTCGATTACGCAATTCCGGAGGTTTTTGAATATCAACTCAGCTACGCCCGCGAGCTTATTGCGCGCTACGACCTGGACGGGTTTGAGCTCGACTGGATGCGGAACCCCTATTATTTCAAACCCGGGCGGGAAAAAGAGGGACTCGCCGTCCTGACGGAATTTGTCGCCGCCGTGCGGCAATTACTCGACCAACGCACCCGGGAAGTTAACCATCCCATCCAACTGGGCGTCCGCGTTCCCTCACGGCCGGAAACGGCGCTGGGACTCGGTTTCGATGTCCCAACCTGGGCTGAGCGCCGCCTGGTTGATAAAGTAGCGGCAAGTTCTTTTCTCTTTCTTGAATTCGATTTGCCCGTGGCGCGCTGGAAAGCGCTATTGAAAGACACCGGCGTTCGGCTTGCGGGCGTGGTGGATGCCGCGCTTCAACCTCCGCCCGGCAGCGCCTGCGCCATGTCAAGAGCAACCACCCGTGAAATGGTCCGTGGCGCGGCCACGGCTTTCTGGGACCGCGGCGTGGATCAAGTTTATCTGTTTAATCACATGGATAACAACCCGTTGGGCTTGTCCGGCAAGAAATACGAGGCGTCCGATTCCGGCCAGTCTTACCGGCAGATGTTGCGCGAGGTTGGCAGCCTGCAAACCCTGAGCGGCCTGTCGCGGCGGCATATCATTACCCAACCCGATACTTTCGCGCCGGAGGAGCTTAAGGCCCCGACGCTGCCCCGACTCTGTCCGGCGGGCGCGAGCGCAGTTTTCAATCTCGCCACGGGGCCAATACCCGCCGCCGGCCAGCGCGTGCAGCTCCGGCTGACAACTGAACTCGCCGGCGGCGGAACAGCGCCAGCTTGCCAGGCGCGCCTGAACGGAACGCTTTGTCCGGCAATTGATTCCCTTCCCCAGCTCCAGGGTTGCAGCAGACCGGTCAGCGTCTTTGAAGCGCCATCGGCCGCGGTGCGGCCGGGAGAAAATCAGATTGCCATTCACAATTCTTCCGCGCAGGGCATTCAATTAACGCACGTCGAGCTGGCCGTCAGCGGCATGGGCGGCCAATGGCCGGAGCAAGGCCCGGAAACCGCGGCAAGCCCGTGATAAAACCCGCCGATCAATCCGTCAGAGGATAACAGCGTCTAACGGAATGAAAAAATTGTGCCGGGCACGGGCGATTGGCCCCAGACAACGGTGCCGTTCCCAGGCGAGTCACCCAGCGCTGTTGACCCGGCTGCGGCTGAAGCCGTGATGTTGGTGGAAGATGTGTCGTACATGCGCCAGATGGCGACGCGTCCGCCACCGCCGTTGGCATAGCCGCCGGAGCAGCCACGCGCACGAACAAGGCCACCCCCGCTGCCAGTCAATATCCGGCAAACGATGTAAATGCCGCCACCCGATCCGCCGCCGGCCGAGCTGTTTGGCGCTTCGGCGCCATCAGCCGTTATCGTGCCGTTGAGTGTAAGTGTTTCAGCGACCTGGATGCGCACGGCGCCGCCGCCGCTGCCGCCGGGGTAACCGGGAGATGTATGCCCGCCGCCGGCGCTGCCCGGCGAAATTGGCGCGTTGGAATTGCCATAAGCTGGACCTCCCACGCTTGTCCCGCGCTGTCCACCTATTCCGCCGTAGCCGCCGCCACCCTGGTAACCGGATCCTCCGCCCGGTCCATAACCGGCTGCCTGCGACCGTCCGATAAACCCGCCGCCGTCAGCATTGATCATTCCTCCGCTGTCAATCGTCAAATTCCGCATGCGTACGAACGGCGCCCCGCCGTTCGTTAGATGAGAATAGAGGTAAATCACGGAATTGGTTTTAATCAGAATGTCGTTCGTAACACTGAGCAATGCTCCCCAGTTGGTTGTCGCCGGGTCGTTGGTTGGGCCGCTGTATGAATACAAGCGGCCTCCGTTTGTCACAATCAAATTGCCGTTGCAATTGAGCGATTTGAGCGCCAGCTGGTTTCTATCCAACAACACATTTTCCCCGGTGGTGACAACGCCATTGGTTAACTCCAGCCTGTGGACGTTGGTATCCGTCCCTACAACTTGCAGGCGATTGCTGACCGTCAACTCAAATCCATCGGCCGGGATTCTGAGCCAGGTGTTGCTGACGACGAAGTTATTTAGCCTCCAGTTGGTGGTGTTCGGAACCAGCCATTGCCCGCTGTGCTGAATGGTTTCCGTCAAGAAACGGTTGTCCGGGAAGTAAAGTGTTCCGATGTCGCCGTAGTATCCGGCGCTGCTGAGAGGCGCGGTCTGGAACAGAATGGATGGAACGACGATTTGGCTCTGCACGTTTGTATCGTAAATCACCGCAATGCGCCCGCCACCGCCGCCGCCCCAGCCGGCGCCACTGCCTCTGGCGCGAACAATCCCGCCGGTTCCAACCAATGAATTGCAAGTGATATAGATGCCGCCGCCCGACCCGGAACCGGCTGAGGCGCTCACCCCATCGCCGCCATTGGCCGTTATCGTGCCGTTGATCGTAACCGTTCCCGAGGCCTGTATGCGCACGGCGCCGCCGCCGCTGCCGCCGGGGTAACCGGGAGATGTATGCGCGCCGCCGGCGCTGCCCGGCGAGATCGGCGCATTGCTGCTGCCATAAGTGGGGCCGGCCGAGCTTGATGGACCAGCGCCACCCCGTCCGCCGTAACTTCCACCGGCCTGATAGCCCGAGCCACCGCCCGGTCCGCTACCTGGTGTCTGTGACGCCCCAGCGTACCCTTGGGTGTCTACATTTATTGAGCCGCCTGAAGCAATGGTCAGGTTTGAGCAGACGATATAGACATTGTTCGACACCTGGGTATTGGTGAAAGCTTTCGGCAGCATTATCATGCCGTTAGTCTGAATGAAAACGTTCGTGGCCGACAGGATGCTGTCCCAGTTGGTGAACATCAGGCGAGTGGTTACTGTCCCGCCACCGAGAGTCAACGTGCTTAAGTTGGAAGACGCGCTGGAAATGATGGCCAGTGATCCGGTATAGGTGATGTAGACATCATCGCCGTGATCAGGCACCGACCCCTCTACCCAGTTGCCAGCCACAGACCAGTCGCCGGTGGTGGCAGCCTTGAAATTGCGATTGGCGCCCAGGGCTGGATATACCAGCACATGGCTGATGAGCAGACCCAAAAGAAGATGAACTGGCGCTTTCATTGTAGGGCTTAGGCGATCCATCGCCGTGCCATTGTTGGCGGACTTCGCGATTTATAGCAACGCCGGCATAATACTGCTATCACTGAACGCCGTCAACCAGATTGCCCGCTATCCAGTATGTCTCAGTTATTTTTGGGAACCTGATCTCATGACATCAGGCTTCTGCAAGTGTAGAGACAGTTCGCCTGCCCGAGCGTCGGCCAGGGGCAGAACGGCAGGCAGTTGCGGTTCTTGCGAACCGTCGCTACACCCCAATAACTGACATTACGCTATGCCCCCCTGCGCAGAAAAGCTTTCATGCCGTATGCCTTGTTAAATTAGTATCGCTGGTAATTTACAGCATTCTATCGAACTGCGTCAATCGAAAAACGCCGCTTGCATCCGGAACGACGCCCCGTATATTGTAGGTCGTCAGAAGCAGAGTTGCGGTGGTCTTGACCACTGCGCACCGAAAGGGAAATAATAAAGCAAATGAAAAAAGTTTTGATTCCTACCCAGCTTGAAGGCGAGGCCCGCCGGATATTGGAAGCCAACGGCCACTACACCGTGGTCCAGGACGATAAGACCGCCCTGCCGGCCCTGGCCGCCATGCATGGCGACGCCTACGCGCTGATTGTGCGCAGCGAAAAAGTTACCCCCGCGATAATTGACGCCCTGCCCCACCTGAAAGTGATCGTCCGCGCCGGCACGGGCTATGACACCATTGACATCAAGTATGCCCGCAAGAAAGGCATTGACGTAATGAACACTCCCGGCGCCAACGCCAACGCCGTGGCCGAGGAAGTTGTCGCGCTTATTCTGGCAGACGCCCGCCACGTCGTGGCCGGCGACCTCACCACGCGCGCGGGCAAATGGGAAAAGAAAAAGTTCATGGGCCGCGAATTGGCCGGCAAAACGGTCGGCATCGTCGGCCTGGGCAATATCGGCCAACTGGTTGCCCGGCGCCTGTCCGGCTTTGACGTCAAGTTGCTGGGCTACGATCCCTTGATCTCGCAGGAACGCGCGGACCAGGTGGCGGTGGAGCTTGTCGAGCTTAGCGACCTTTTCGCCCGAGCTGATTACATCACCCTGCACATTCCGGAAAACGAAGAAACCCGAGGTCTGGTCAATAGCGCGCTCATCAGCCGGATGAAAGAAGGCGCCACGTTGGTCAACTGTGCCCGGTCCGGCATTCTGGACGAAGCGGCGCTGCGCCAGGTCAAGGCCGCAAAAAAAATCCGGTTTCTCAACGATGTATATCCCAAGGATGCCGAAGGCCAAAAGAGCGTGGCCGACATTGCCGACCTCATGCTGCCGCACCTGGGCGCCAACACGGTAGAGGCCAATCTTAATGCCGCGCGCCGCGCCGCCGAGGAGTTGATCGAACTGGATGAGAAAGGCATTACCAGTTTCATCGTCAACCGCGAAGTGCCCGAAGGTCTGGATGAAGCCTACGGCCAACTGGCCTTCACCATCACCAAGCTCTGCCGCCACTTGCTGGGGCCCGGCGCCAAGTTAGCCAGCCTGGAAACTTCCTTTTACGGGCTGCTGCAGCCGTTCAGCGACTGGCTGATGATCCCGGTCGTCACGGCCCTGGGCGCGCAGATTGACCAGCCCCTGGACGACAAGGCGGCCAAAGCGTTTCTGAAAGAAATGGGCATTGCCGCCGCTAACCAGGCGACCGATCCCGGCAAGCGCTTTGAGAATTCCATGACCATTGACCTCGTGGGCACCCTGGATTCCGGCAGCCTGCGCCGGGTCAGCGTGCGCGGCACCGTGGTGGAAGGCGTGCTCATGATCGCGCGGATTAACGACTTTGACCGGCTGTATTTCGAGCCCAGGGGGCCGACGGTATTTTTCATTTACGAGGATCGTCCCGGCGTTCTTGGCCAGATCGGATCGGGCCTCGCCGCCGCCAATATCAACATTGAGGACGTGCGCAATCCGCACTCCCTCAAGGTCAATGAGTCGCTGGCCATCATGCGCATCAACAAGGCGGTGCACCCCACGCTGATGGACCAGATCAGCCAGAGCATCCGGGCACTCTCCGCCTTCTACTACGATTTCAGCGCGTAGCCGTGATTCAAATGGCAGCACAGTTTTTTGTCTTTTTTGCTGAAGATTCTTCGTGTCAATAAATCCGTTGATCAACAATAAAAGATGAGAGCAACCATGAAGGCGATCATGGCCGGATTAGGGCTGGTGGCTCTGGCTCTTAGCGTCCGGGCGGCAACCGTGACCTGGTTGCCGTCAGGCGGCACGAATGAGTGGACGGTCGGCACCAACTGGAGCGGCGGCAATGCCCCGGCAAACGGCGATGATGTGATCATCACCAATGCCAATATCGGCGTGCGCCTGACCAACGCGACATTCTCCCTTTCCTCCATCCTGCTCAGCAATAAATGCACCCTGATCTTCTCCAACTGGGACACAAGCCTGACGGCAACCAATGTCACCATCCTGACCAACGCCGTCATGACCATCCCGGCTGCTTTCAGCAACGGCTGGATGTCAAACCGGGTATGGATTGTTTGTTCGAATCTTTCCATTGCAGACAACGGCAAAATTGATGTGGACGGCAAGGGCTATATGGGCGCTCCATCCGGAAGCGCAGTGCCAGGCTCAGGACCAGGAGGTGGAGCGCGGGGGATCTCAGGCGCGGGCCACGGTGGCGGCGGCGGTTATGGCGGGCGCGGCGGCAGTTCCGGCAACGGCGTGGGAAGCGGTTACGGCAGCGTCGCAACGGGCAGCGCGCCTTATGGCGCAGCGGCTGCGCCGGACTATCCCGGCAGTGGCGGCGGCGCTTTTCCCAGCCTTTCTGGCGCCGGCGGCGCCGGCGGGGGGCTGATCAGGATTGAAGCGGCCGGCGCCGTGCTGGTGGATGGAACCATATTCGCCAACGGCGCTGCCGGTGGAGCCACCTATGGGGGCGGCGGATCGGGCGGCGGGATCTACATAGAATGCCGGACCTTTTCGGGCGGCGGCTCGCCGAGCGCAATTGGCGGCAGCAACACCAGCGGCGGCGGGGGCGGCGGCGGCGGCGGACGGATCGCCGTGATTTACGATTTAACGGCTCAATCCGGGACAAACGACCCGACCGGTGTATTCTCCGCGGCGCGCGGCACGGCGAGCTGGCAAGACGGCGATATCGGCACTTTGTACTTTGCCGACACGCGTTTTTTCAGCACAACCATGCGCCACGTGGGGCAACTGCTGTCGGCCACCAATATCTGGAGTGTAAGCAGCCTGCTCTTGACGAATAGCTGGCTGCGTTTTCCACAGGAAGGTCTCCGGCTGACCGTCACCGGCGGCATCGTCATGGCGGGGACTAGCCGGCTGGATATCGGCGGCAACAGTTATGTCTTTGGTGTTATTCCCGGGACTTCCTATAAGTACACCCTGTTCAACACCAATACGTCAGCCGCCGTGTTCTCGGTGGGCGGCAATATTAGCCTGGCCGGCAATTGCGCGATTTATCTCTACGCCGGGCACACGAATGCCACAACGCCGGACTACAGTCTCCTGATGAGCGTGACGGGCGACGTGTCTATCGCCAGCAATGCCTGGATCTATCCGGTTTCGCAGATCACGAATGGCGGCTGCTCCCTGCTGCAGATGTCAAATCTGATGGTGGCGGCCGGCGGTGGCATCAATGCGAATGGCCAGGGCTATTGGGGTCGAACGGTTAATGGTGAAGGTTTTGGACCCGGCGGCGGCGGGAGGGGGATATCGGGATATTTCGGCGCAGGCGGTGGCGGCTATGGGGGGACGGGTGGCAGCGCCGCCAGTGGCTCAAATGGCGCGCCGTATGGCCTGCCGGAGGCGCCGTTACGACCCGGCAGTTGCGGCGGCGCGTGGAGTGCCACCTATCTCCTGTCCGGCATCGGCGGCGGGCTGATCAGAATCGTAGCAACCAACACCGTGACCAATAACGGGACACTGACGGCCAACGGTATCGCGGGGGAATTCTATACCGGCGGCGGATCGGGCGGCGGCATATACCTGCAGTGCAAGATCTTTACGGGCGGCGGAGCGCTGTATGCCAATGGCGGCGGATCAGCGAGCGGCGGATCGGGCGGCGGCGGCGGCGGCGGTCGCATTGCCGTCATCTATGACTCCGCCGCGCAAGATGCCGTGGCCAACCCGACCGGCGTATTTTCGGCGGCGGGCGCCACGCCGAGCGGCAGTGGAATAGCCGGCGATATCGGCACTTTATATTTCACCGACGCGCGTTTTCTCGGCACGAACATGGCCCACTCCGGGCAATGGATGGCGCCCAGCTTCACCAATTGGGCAGCGAGCAACCTCCTGCTGACGAACAACAGTTGGCTGCGGTTTCCGCAGGAAGGCTTTCGGCTCACCATCACCGGCGATGTAATGCTGGTGGGGACCAGCCGACTGGATATCGGTCCCAGCGCCTCCCTGACCGGTCCCAGGGTTCTCTTATACAACACCGGCGCCGTGGCCGCGGTGTTTTCGGTGGGCGGCAATCTGAGCCTGTCCACCGGCTGTGTGCTGCGCCTGTATGGCGCGCACACCAACGCCGCGACGCCGGATTATGGTCTGCTGATGAGCGTGACGGGCAACGTGTCCATTGCCAGCAATGCGTATTTGTATTCCATATCGCAGATTACCAACGGCGGCTCGCCTCTTATGCAAGTAAGCAATCTGACCGTGGACGTCGGCGGATACTTAAGCGCGGACGGCGGCGGATTCACGTCCTCCCGAGGCCCGGGCGCGGGTGGGTCGGATGGAGGCGGCGGGCACGGCGGACAGGGCGGAGGCGGGAACGGCGGCAGCGCTTACGGTAATTCTAATGCTCCCGTTGAGCCGGGCAGCAGCGGCGGGCCGCCCGGTACGTATGCCGCGGCCGGCTATGCCGGCGGACTCATTCGCCTGCAGGCCACGGGTACGATCAGGATTGACGGCACCGTGTCGGCGAATCCGACGCGCAGTCCCTATTACGCCAACACTCCCGGCGCCTCAGGCGGCGGCATTTACTTGACGGGCAAAGCCTTTCAAGGGAGCACGAACGGCGTGTTGCGCGCGAATGGCGGTGTCGGCGCCGGAACAGGCAGTTGCGGTGGCGGCGGCCGGATTGCGGTCTGGCGCATATACGAGACATCCAGCGGGGCCGTATCCGCCTCCGTGAACAGCGGTGGCGGCGGCGTCGGCGGCACCAACGGCATTGCGGGCACGGTAGTCTGGGGTTGGCTTCCGGTGCCCGGAACGATTTTCAGCTTGCATTGATCCCCTTAACCCGGCTATTGCCTGCCAGCAAAGAATCAGGGATCAAATAATCACGCCCTCGCCAAATAACCAATGAGCGCAGAAGAATTTTGTGGTACTTACTTGTAATGGCGCGGTTCTACGCTTAAGCGCCTGATCTTGTAATGCACAATGCGCTTGGTTGTGCGCAAGTGCCGGGCCACCGCCGTGACGTTCCCCCGGAATTTCTTGAGCGCATCCACGATCAGCTCCCGCTCGTAAGAGGCCACCATGGTTTTAAGGCTGGCGCCATCGTCCGGCAGAATACTGGTGTGGGTGGCCTCGCTGGTTTGCAGCGAAGGCGGCAAGATGTAGCCGTGAATGACCTCGTCGCTGGTGGAGAGCACGGCGCGCTCAATGCAGTTTTCCAGCTCGCGCACGTTGCCGGGCCAGTGATACATCATCATCATGTTAATGGCCGGCGTGGAGATGCGCTTGACGGTCTTGTGATGCAGCGCGTTGTATTTCTGCAGGAAATGGTCGGCCAGCAGGATGATGTCGGCCCGCCGTTCCCGGAGCGGCGGCAAATGGATGGGAAACACGTTCAAGCGGTAATAGAGGTCCTCGCGGAACTTTTCGCGTTTAATGGCTTCCTCAATGTTCTTGCTCGTGGCGGCAATCAGGCGGACGTTCACGCTCATGGTTTGATGGCCGCCCACACGCTCAAACGTGCGCTCCTGAATGACCCGCAGGAGCCGCACCTGCACCGCGGGCGAGATGTCGCCGACCTCGTCCAGAAAGAGCGTGCCGCCATTGGCCAACTCGAACCGGCCTTTGCGTTGCTGAGCCGCGCCGGTAAATGATCCCTTTTCGTGGCCGAAGAGCTCGCTTTCAATCAGGTTCTCCGGCAGGGCCGCACAGTTGACGCTGATAAACGGATTCGGCCGGCGGCTGCTGGCATGATGGATGGCCTGGGCCACCAGTTCCTTACCCGTGCCGGTTTCCCCGCGAATCAGCACCGTGGCGGTGCTGTCGGCCACTTGGGCAATCTGGCGGAACACGGCGCGCATGCTGCTGCAGTTGCCGACGATGTTGCCCGGCCGGTAGCGCTCATCCAGTTCCTGTTTCAGGCGGATATTTTCGGCCAGCAGGTTCTGGCGTTCCTCGATTTGCTCGCGGATACCGGCCACCGCCTCCGCCAGCACGTTGGCGACCAGTTGCAGAAAATACTGGTCTTTCTTCAGATCCTTCTCGGAGGCGCGGGGACGGTCAATGCTGATCGTGCCGATTACATCGCGCCGGTGGATAATCGGCACGCACAGGAAAGCCACCCGCGCGTTGCGGCGCGTGCCAGTCAGGTTTAGAAATTCCGGTTCGCGGCTGATATCGGGAACAATCAGAGGTTTGCCGGTTTTAGCGACTTTCCCGGTAATGCCCTCGCCAACCTGGTATTGGCCGCGTTTTTTTTCCTCCTCGGTCAGGCCGCGCGAAGCCTCGATTACAAAAATGTCAGTTCCGGGCTGGCGCAGAGTCAGGGTGCCCCGCGACATCCCCATTTCAGTTTCAATAATATCGAGCACCTCGGCCAGCAAGGCGGAGACATTGTGCTGGTGGGTAATAGCCTGGGAAATGCGGTAAAGCACCTCGATTTCCGTATTGGTTCTGGTTTGCATGGGTAACCTTTATCTTGCGGGGCTTAACCGTGGTTCTGCGAGAATAATCACATTTTTGCAACTAATTGGCAAGGATAAAAACATTTTTGTTCCGCCCATTGGTTCGCCGCAAGGCCGGCTGACCGCCAGCAAAATTAAAAGTTCAAGCAAATCAAGCGTTTGACAACAAGTTTCCACATCTTGGCATGAGTCCTGCTATACAAAGTCAAACGCTGACTTAGGCAAGCAAGGTAAAAGACTGTACTTATGGCGCAACCGCGCCAGGGAAGGAAAGCCGATGAGAACAAGCAACATAAGATTGACCGCCGGGCTTCTCATATTGTTCTGGGGTGGTTTGCTGGGTAGTGCGCTTTGCGAAGAACCCTCAAGCACGCCGGTCTTCACGGCCGAGATCGCCCAGAGTATTATCAACAACAAGATCGCGCTCGATACGATCTGGGTGCTGGTTGCGGCGTTCCTGGTGTTTTTTATGAACACGGGGTTCGGCATGCTCGAATCGGGATTGTGCCGCGCCAAGAATACGGTCAATATTCTGGCAAAAAATTTCATCGTCTTCGCCATATCCTCCCTCGCCTTCTGGGTCATCGGCTGGGGCCTGATGTTCGGCGACGGCAACGGCTTCCTGGGTTTGAAGGGTTTGTGGTTCGTAACCGGTTCGGACAACTCTCCGGCCTCCGGCGACCAATACCAGGGCGCTTATTCGTCTATCGCTTGGGCGACGGTACCCATCTGGGCCAAGTTTTTCTTCCAGTTGGTTTTTGCAGGAACGGCCGCCACGATAGTTTCCGGCGCAGTGGCCGAGCGCATCAAGTTCCATTCGTTCATGATCTTCTCGTTCATCCTGGTGGCCCTGATGTATCCGCTGACCGGCCATTGGATCTGGGGCGGCGGCTGGCTGCAGAAACTGGGCATGTGGGATTTTGCCGGCTCGACCGTCGTCCACTCGGTCGGCGGCTGGGCGGCGCTGGCCGGCATCTTGCTGTTGGGCTCGCGCCTTGGCAAATACCGCACTGACGGCTCGGCCAGGCCGATTTTTGGCCACAATATGACGACGGCGGCGTTGGGTGTTTTTATCCTCTGGCTCGGCTGGTTCGGATTCAATCCCGGCTCCACGATGGCCGCGGCTTCTTTTGATATTGCCCGGATTGTAGTCACCACCAACAGCGCGGCCGCTGCGGCGAGTTTAAGCGCAACCATTACGGCCTGGCTGATCATGGGCAAACCTGACCTTTCGATGACGCTCAATGGTTGTCTGGCGGGGCTGGTGGCAATTACTGCGCCTTGCGCTTTTGTCGGTATCGGGTCTTCGGCCATCATCGGGCTTGGCGCCGGCATCCTGGTGGTATTGGCGGTGTTATTCTTCGACAAAATCCGCATTGACGATCCGGTGGGCGCCCTCTCGGTTCATCTGGTCAACGGCGTTTTCGGAACCTTGGCCGTGGGACTATTTGCCCAGGAAGTGATTATGCCCGGGACAACCGGTAACGGCCTGTTTTTCGGCGGCGGGTGGAAACTGCTGAAAGCCCAGGCCTTTGGTGTCTTGGCCGTCGGCGCTTTCACCTTTGTGCTGGCGCTGGTCTTGTGGGGCATTATTAAAGCACTCTTCGGCTTGCGGGTCAGTCGTGGCGAAGAAATCCAGGGCCTGGATGTCGGCGAGCACGGCATGGAAGCCTATCCCGATTTCCAGGGCTTCCTGACTAAGTAATTTTACCAAAGGAGAACACCCATGAAGATGATCATTGCGGTTATTCAACCCGAAAAGCTGCTGGACGTGAAAGAGGCGCTCTATGCCGCCGCGGTGTATAAAATGACGGCGCTCAACGTGATCGGCTGCGGCCAGCAGATGGGCTACAAGGAAACCTACCGCGGCGCGCCGACCGAGATCAACCTGCTCAAGAAAGTCGAGCTGCAGATCGCGGTGAACGAAGATTTTGTGCAGCCGACCATTGACGCCATTATCAAGGGAGCGCGCACCGGCAATATCGGCGACGGCAAAATCTTCGTGCTCGACCTGCCGGAATGCATCCGCATCCGCACCGGCGAGCGCGGCGGCGAGGCCATCGGCTGATGAGTAAATGATTAGCCACAAAAAGGCACAAGATTCACAAATATGATTCATTATCATCCCATAAGGTCGGGATTTTGAGTTAGAACACGGCTAATATCGAGGAAGAACAAGTTCTCCTCGACAAGTTCAGTTTCAGTTTTTTGGTGGAACACATATGGATAGCATCCCTTTTCAACAGATAGCT
>JACPGM010000054.1 GCA_016188985.1 Lentisphaerota bacterium | reverse complement strand
GCAGGATGGCGAAGTTTCCTGGACAATCAAGGTTTTGCGCAACGATCCGGGTTGTCTGGAAGATTTGCGGCGGAGACCAGTGGAGCAGATGAAGAGTGAATTGGAAAATAGAAATTCGAAATTTCAATTTCAGCAAAGGTGAAGTATGATCCGGATCTGCGATTCAGACAGTAGACTTGGAACATACACTATAATCGAACGTTTTTTGGGATGCTGAAAGCATCCCTTTGGGAGTGCGGCGGTCCGGCAATGCCGGACCAGCGCACTCCAAAAGGCAACGCCGGCTCAGCGGAGAAAATTGAGATTAAATTGGCGGAGGAATTGGCATTCGCTGAGAAGAAATTGACGAAGATATTTCCATTACAAGTCTTCTCGGCCTGGAATACCTAAGCGGCATACAATCATGATTGATTGCAAAAAAAGGAGGCATTGACATGAGAACAGTTATTCTTCTGGTATCAGATTTGCTTTTAACCGGGCAGGCCCAGGTCGGCTCCTCCATCAGCGCGGATGGCAGCACCCCCAACAACAACGCCATGCTGGACGTGCAATCGCCCGCAACCGGCGACGGCAAGGGGATCCTGATTCCGAGAGTGACCGTGAATCAGCGCACCAACGCGAACGCGTCTCTGGACGGCGGACTGCTCGACGATTCCGGCAATCTGCGCGGCGGCTTGGCGCAGGGATTGATTGTCTATCAGACGGACGGCTCTCAGGGCTTGTATTTCAACACCAGTCAGAGCTCAACGCCCGCCTGGGTATATCTTGGCGCCTCAACGACCAACTATTTACCTCTCACGGGCGGGACCATGAGCGGCGCGCTGAACATGGGCGCGCAGATTGTCAGCAACGTGGCTTACATTGACTTTAGCGCCGATAGTGTCTCCGTCGGCCGGGACGCCAACGGATTTTCTTCCGGCGTGGCTGTCGGATGGTTAGCGAACGGTTTTTCTAACGGCGCGGCGGTGGGATATTTGGCTAACTAACGGCGTTTTAAACGGCGTAGTGGTCGGATGGTCGGCCTCAGGCACAAATTATGGTGTGGCAGTCGGCCGGGTAGCCAACGGTTCTGGTTCCGGAGTAGCTCTTGGCTATCTGGCCAATGGTTATAATTACGGTGCGGCAGTGGGTCGGGAAGCCGATGGATCTGCTAACGGCGCGGCGATGGGATACCGAGCCAACGGCGCCGTGACCGGTGTAGCCGTCGGCGTTTGGGCCAATGGCTATGACAATGGTGTAGCGGTGGGAAATATGGCCACTGGATCTGTGTATGGCGCGGCGGTGGGCCGGCAAGCCAACGGCTATGAGTCCGGCGCGGCGGTGGGCCGGAACGCCAACGGCGCTAATTCCGGCGCGGCGCTGGGATACCTGGCCAACGGATATTTTTTGGGCGCGGCGGTGGGCCGGAACGCCAACGGCGCTAATTCCGGCGCGGCGCTGGGTTATTGGGCCAATGGCACAAATTCCGGTGCGGCGATAGGACGGGAGGCCAACGGCTCTGTTTCCGGTGCGGCGCTGGGATATCTGGCAAACGGCTCTACTTACGGCGCGGCGGTGGGACTTGCAGCCAACGGCGCAATTTCCGGCGTGGCGATGGGAGACACAGCCGACGGCACAAATTTCGGCGCGGCGGTGGGAGCCTCGGCCAACGGTTATAATTCCGGCGTGGCGCTGGGTTATGGGGCCGATGGCTATAATTACGGCGTGGCGGTAGGACGGAATGCAAACGGCGCCCAAACTAATGTGGCGATCGGCGCAGGGGCCAATGCTCAGGGCGGTGTCCAACGCATCGCTATTGGCAATAATGTGACCAATACTCTGGACGATACCGTCCGTATCCGCGGCAAGTTGTATCTGGATGGAGCAACGGGGGGTATTTATACTAACGTTGGCGGATTTGGAAGCAGCGACTGGGGCCTCAAGGCGTTCACGATTGACCATCCCCTGGACCCGGAAAACAAAATCCTGCGGCATTTCTGCTTAGAAGGCCCGCAGGTCTGGAACGTCTATGCCGGCAATGTTCAACTTGTCAATGGCCAGGCGACAGTCCAACTGCCGGACTATTACTCGGCCTTGAACCGGGTAGGATCGGAAATCTATAGTTTAACGCCGATTGGGGGCGCATTCCCTGTGGGCGTGAAGCAAAAGGTACAAGGCAACCGGTTTGTTATTGTCGCCAAGCAGGATGGCGAAGTTTCCTGGACAATCAAGGTTTTGCGCAACGATCCGGGTTGTCTGGAAGATTTGCGGCGGAGACCGGTGGAGCAGATGAAGAGTGAA
>JACPGM010000053.1 GCA_016188985.1 Lentisphaerota bacterium | reverse complement strand
GGAATGTTTGCTCGCGCACCGCCTTTTCCAGGTCCCGGTTGGTGGCGGCAATGACGCGCACATCCACGCGAATAGGAGCGTTGCCGCCCAGCCGCATGAATTCGCCTTCCTGGAGCACGCGCAGAAGCTTGACCTGCATGGCAAGACTCAGATCGCCGATTTCATCAAGGAAAATGGTTCCGCGATCGGCTTTCTCAAACAGCCCTTTTTTCATGCCCACGGCGCCGGTATAAGCGCCCTTCTCATGCCCGAACAGCGCGCTGCCCAGCAGGGTTTCCTCCATGGCGCTGCAATGCACGGGAATAAAAGGCGCGGAGCGCCGGGGACTGTCCTCGTAAACGAGGCGGGCAAACAGTTCCTTGCCGGTTCCCGTTTCGCCTCGAATCAGCAAGGTGGCATCGGAATGCGCCGCCTTTTCCGCCAGACGCATGGCCTGCTGTAAGACCTGGCTTTTGCCGACAATGGCGATGGAAGCGGACGCCGGCGCGGTCGCCGGCGAACTGGCGCGCAGGGCCGACTTCCAGATGGTTAATCCCAAGCCGATGGCCTTGGCGCCGGCCTTGGCGCCTTGAACGGTTTCCCATGAAAGCCTGTCGCTGCCTTCAATATAAAGACATCCTTCCGCATGACCCTGGATAATGATCGGCAGGCACACCGCATCCGGCGTTGAGTTGTCCTGGACGCCGGAAGACCAGGAACCGCCGGTGACGCTCTTCGCCGAACCTGTCCTGGCAACTTCTTTAAGCATCTCCTCGGAAAAGCAGACTCCCGGCCGACTGGCTGAAGGCCCGGCTTTAATCCATCTCTCCCGGCCATCCGCGAAGGCCGACGTCATGACAAGGCAGATTTTTCTTATCCCTTGAATGCCGGCCAGATTTTTGACAATCACCTGGAGGACGGTATCAATCTCCGTTCGAGCGCAAAGGTCAAACAAGTTGATCACCTGCCAGGAATTGACCAACTCCAAATGACGGGTGTCCCGCGTACCGGTGGTGAAAAATGAGCAAGTCGTTCCTGATAACAATTCATTGTCCATCGGCGGCGGGACTTTTCCTTTTACCGCGAATTGACCTGGACGCTCATCACTTTCGTCGCTTTCGTGAAACAACAGCTCCACGTCGCCAAACCGGATATGGTCGCCATCCCGCAAAAGGCGGCGCGCCACCGCCACCCCGTTGACGCGGGTCCCATTGCGGCTGTTGGAATCAAGCACTATAAATCCTTCCTGGGATCGCTGAATCACAGCGTGCTGGCGGGAGATGCTGGGATTGTTCAAAACAATGTCCGCCTGAGCTATCCGTCCGACCCGGCATTCGCTTTTGGTCAATGGAATTGTCCGGGGAGCATCAGGTAAATCATTCTGAATCAGAAATGCGGTAGACATGTTTAACACTCAATGATTCACCGCGGGGTGGCGTCGGGCAGGCCGCCATCCACGGGCAAGGTGGCGCCGGTGGTCGGCGTCTGGCGCGTGGCAAAAAACAGCACGGCGTTGGCCACGTGCTCAGGCGTGATCCGGGCTTTGAGCAAATTCCGGTTACGGTAGTATTCTTCCAGCCCCTTTTCATCGAGTCCACGCGAAAGCATGCGCGCCGGGCCGACCGCCGCCCGACTGATAGCCGGTCCGGGCAATGACCTCGCCGGCTGCATCCAGGAGCAATACGGTAGGATATCCTTCAATCCCGTAGGTTTGCGCCAGTTGTTCGTTCTGCGCACTGGTCGCGGCAGGAAGTTTCTTCCTGCTTGGAAAATCTGCCACATCCAGCTTGATACACCAGCCGCACCAGTCGGAACCGGTGAAGTCCACCAGGATCGGCAGCTTCTTGGCCGCCGCTTCCTTCTTGGCCTGGTCAAAGTCGGTCAGCCATTCCGCGCCCGCCGGCGCCGAACAGGCCAGCAGGCCAATCAACATCAATCCTAAAGCTATATTCTTCACGGAGGTCTCCTTTCTCGCGCACTGGGAGCAGCATGGTTACAGCCACATTCCGACCAAGTTGTGTGCAGCAATGTCAACTTCCCGCACGCTGAGACGCAATATGCCAGCCTCCGGCGACAACCGCAACCTCAAAATAACTGGATTGGCCGGTGTATTTCGTTATATTTAGAAGCGTCATGCGTTAAGGAGCCCAGAGGAATTGACCATAATGGAAGTAATTGCTTCGCCGCTGGAGATGCAACAAACCGCCTTGGGGCTGCGCCAAGCTGGAAAACGCATCGGCCTGGTGCCGACCATGGGGTTCCTGCACGAGGGCCACTTATCGCTGGTCAGGCTGGCCCGGGCGCAAAGCGACATAGTTATCTTGAGCATCTTTGTCAACCCGACCCAATTCGGGCCGAACGAAGATTTCAAGGAGTATCCCCACGATTTCGAGCGCGACCGCGCGTTGTGCGCGGCCGCCGGCGTGGATATTATTTTCAATCCCAGTCTGGAAGCGATGTATCCCGCCATCGCTCCATCCGTCGCTCAAAGAGCTATGGATGGCGGGCAAGGGACTATGGCGGACAAGATGGCGGGCAGACCCGCCGGCTACGCGGTCTACCTGGAGCCCGGCGACTTGGCGCATGGACTTTGCGGCGCCGCCCGGCCCGGTCATTTCCGCGGCGTCCTGACCGTGGTTGCCAAACTGTTCAATCTGACGATGCCCACCGTGGCGGTATTCGGCCAGAAGGATGCCCAGCAACTGCGGCTCATTGAGCAAATGGTGCGCGACCTGAATTTCCCCATTGCAATCGTGCGCGCGCCGATTGTCCGCGAGAGCGATGGCTTAGCCAAAAGTTCGCGCAACACATATCTTTCGCCAGCCGAACGCCGGGAGTCGCTCTGCCTGATGCAGGCGCTGAAAACCGCCCGAAACCTTTACCGGAAAGGCGAACGCGCCGCACCCCGAATCATAGAGGCCATGCAAGCCTTGATTGAATCGGTGGCCTCGGCCCATGTTGATTACGTTGCGATTGTGGATGCTGACACTCTTGAGCCAGTGCCGCGGCTTGAGGCGCCGGCGCTGGTTGCTCTGGCCGTCTATATCGGCAAAACCCGCCTGATTGACAACCTGACCTTGCCGGATGACGGCGCAAGCAATCTGCCGGAATAATCCGGCACGAAAAAGTAGTGTCGCGAAAAAGTAGTTGACGCGCGTGCCGGAAAAGACCATGATACCGGCCAATAGCTCTTTTCAGGCTTTAAGGTCACTGCTGAAAAAACAGGAGGAAACTATGAAAGGCAGCGCAAGCAAGGTGATAGCATTGAGCGCAATCGGCGGGCTGCTGGTGTTGACCGGCTGCGCCATGTTCCGGATCAAGGTGCAGGATAAGGATGTCGAGAATCTGCCGGCCTATGACGCCACCTACGGCGCGCAGGACTTGCGCAACCTGGCCGAGAAAGTGGCCAGCAGCATTGCCACCAGCGACCTTATCAAGAATCAAGCCGGCAATCTGATCATGATTATTTATGGCGTGCAACCGCGCACGACGACTTTTGTGGATACCCAGGCCATGACCGACCGCCTGCGGAACACGCTGATGCAAAAGAGCGGCAACAAAATTCAGTTTGTCAACGAGAGCCACCGCCAGGAAGTGATGAAGGAACAGGGCTTTCAGGCCATGACCGCCACTGATGATACCCGTGTGGCTATCGGCAAACAGTTAGGCGCCAAATACATGCTCACCGGCGCCCTGATTGAAATGCAGAAGCAGACTGGGCGCCAGGTGCGGGTCTCCAAGACCGAACTGGTCTATTACCAGTTGACGATTGAAATCACTGATCTGGAAACCGGGATCATTGCCTGGTCCACGCAGGAAGAGTTCGCGCGCGCTGCCCGCCAGCCACTCATAGGGTGGTAAAGAACCTATGGCCAAAATAATTTTGAGATAGGTTCTAACATGCTTCCGGGCTATGCGACGGCGCCGGTCTTCCGCCTGAGTGGGGCTCTGCTAAGCGTTGGCTTGGCCGGATTACTCGCCGGTTGCACCACCCCACCGCTGCAATCCGCCCGCGCCGAGTTCTATCTCGGCAGGTTTCAGCAGGCCAACACGAATCTGACGGTCATCCCCAAGGACGACAAAGACGAGACACTCTACCTGATGGAACGCGGGATGATCCGCCAGAACCTCGGCGACTATGAGGCCAGCGCCCTGGACTTCCGGCGGGCCGGTGAGCTGGACCGCATATTGGAAACCTACAGCGTGGCGCAGGGCGCCTCCAGTCTGATGGTCAATGACCGCACGCTCTCTTTCCGCGGCATGCCTTTCGAGCGCACGCTGCTTTACGCCTTCCTGGCCAAGGATTATCTGGCGAGGTCCAACTGGGATTACGCCGCGATCTCCGCGCGGAATATCATCAAGCACCTGGAGAATCTCAATGGGTTCCCCGACATCGCCTACGGCCGCTATATGGCCGGCTTCTGCCTGGAGCTGATCGCCGACGAGGGTAATGCGGCCATCCAGTACCGGGCGGCAGCGCGCCTACTGACCAACAGCATCCTGCTGGACGCGCTTTCCGGCGATATTCTGCCGCGGACTGATGAGCATAGCGCCGCTACCTCCATTGCCCGCGCGGCTTTGAAGACCGAGCCGGCCGAATTGGTGTGTTTTATCGGTTTGGGCCGCGCGCCGGCCGGAGAGTTCCAGCAGTATTATTATCCCGGTCTGCCGCCCTATGCCGAAATCTATTTCGGCGAAGAATATCTGGGCCGCAGTTACGCTTTTGCCAACACGGGGGCGCTGATGGCCCAAAGCCGGCAGCGGCTGGCCGCCATCCAGATGGCCAAGGACGCAACGCGCATCGCGCTGAAGGAAACCATCTCGCTCACCGTGGAAAACCAGAATGAGACCTTGGGCGCCCTGGTGCGCCTGATTTTGTTCGCGATGGAGGCGCCCGATACGCGCTCATGGGAGACTTTGCCGCTGTGGCTGCAGATAGCCCGCGTGCCCTGCCCGGCCAACCTGACAAGCTACACCGTGGTCTTCCGAGACGCCGCGGGCGGATCGCTGGGTCGGAAAGTAATCAGGGAGCCCCTCTCCCGCCGCGGCAATATCTTCATCTCTTTCTGCCGTGATGTGGGCGGCCCGCTGACCGATAGCGAATGATGCTCCCGGATTAAATTAGGCGGCAGCCGCCGCAACTTTGACTACATGATTAGCCACAAAAAAGGTGACTGCTCAGGTAAGCAAGAAACGGAACTACGAAACACACGTCATGCCTAAGGCAGATCCGCCTCAGACGGAAAAGGCACTAAAAATAGGAATGGACTTTGTATTCAAATTTCGTGTATTTCGCGCATTTCGCAGTTTCCACCTCAGGCGGATCCGCCAAGGGCGGAAATTGTTTTCTCAGATAGCTGAGTAGTTACGAAAAATCAATAGATTCTACGAAGTAGAATCTATTTCCCCGAAGATTCAATCGTATTGATGATCCAGGCCGGCTCGACCCCGCCGGCGCCGGCAATAACGTTCAGCCGCGCTTTATCCAGCACCGCTTTCATTTCTTCGGCGCTCAGTTGGGTGCGGAAAAGCGGGACCTCGATGGTCGTATCAGTCTTGAGCAGAATCTGTTTGCTGACATCCTGATGACCGGCTTTGCCGATGGCAATCACGTGGTCGCCGGCATAGACCTCAAAATTCGCCAGGGGTGTCGTGCCGATCAGGGTGCCATCAATCTCCACCAGAGCCGGATCAGTTGCGCCGGTTTTCACCGAAAGCTTAACCTTCGGTCGGCTGCCCTGCTGCTCCCGGCGCATCTCAAGTTTCTCGTTCAAGGCCGGCACGGCTTTGCGCAAGGCCGACTGCAGCAATTGGACAAGTTCATCCTCGCTGACCACCTTCTGTTGCACTTCTGATTGCCGGAAATTCCGGCTGGCGACGCCTTCGACCAGGGCAATCACGGTACCGTCGTGGGTATCCAGCGCTTCCAGCGACACGCGCAAGGTCAGGGTTTGAAACTCGGTCTTGGATCCGCCCTGATTGATAACTTCCTTGCCCGGCGCGTAGCTCAGCAAATTGCCGCGCAGAACCACATCCGCATTGACCGCCTGAGCCGCCCGCAGAAAAGAGGGCTTGAGGGCCGTTTTCTTGTCGTTATCCGTCAAGGTCACCGACTGGATCTGGCTGATAAAATCGCGGCGATCAATAAGCACGTAGGCCGGATCATTAGCCAGGACGGCGCCCAGCGCCAAGACGCCCTTTTCGGCCAGGGCTTTGGGCGGCAGGCCGCCTACCACGGCGGCATCCGCCGCTAAACTGGCCTGGTTATCAAAGTCCAGCAGGGCCACCTTGACCGGGGCCGCGGCCGGGGCGGCGAGCGCCGTTACGATCAGCACGAACGTTGACCAGATTGCCGTTTTCATTGTTTTAGTCCCTCCCGTTTGATTAATGTGTTCGAAAATAATATACCAGCCAGAGGAGAATCAGCAAAACCATAATTATCATGCCAATCGCCTTGTTGCGGATAACCCGGTTTTCCTGGCGCAAGGGCCGCAGATTCTGAAAATGACCGGCCATGAAGTAATTGGCAAAGCGCTTGCGAACGCTCTGCGGACTGGCGTCCGGTTGATCAAAGAGCGTGGAATAAGTGCGCTCGCCGGGCGCGCTACCGCCGCTCGGCGCCTGACGCGCGGCATGGGCAAACAAATCATCCTCGGCTTTGCCCGGGCCGGACGGCGCGGCGCCGGCGTGCTCCGCCGGAAAGCCCGGCTTGGCCGAGGACGGCTGCGCGAGGGTGTCAAGCTCGCGCCGGACGCGCGCCATTTCTTTCCCCAGCTCCTTGATGCGGCGGTCAATAACGCTCGTTTTTTTCCTGGCGAACAACATAAAGAGCCTTGCATCGAGCCCGCGCTAACCTGGATCAATTCAGCCGCAGGAACCATACCGCGGCCAGAACAAGAATAACAATGATTAAGGGCAGGCTGAAGGCCAGGCCCGCCTTGGCCCACTCCCCAAACCGATGCGGGGCGCGCGCCAGCGCGGCGAGTTCGTCGGTTAAGGCCGATCCGGCCGTCAATCCGCCGTTTTGCCCTTCACGCCCGGCCTCCAGTCTGGCCGAGGCCTTGTTGTATTCTTTGCGCGCATTTTCAATAACCACCAGGGCCTTGCCCAGGTCGGCGCGCAGCCCTTCGCTGTCGGCGGCCCATTGCTCCTCATTAAATCCGCGCATCTCATTCAGCATCTCCTTGAACCGCCGTTCGGTTTCGGCCAGCAGTTCCGAACGTTGATTCAGGGCAATTTCCTCGCGCTCCAGCGCAATCAGGCTTTGTTCCAGGCGGTCAATCATCTCGCGCTTGCCGGCCTCATACTTTTCCTGACTGTTGCGCAGGTTCTCCAGCGAGCTCTTTTCGTGTTCCAGGGCCTGCTGTTTGGCCCGCAGTAATTCAAGCTCCTCCAGCTTGGTAGCCACCTGACCGCTGATTTCTTCCTTGCGCCGGGTCAGCGGTGTCAGGTTCAAGTCTCCGCCGAGCACCGGTTCCGCGCGCGGAACATCGCTCGCCACCACGCCCTTGGCCGCCAGCCCCATTTTTACCTGCCGCACCGCGTCGCGCCGCTGAATCAGATCGTCATCAATAAAATCCTTGCTGCTCATGTAGCGCCTCCATGCTAATTGCCTGCGTTCCTGCCCGATTCATTGTCGTAGCCACCCTTGCAACTGAAATCAGGCCAATTCCCGGCTTAAGCCATCGTTGCCAATGGTTAGCTTCCCGTTTGCTACCGGGGCTGCCTGCTTTTCCCACGGTTTATTCAGCCAATTCGATTGACTGTTCAGCTATGCACAATGTAATAGATTTTGTCCCATAGTCAAGGCTGCCCGTAAGTAAAAATTACGCTCGCGGCTCTCCACGCCGCCTAATCAATAATTGACAATATTGGACCTCCGGCTACGATGCATTCAAAAAAGAAATGCTCATGGGTAGGCGGCATACGACTGAGACCAAGTATCGGTTCGAGTCCTCGTTCCGAAGCATCAGGTCTTGCGGCAATGCTGTAATGCGGTTAACAACCGGCTACGCTGGAAGCGAAATCATGAACCGTCGTAAGTTTGCGGACAAATACCTGAGGAAGCGGCGCCAACCAAATCATGCCGGCCACGGAACCCCCCGCCCAACGTAAGTGTTGTTCCGGCATAAACCGTCATGCGCATCGCGGTCACAGGGGCATTTGGATATTCGGGACGCTATATCACCAAGCACCTGCTGGCAGCCGGCCATGAGGTCATTACGTTGACGAACTCCATGCACCGTCCGAATCCTTTCGGGCAGCAGGTGGCGGCATTTCCCTTTCACTTTGAGCAGCCTCAGAAGTTACGTGATTCTCTGCGAGGAGTTAAGGCGCTGATCAATACCTATTGGGTGCGTTTCGATCACCGGCTGTTTACGCATGAGCAAGCGGTTGCGAACACCAAGATTCTGTTCGCCGCCGCGAAACAAGCGGGCGTGCAGCGGATCGTTCATTTGAGCATCACCAACCCGGATAGCGCGTCTGATCTGCCATACTTCCGGGGAAAGGCGGAACTTGAGTCCTATCTCAAAAACCTGGGTGTCTCGTATTGCATCCTGCGCCCGGCCGTACTCTTCGGACGGGAAGACGTGCTGATCAATAACATCGCCTGGTCGCTCCGGCACCTTCCTGTCTTTGCCGTTTTCGGGTCGGGAGATTACCGGCTGCAACCGATTTACGTGGACGATCTCGCCCAATCAGCCGCCCTGAAGGCGCAGGGCCTCAGCAATGAGATTATTGAGGCCATCGGTCCTGAGACGTTCACGTATCGCGAGTTAGTCGCCAAAATCGGCAGCGCACTTGGCGTCAGGCGCCTCGTCATTTCCGTTTCACCCGGACCGGGTTATTGGGGCTGCCGCTTGATCGGGCTGTTCCTGGGCGATATTGTCATCACGCGCGAGGAGATTCGCGGCTTAATGGAGAACAGGCTGTTTGTGGATGCACCGCCGCTGGGGACAACGAAACTCACCGAGTGGATTGAGCAGCACAAGGACACGCTTGGCCGTCATTACACAAGTGAAATGGCGCGGCGCGTTGACCGATACGCGGAATACCGGGCGAATTGAATGCCGAACCAGCGGATCGAGCGTGCCGCGGCTGCGCCGCGCCGCTTACTTCCCTACCATCTGCTCAGGGAAAAACCGGACACAAGACCAATTTCCACTTACGGCGGGATAACCAGGACCTGGCCAACCCGCAACTGCTGCGTTCCGCGCAAGACATCCTGGTTGGCGTCGTAGATCGGTTTCCACTTGCGCGGGTCATGATAGAATCGCGCGGCCAGCGCGGAAAGCGTATCGCCGCGCCGGACCTGGTAACGCGCGTTTTCCGGTTTGGCTGCCCCGCCCGGCGGGGCAACGCGCGCAGCAGTTTCCGGTTCGGACAAAGCCGGCGGCAAAGGCGGCCGCGCGGCAATCCGCTCGGCCAGATTCGCGCGCACTTGCCGCAAACTATTTTTGAGCCGCTCGTTTTCCTCCTGCAGCGCCTGCATTTTCTTGTCCCAGTCAAGAGCTTGCTCGGCCGGGACCGCGGCATACCCTATGCGGGCCTTGCGAATGAACCCCTCGATCATCTCCTTCTTCTCGGTCTGTGGCCGCAACTCCAGGTAGCGCTCGTAATGATAAATAGCGCGCACGTAGTTACGCTCGAAATTATCATACAACTGCGCGGCTTCCAGATGGGCCTGAGCCAGATCCGGTTTTTCATCAAGGGCTTTTTTAAGATGTGCCAGCGCCGCTGATTTATCGCCCTCGCGAAATTTAGCGCGCGCCTTGCGGAGGGCCGGATAACTGAATTCCAGGGCATCCAGCTCGCTCACCGGCGCGGTGCACCCCGCCAGCAGACCGAAGACCAGGGCCGCCGCCAACCACCACTGCTTACGCCTGAAAAGCATCACGGCAAATACGCTTCCTGGTATCAGTTCCACCTCGGCCGGCTCAAGTGAAATACCGTCTTTGAACTTATACGGGAAGACCGGGGCTAAGACAATGTTTTTTTACCTATTTTCGGGATTGACGGGCCATGGGCTACGGCCTTATAGTCTCGCTTCCGCGCTACAAAGCGGGGGAAGCACTCATTATGACAACAACGGTACCGCGAACCGAAAATATCCAGCGCGCCTGGCATCTGGTGGATGCCAGCGGCCAAGCGCTCGGACGCCTGGCAGTGAAAATTGCCGACCGCCTGCGCGGCAAGCACAAGCCAACCTATACCCCGCACGTGGATACCGGCGACTTTGTCGTCGTAATCAACGCGCAGCTCGTCAAGCTGACCGGCAAAAAAAATGACCAGAAGCTGTATATCAGCTACTCGGGCTACCGGGGCGGCCGCAAGGAAATCAAGGCGGCGATTGTGCGTGAACGCGCTCCGGAACGCATGATTTACGACGCGGTCAAGCGCATGTTGCCCAGGAATCGGCTCATGCGTGTTGCCTTCAAACGGCTGAAAGTATACGCGGGCGATAAGCATCCCCACGCCGGCCAGAACCCCGCCCCCTGGCTTGAAAAGGAGAAATAAACGTGGCCACGACCCCTCAAGTTATTTGCGCAACCGGCCGGAGAAAAAACGCGGTCGCCACCGTGCAGTTGACCGCGGGAACCGGCAAACTGCTGGCCAACGGGCGCGATTTCGAGAACTATTTTCCTTCGGTGCCGCTGCGCAACTACGTGTTGCAGCCATTGAAGTTGACCAATACCGATCAAAAGTTTGATATCCTGGCCAAGGTTAATGGCGGCGGCATTGTCGGCCAATCCGGCGCCTTGCGCCATGCGCTGGCCCGCGCCCTGATCCTGGCGGACAGCTCGCTGCGCGACGTCTTGAAGAACAGCGGCTTGCTCACGCGCGATGCCCGGATGAAGGAACGCAAGAAAGCCGGCCGGCCCGGCGCCCGCAAACGCTTCCAGTTCTCCAAGCGGTAAGCCGCTACCATGAGCCTGGGATTTACCATGACCGCGGGCGGCATCACCTCGGCGCGCGGGTTTCGGGCTGCCGGCGTAGCCGCCGGGCTCAAAAAAACCAAGCCCGACCTGGCCCTCATCGTTGCCGATACTCCGGCAACCATCGCCGGAGTATTCACTACCAACAGCCTGGCCGCCGCACCCACCCAGCTCTGCCGCGAACTACTGGCGGCGCGCTCGCCCGCGCGCGCCATCATCATTAACAGCGGCAATGCCAACGCCTGCACCGGTCCAAATGGCCTGCGCGACGCGCGGCGCATGGGCAAATTGACCGCCGAACTGCTATCAGTGGAGGCATCCGAAGTTTTCGTGTGTTCCACCGGCACCATCGGCCGGCCACTGCCGATGGACCGGGTTGAAGCCGGCATTCGGCTGGCGGTCGCGGCGCTTACGGCCGATGGCGGCAACGAGGCCGCGCTGGCAATCCTGACCACCGATACCAAGCCTAAACAGGTCGCCGCCCAACTGGAAATTGACGGCCGAACCGTAACCATCGGCGGCATGGCCAAGGGTTCCGGCATGATCCACCCGAACATGGCGACGTTACTGGTGTTTTTAACCACGGATGCCGTCGTGGAGGCCCAGGCCCTGCAAACTTGCCTGGCTAAAGCCGTCAATAAAAGTTTCAACCGGATTTCGGTGGATGGCGACCAGAGCACCAATGACACCGTTCTCTTTCTGGCCAATGGCTCAGCTGGGAACGCGCCTTTAGGACTTAAGCATCCGCGCTGGAATTTTTTTTGCAGGGCGGTCGCAGCGCTGACCAATGAGCTGGCCCGCCAGATTGTCAAAGACGGTGAAGGCGCCACCAAGTTGGTTACGGTAACAGTCGCTCGGGCTCCTTCCGCGCGCGCGGCGGAAAAGATTGCGCGCGCGGTGGCCAATTCGCTCCTGGTAAAAACATCCTGGTTCGGCGCCGATCCCAACTGGGGCCGGGTAATGGGCGCCATCGGTTATGCCGGCGTTAAAATTAATCCGGAGCTCATTGACATTGCCTATGACGGCCAGACCGCGGTCCGCGGCGGCCAGGGCGCCGGAGTGCCGCCGGAGAAACTGCAGGCCATCCTGGCCAAGCCGGAATTCGCCGTTGAGATTGATTTGCACTCGGGTTCGGCAAGGTATAGCATGACCACTTGCGATTGCAGCCTGGAGTACGTGCGCATTAACGCTTCCTATATGACCTGATGCAAAAGATTATTAAAAAAGCCGGCGTGCTGATTGAGGCCATGCCGTATATTCAGGCTTTCCGCGGCGAAACGGTGGTCATCAAGTTCGGCGGCAGCGCCATGGAGGACAAGGCCTGCCACGACGGCATCCTGACCGATACGGCTTTCCTGGAATGCGTGGGCTTGCGGCCGGTCGTCGTGCACGGCGGGGGCAAAGCCATTTCGCGGCGCATGGCCTCTTCCGGCCTTAAGCCGAGCTTTGTCAACGGCTTACGGGTTACGGATGCCTCCACGATGCAACTGGTGGAAGAAGTGCTCAACCACGAGGTCAATGTCGAGATTGTGGAAACGCTGATCGCGCGCGGCGCGCGGGCTACCGGCCTGCAAGGCCCCAGCATCCTGCGCGCCGAAAAAAACCTTGCCCTCGACAAAACCACCAATAAGCCCGTGGATATCGGGTTTGTCGGCCGGATTACCGGGGCCAACCCCTCTCCGATTACGGCTTGCCTGGAAGCCGATATGATTCCGGTGATTACGCCGCTGGCCCGCGGCGCGGATGGCGCGGTCTACAACATCAACGCCGATGAATCGGCCGCCGCTGTTGCCAAAGCCGTGCGGGCGCGCAAGCTGGTTTTCCTCTCGGACGTGCCGGGGCTGCTGCGCGATCCGCAGAACCCGGACTCGGTCATTTCAACTTTGAACCGCACCGACGTGGCGGAGCTGATCCGCGATGGTGTAATTACCGAGGGCATGCTGCCCAAAATCCAGGGCGCCCTCGACGCCCTGGCCGCCGGCGTCCGCAAAGTGCACATCGTGGACGGGCACATCCCGCATTCGCTGTTGCTGGAGATATTCACCGAGAAAGGGATCGGCACGGAGATTATTCAAGATGAGTAAAACCACCGAAGTCATTACCCCGTTTGATGAGCGGGTCATACCTTGTTATGCCCGCCGACCGATCGTGTTTGTCAAGGGCAAAGGCGCCAAGCTCTGGGACATTAACGGCAAGGTCTACCTGGATTTCCTGGCGGGCATTGCCGTGCTGAACGTGGGCCATAGTCACCCAACCGTCGTGGCCGCCATTCAGCAGCAGGCCGCGGAACTGATGCACGTCTCCAATCTCTATTACACGCCTTCCCAGGGACTGCTGGCCGAGAAGTTAGCCGGCCTGGCGCTGGGCGGCAAATGTTTCTTCTGCAATTCCGGCGCCGAGGCCAATGAGGCCCTGATTAAATTGGCGCGGCTCTGGGGCCACGAAAACAACCGCTTTGAAATCATTACCATGAAAAATTCGTTTCATGGCCGCACCCTGGCCACCCTGACCGCCACCGGCCAGGAGAAAGTGCAGAAAGGCTTTGAGCCGTTGCCCAGCGGTTTTCGCCACGCCCGCTTGAACGATCTTGGTTCGGTTAAGGAAGTCCTCACGCCCCGCACGGCCGCCATTCTGGTGGAAGCCGTCCAGGGCGAAGGCGGCGTGATTCCCGCCACCCAAGAATTCATGCAGGGCCTGCGCGCATTGTGCAACGAAAAAGGTTACCTGCTGCTCTGCGATGAAGTGCAGTGCGGCCTGGGCCGGACCGGGAAGTGGTTCGCCTTCCAGCATTTCGATGTTGAGCCGGACGCCTTCTCGCTGGCCAAGGCCTTAGGCAGCGGCTTTCCCATTGGCGCCATCGTTACCAATCCAAAATTAGCCAACGTGTTAAAGTCAGGCAAGCATGCCAGCACTTTCGGCGGCAACCCCCTGGCCTGCGCCGCCGCCATGGCCACTCTGCAGGTAATTGAGCAGGAAGGACTGCTGCCGCACGCTTGGGCCATGGGAGAAAAGCTCAAGCAAGGTTTGCAATCATTGGTGGAAAAGTTTCCGCTGCACCTGACCGAAGTGCGCGGGCTGGGCCTGATGCTCGGCCTGGTCATGGCTACGGGCGCCAAGGCGCTGGAAGAAAAACTGCTTGATATCGGGCTGATCACCCTGGCCACCGGCGAACACGTGCTGCGTCTCTTGCCGCCACTTAACATCAAGCCCAGCGAAGTTGAGGAAGCCCTGGATATACTCGCCGATACCTGCGCGGAACTATTTGCGCAAGCCGCTCCCGAAAAAGTCACACCGGAATAATTCCCATGGCCGCCGCCGCGCGCATCAATCCGCAGGTCGTCTATCTGCCGCGGCGCGCCATTCAGCGCGCGGCGCGGCGCTTCCACACCCCCTTCTTCATTTACGAAGAAAGCCGCATCCGCGCCAATTGCGCGCGTTTCCGCGACACGTTCCGGCGCTATTTCCCCGATTTCGCACCGCTCTATGCCATCAAGGCCAACACCAACCCGGAACTCCTGCGCATTATATTCGCCGAAGGTTTCGGGGCCGATGCTTCCAGCGAGGTCGAGGCCTGGATTACCCGGCGCCTCGGCGCCGGCGGCCTGTACACCGGCAACTATACCACCGCGGCCGAATTCCGCTTCGTGCTCAAGACCGGCTGTTTCCGGCTGAACCTGGACGATATCAGCATGTTGCCGACCATCCGCAAAATCGGCGTGCCTGAGTTTCTTTCGTTCCGCGTAAATCCCGGAATCAGCCGCGGCGGCATGAAGAGCCTGTTCCTGGCCGGGCCGGATGCCAAGTTCGGCGTGCCCTTAAACCGCATCGTAGCGGCTTACCGGCAGGCCCGCGCGCTGGGCGTGCGGCGTTTCGGCATTCATGCCATGACCGGCAGCAATGTTTTGGACGAGCGCTATTTTGAAGCGGTAGCCGCCAAATTGCTGGAAATCGCCGGCGCAGTTAAAAAGGCTTTGGGCATTGATTTTGAGTGCCTCAATATCGGCGGGGGCTTTGGCGTCCCTTACCGCCCGGAGCAACCCAGCTTGGATCTCGCGCCGGTGGCCCGCGGCATTCGCCGCATCTTCGACCGGCAATGCGCGCGTTTCGGTCTGCGTGCGCCCCAACTCATGGCCGAGCCGGGACGCTGGATCATGGCCGATACCGGCTGGCTGGTTAGCCGCGTGCACGTCATCAAGCGCGGCTATAAAACATTCGTCGGCCTCGACGCCGGCATGAACGACCTGCCCCGCCCGGCAATCTACGACGCCTACCATCACATCACCGTCCTGGGCAAAAGGCCGCGCGGCCGCCTGCAGACCGTCAACGTGGTGGGGCGCCTGTGCGAGAACAACGATCAATTTGCCACCGACCGGCGCCTGCCCGAAGTGGCTGTGGCAGACTTGCTGGCCATCCACAACGCCGGCGCGCACGCTTACGCCATGGGCCACAACTACAATAACCGCCTGCGCAGCGCCGAGATTCTGATTACGCGCTCAGGCGCCCTGAAACAAATCCGCCGCGCCGAAACCATCCGCGATCTATTCCGGACAACGAATATCCCCTATTAACCATGGGAGGATTGGTAGGGCGTGCTCGCCGAGCGCGCCGCGTCGGAGCTTGGGTAGCCTTGTTTGCGGAGCAGGTACGTTCCCCTCTGCCCGCTCTACGACTTTAGCGCGCCGGCCAGGCGGAAGAAATTAAGCAGGATTCTCCGACCGGCCAGGTAGGGCGCCTGCCATTCCTCGGCATGGAATTGCACGCCATAGAGCGGCCGGGTTTCATGCCGGATCATTTCACACTTGCACTCGGCGCTCCGGGCCAGATGGATAAAGCCCGGCGGCAGCTTCTTGATCTCACACCAATGATCGGCGCGGACCACAGTGCGCCGCGGTAATCCCGCCAGGATCGGGTCCCGGCGCAAAATCTTTACCTCGACGAAGGTCTCGGCATAGTAATAGCCCTGATGCCCATAAACCGCGCCGGTATCCGGCTCACCCGGCCGCAGGCGGCGCATGGGCTCATCCGGCAAGAGGCGCGCTTTTCTTAAATCCCGATTGAAACAGTGGCCGATCAACTGGTGGCCCTGGCAAACGGCCAGGACTGGTATAGTGGTGGAATGCAACAGGTCGTCCAGCCCATATAAATCTTTCACGCGCACGCTCGGCCAAGGATCCGGCGAGCCGGTGATAAAGATGGCTTTAGGTTCCGCGGCCTTGACCGAGGCAGGGTTGGCCGCGGCATAATGCATTATCCGAACCGGCCGACCGCTCAGGCGTTCCAGCCGGCATTTAAGCTTGGCGGGGCCATCCCGCTGGTCGTAGCTCTTACGGTTCAGCATGCTGATCATTAAAATCATGTAATTACCTGCCACGGATGGCACTGATAGCACTGATTGTTGACGGTCGCCGGACAATTGTCAATGCCTTGACCATTCGTATCCCAGGTCATCCCTGTCATCCCGCGCTGCGCGGGGGTCCGCCTGTGCGGATCCGCGCATGGCGAAAATTTTTCGGTTGCGGACATCGCACTACTTTAGAGCCTGATACATCAGGAACCGCGGTAAAAAACAAGAAGATGTAAAGCAAGAGAGGATTCACCACGGAGGCACGGAGGGACGGAGAATGACTCCGTCTTCTTAATCTCTTCCGGCTCCCCACAGGAGCGGTGCGCGCATCCCGAGCGCGCGTAAGCGCGCCTCGGGATGCGCGCACCGATTGGTTGGAAGAGAACCTGGGAGGAGAATTTTTCTCTCCGTGTCTCCGTGGTAAGGTTTGTTTTATTGTTTTATTTGGGTTGCGGGCGGAGCCCACGTTGGATAAAAACCCGCTATGAAATACCGGAACATCTCCTGGCGCGAAATTGAAGCCTGTGTGGCCAAGGTAGCTCGGGCGGTTCGCGCCGCGCGGTTCCAACCGGATTGTGTCGTGGCGGTCCTACAGGGCGGGTTGGTGCCGGCGCGGCTGCTCGCCGATTTTTTCGGCGCAATTAACATCTATCCCCTGCGCGCCAAGGCCTATGCCAGGCTCCGCGAAGGCGGAAGCGCTACGCCCCGGCAAGAGGGCGTTCGCCAACTTGCCCGCGTGCAGATCGAACCTTTCCGGTATTCCCTAAACCACAAGAACGTGTTGCTGGTTGACGACGTCCACGACTCCGGCCAGACTTTGCAAGAAATAGTCCGGCGGCTCAAGCGCCGGAAACCACGCACCCTGAAGACCGCCACGCTCTATTACAAACGTGGCCGCGGCGGCCCGCCAGACTTTTACGCCCGCGCGGCCGCCGCCAATATCTGGCTGGTCTTCCCCTGGGAAAAAAACGAAATGCTAAAAAAGACGCACGAACCTGCCGTCAGGAGAACATGAATCAACCCAATGTCATTATAATGTTGATGGACAACCTGGGTTATGGAGACCTGGGATGCTATGGATCGCGGCAGCACCGCACGCCGCAGGTTGATGGCCTGGCCCGGCAAGGCCTGCGCTTCACCAGTTTTTACAGCACGAGCGGCGTGTGCACGCCCTCCCGCGCGAGTCTGATGACCGGATGTTACCCGCGGCGCATCAATATGCACGTTGCCGGGCGCGGCCAGGCCGTGCTCATGCCCATTGATCCGAAGGGCCTGAATCCAGGCGAGATTACCCTGGCGCGGCTGTTGAAGGCCAAGGGTTACGCCACGGCGTGCATCGGCAAGTGGCATCTCGGCGACCAACTTCCGTTTCTGCCGACGCGCCATGGTTTCGATCGGTTTTTCGGTTGTCCCTACAGCGAGGACATGGTTCCCACCGCGTTTGCACCGGACCGGCCGCCGCTGCCCCTGATGCGCGGCGAAAAGGTGGTCGAGGCGCCGGCCGAGCGCGACACGCTTACCAGGCGCTACACTGAGGAAGCCATCAGCTTCATACGGGAGAACGCCGACCGTCCCTTCTTCCTTTATTTGGCGCAGGCCATGCCGGGCAGCACGGAGCGGCCTTTCGCCTCTCCCGCTTTTCAGGGGCGGTCCGCCAACGGCCCCTACGGCGACGCCGTGGAGGAACTTGACTGGTCGTGCGGCCAGATCATGCAAACTCTGGCGGAACTCGATCTCGACGAAAAAACGCTCGTCTTGTGGACCTCGGATAACGGCGCCGTCCGCTGGGATCCCCCGCAAGGCAGCAACGCGCCTTTGCGCGGGTGGGGCTATGACACGTCCGAAGGCGGCCAGCGCGTGCCGTGCATTGCGCGTTGGCCCGGCCGTGTTCCCGCCAACGTCATTGACGACCGAATCGTAACCATGATGGATGTATTGCCGACGGTTGCCCGCCTGGCCGGAGCGGATACTCCCGCGGACCGTATTATTGACGGCCACGATATCAGACCGATTCTCCAGGGAAACACGGTTGTGGCATCGCCGTATGACGATTGCGGTTTTTTTTATTATTACATGCACCAGTTGCAGGCCGTGCGCTCCGGTCCATGGAAGCTCTATCTTGCGCTCGATCGGAAGCTGCGCAATCTGCAAGCCGAGACAAAAGGCTGCTCCGGCGCCGCCGCCGAACTGTATAACTTGCGGGACGATATTTCGGAAACGCGCGAAGTATCCGCCCAATATCCTGAGGTTGTCGCAAGATTGCTGGCGCTTGCCGGGCGTGCCCGAGCGGACCTGGGTGATTTGGGTCGTGACGGGGCAAATCAGAGGCCGGCCGGTTGGGTTGCCTCTCCGCAACCGTGTGTGCGGCCGGGTTGAGCAAATATCTTTAGGGTATGGCCTCAGTCTTGTGGGGGCAAGAGGTAGGGCGCGTTCGCCGAACGCGCCGCGGACGGCTCGGCGAGCCGTCCCTACCTTTGCGCGACCACCTCATAACTGACCCATTACTCTTTAGGCCACAAAAAACTGGATGGCGGCGCGGCAACCCGATATATTCTTGCCTCACCAATTCCAACGAAAGGAGATACCATGGCGCGCGTATATAATTTCAATGCGGGGCCGGCGGTATTGCCCCTGGAAGTGTTGCAGGAAGCCCAAAGCGAATTGCTGGATTTTAAAGGCTCCGGCATGTCCATCCTGGAAAGCTCGCACCGCGGGAAGGAATACGACCAGGTCCATACCGAGGCCGTGGCTAACTACCGGCAGTTGCTGGGTTGTTCTGACGACTATGCCGTCCTCTTCGTGGCCGGCGGGGCCAGTATGCAGTTCGCCATGGCGCCGTTGAATTTGCTGGGCCCCGGCCAGGTAGCCGACTACATCAATTCCGGCGCCTGGGCCAGCAAAGCGCTCAAGGAAGCCGCTCATATCGGCAAAGTGCATGTGGCCGCTGATTGCAGCCAGGAAATCCCCACACGCGTCCCGGCCTTGAACGAACTCAAGCTGACTCCGGGCGCGGCCTACGTGCATCTTACCTCGAACGAAACGATTTCCGGCGCGCAGTGGAAGACATTTCCCTTGACCGACGCCCCGCTGGTGGCGGACATGTCATCGGATATTCTCTCGCGCCCTTTCGACCTCAACCAATTCGGCCTGATCTATGCCGGCGCGCAAAAGAACCTGGGGCCCTCGGGCATTGCCCTGGTCGTTATTCGTAAGGATTTGGCGGAACGCGCGCCGGCCTCTCTGCCGGCCATCCTGCGCTACCAAACCTTTATTGAGGAAAATTCGCTTTACAACACGCCGCCTTGTTTCAGCATTTACCTCATGATGCTGGTCTCGCGTTGGATCCTTAAAAAAGGTCTGAGCACTCTGCATCGCCAGAACCGGGAAAAGGCGGCGCTGATCTATGCGCTGCTGGATGGCGGCGGCTTTTACAAGGGGACCGCCCGGCCGGAATGCCGCTCCGATATGAACATCACCTTCCGGTTGCCCAGTGAAGCTCTCGAAGAAACCTTCGTCAAGGAAGCGTCCAAAGCAGGCCTGAAAGGCCTGAAAGGGCACCGCTCGGTAAGCGGCATTCGGGCTTCAATTTACAACGCCTTCCCCCTGGAAGGCGTGCAAACGCTGGCAGCCTTTATGAAGGAATTTGAGCGGAAGAACGGGTAATGGATAATAAGGCGTCATCCCGAGCTTGTCGAGGGATCTCATGCGCATTAACAACCCTTGAGATTCCTCGACTCCGCTTCGCTCCGCTCGGAATGACAGCGGCCGTGCACCACAACATATGGGGTGTAGTCCAGTCAAGGAGATACCCCTGAATGGATAATTCCCATCACCCTGCCCTCTCCCCAAGGAGAGGGAATCTGTTTATACCTCCTGCTGGATAAACATGCGTCCAGAATTAAAAAACAAAATTGCTCCCCAGGGAGAGGAAATCTGCTTCTGCCTCCTGCTGGCGCTGGCCATCGCCGGGTGCGCTACGCCGCAAGCAAATCCGGACCGACCGCCAGACCACCTGCTCACCATCCAGGCCAATGAGCTCTGGCAAGCCAGCGGGATTTTTGCCCGGCAGGGCGACGTTATTCACTGTGACGCCGCCGGCAACTGGAGCGACGCCTTTGCCAAATTCACCGCTGACGGCAACCCGGACATACTCAAAACCCACTTGGGGGTCGCCGCGCCGGCCTACGGGCTCCTGATGCGGCTGGGCGACCAAACCAATATGGTCTATTTCATTGGCCAGGCTACCAACGTGGTGGCCGGCCGATCCGGCGAGCTGAAGTTCCGCAACAATTTTTCGCTGCCGCTGGGCGTGAGCGGCGAACTGAAGGTGCTGGTGAACGTGATGCCGGATGCGGATGGCGATGGCGTAGGCGATTACCAGGAGCTTGCCACCTGGAAGACCAATCCGCTGCGGAAAGATTCGGATGGGGACAGTTTCAGCGATCTGGAAGAAATCAACGACCGGCTGTATCGTCCTTTGACGCTGGCCGACGAGCCGTGAGCGTTGCTTGGTGCTCAGTTTCATAAATATTATGACAATGACGCAACCTATTTTGCCGATTGCGCAAGGCGCACGCGAAGGTGGAATACCTGGAAGGTATTTTCCCTTCGCGTGGAACACGGCGCAACGGCAAAAGAGGTTGCGCCCAAGCGGGTTGGGCCCATTTTTGGGCCGGGCGGCGTTGGCGAAAGCCGCACGGACCTTTCAGGTACGCCTCCGCTTTCGCCGCCTGGCCCTGCGCAAAAATGGACACAATCATTCGTCATAATATTTACGAATCTGAGCACTTAGCCGAAGATATCCCCCAGCCTATCGTTGCATGAAATGAATTTGCCCGGTGCGGCCGCCTTCTTGTATTTGCCGCGGGCCCAGACTCGGAAGCGGTAGAGCGTGGCAAAGACAAAGGTTGGCGCCACGGTCCCCTGCCCGCCAACCAGCTCGCCGCCCCGGCGGACATTATCCTGCAGCCAGGCCGGCAGGCGCAAATGATACGGGTTACGGCTGACTTCGCCCACATGGAACGAGAGGGCCGTGACCAGGTCGGTCACATCGGCCACGCTGGATTCGATCATGAGGTTGGGATTGAGCATGGGCGCCCAGAATTCGGTTTCGACCACGCCGCAACAGAAACTGATCGGCATGATTTTGAGCGCGTCGTTGACCAGGTAATGCGTGCCGATGTGCGTGGTGTTCCAATCCTTTTCATGGGGCACAAAAATCAGGCGCGGCTGCCTCTGCCGTAAAATCCCGGCGATTACGGCCACGGCCTCGGCCCAGGCGGCGGGGTTCTGCTCCCGGTTGGCCGGGTTGATTTTTTCCAGGCCATGTTTGGCCGTCGGCAGCACGCCAAAGCCCAGGTAATCACAGGCCTGGCGCAATTCCGCCAGGCGTTCGGCCTGCCGGTCGTGGCGGCTACCCTGGGTCACGACCACATTAATCACATTCATCTTGCGTTCGCGCTCAAGCCGCAGGGGCAAGGCCCCGGTAATGCATTCATCATCCGGATGCGGCGAAAACAGCAGGACTTGCGGAGCATCGCGCGCAATGATCACGCGCCGGCCGGGACCGGCTTTACCCATCGGGTACTGTTCGCTCACCAAGCGCGCATAGCCGGCCACAAATTGCTGGTAGGGATTATTCATGTGAACCGCTGCTTAAAGCTTGCTTTGCCTTTTCCCGACTAAGCGGCAACACCCCGGCCATTTCCCCAATCACATTGACCAGCTCGGTGCCTGCTGGAATTACGATCTTGGCGTTGTCTTCCAGGGCATTTTCTACCGCCTGCAGTTTTCTGAGAAGCTGGGCGTTGCCGACAAAATATTTTTCGGCAGCTTCGTTCACGAGCCGGATCGCCTCGGCCTCGCCTTGCGCGGCGAGAATCTTGGATTGCTTGAAGCCCTCCGCTTTCTTGATCTGCGCCCGTCTTTCGCCGTCAGCCACCGTCTCTGCGGCTGTGGCAAAATCAATTGCCGCCACCTTTTCATTCTCCGCTTTGACAACTTTATTCATTGTCTCCTGCACGTCGCGCGGGGGATCAATCTCCTTCAGTTCGGTCCTCACGATCTCTATGCCCCAATGTCCGCTTTCCTCGCTCAGCGTCTTGTGCAGTTCAACATTAATTCTACCCCGTTCGCTATTGGCCGATTTCAAGGTGAGCGTGCCAATGATGTTCCTGAGCGTGGTCCGCGCCAGGTTCACAATCTGGTAAGCGTAATTGTTCACGTTATACTGCGAACTCTTGACGCTTTCCTCGTCATCCCTGACTTTGAAATAGACTTGCGCGTCAACCTTGGCGTTCAGGTTGTCATTGGTGATGATCTCCTGCGGCTCCGCGTCGAACATCTGCTCGGTAATATTCACCTGGTACATCCGGTCTATTACCGGAATAATCCAGTGGAATCCCGGATTCGCAAATCTGCGGTAGCGGCCCAAGCGTTCAATCAGTCCGCGATGCGTCGGCCGGACGATTCTGATCCCGAACAGAAATACGAATATAGCTACCACGATCAACACAGTAATCGGCATATCACACCTCCTTGCCTATCGGTTGTTCCGTTATGAATTTTAGCTTGGTTCAATTCAAGGTATCGGACTGCATGCGTCATGGAGGGCGATGCTCCGTCATCGCCGCGGCGGACACGGAGGTCCGCCCTCCATCTCCATGCGAGAATTGTTTCATGCCTGAGGCAGATCCGCCTCCGGCGGAACCTGAAACCACGGGGTTTTGAACCATGCCTGAATTTTACAACTGCCTTAACTTTTTCATCAGCACATCGTTAACCGACGTCAGCGTTGAGGCTGAGCCCCGCCTTGCGGGGCGATAGCTTCCGCCGCTTTGTTCGATGATTCTCAGAGTTTTTGAATCCGTCGCTCGTAATCGGCATGAGAGCCGATCCAAAACCAAACGAGTGTGTCATTCTCTCGGAAACCAAGTGCCCGCCAGCCAAGACCGATTCTAACGGAGTATGTCGGATATCGCCTGCCGACCCGTTTGAAAGAAAGACTCGGATGATAGGGATTGCATTTCCATAGCCTGTAGTTCTCTCGCGCAAGGCGCTGGACGCGATCCGGAAGTTCAGCAAAACAGATGCGGAAGTCCTTGGTAAGACAAGACTTCACAATTCGTCAAATCCCATTTCCTCGGTCTTGCCATTTTTGTGTTCTGCCATTGCGGCCATCGTCAGTTTGCCTAACGCATCCTGCGTTTTTTTCAGAGTGGCGTCCCACTGTGATTCCCATTCGATTTCTTGGAGAAATTCGGCTGCCAAGATGTCCTGAATGTCCGCGGGAAGAGCAGACGCCTTTTTAAAGACTTGCTCCAATAGTGCTGTCATGTCATATCCTCCGTATTTCCCCGCATTTGATTTTTAGATTACCACCGTCTCTTTGCCTGCGTCAATATCTTTCGTTGAACAGCGGTAAGGCCTCAGTCTTGTGGGTAGGTCGTGAACATCAACACTGTCATTCCCCTCGTGCTTCGTAGCGACTCTTCTACGCCCTGCGTAGCGGCTTCGCAGAGCAGGGAGGCTTTCCGCCAGAAGGCGGATCCGCTATGGCGGAACTTCGCAGAGTAGCATCAGGTCGGGAATGACAATAAGCCCACAAGACTGAGGGGCTACGAACAGCGCAGAGTGATATGCGTGGGTCATGAAGAGGAGGCTATCTCCCGGTCGGCCAGGCGACAGACTGCTCCAGCAGATCATCACAAGTAATCATATCTGACTATCCCTATTTGTTGCATATAGGGATACCTAATATGAAGTGTCTGTAAACGTCAACATACATTTTCGCATCACGACAGCGCAGGTATTTCAGGTGTAATGATCAGGATTTGGATGCCGCTCAATTTGCGCCTGTCCCATCTCGGCCGTCCTTGTATGCTCGCGGCACACTTGATAAAAAGCTATAAATTAAAACCCCATTAGTTGGCCGTAAGGATAATATATATATCATCGGCTTGTCGCCCAATCCTACCGTGCTATATTCGCCGCACTGAGGAATAAAACGTCTATTCGTTGGGATGCGAACAGACCTGGAGGCACGAATGCAAACTATATTGATATGCGGGAGCAGAAATCCGAATGGTCAGACGGCCCTGGCTGCTGATGCCGTGCGGAAAGGTTTGGCGAAGGCCGGGGCCTCGGCAGAACAGGTATTTCTACCCACGCTTAAGGTCGAGCGTTGTCGTCAATGTGACGATAATGGCTGGGGTTTATGCCGGAAAGAGGGACGTTGTGTCATTGATGACGACCTGAGCGGCCTGGTCGAAAAGATAAGACAGGCCGACGCTATAGTTTTTGCTACGCCGGTTTATTATTCAGACCTGAGCGAGAGTCTGCGCGCATTCGCTGATCGCTTGCGCCGAATATGCACACACGCGGCCGGCCGTGTGTCTATAAAGGGGAAACCCGCGATTGGCGTGTGTGTAGCCGGCGGCGGCGGCGGGGGCGCGCCGGCATGCTGTGTTAGTCTGGAAAAAGTGATGACCACTTGTGGGCTCGATGTTGTGGACATGATTCCCGTTCGACGTCAAAATCTTCAGACAAAATTGCAGATCCTTGAACTCGCCGGACAATGGCTCGCGGCAGAACCAAGATCAGGCTGACCCGTAGCGGCATAATGCAAACCAGTGTCCAGACAACCGGGTGCGGCACACTCGCGACGAAACAGCAAGGCAACACAAATGCAGTATCGTAATTTGGGAAAGACAGGACTGAAGGTTTCGGCGCTCGCGCTGGGATGCATGCGCTTTGATCCGAACAACCCGGAATTGGCGGAGCAGATCGTGGACACGGCGATTGCCGCCGGAGTCAACTATTTCGAGACCACCCGGGGGTACATTGCCGGCAAGTGCCAGCACCTGACTGCGCCCGGGCTGAAGGGCCGCAGCCGTGGTCTGATAGTCTCCGGCAAGACGG
Source organism: Lentisphaerota bacterium (assembly GCA_016188985.1). GTDB lineage: Bacteria > Verrucomicrobiota > Kiritimatiellia > JAAZAB01 > JAAZAB01 > VSJD01. Next base: position 58,820 of record JACPGM010000053.1, on the reverse strand, counting down.
GAATCAACGCTGAGACCACTGCCGACAGCTACCGCGCGGAGATAGACCTGCAGATGCAGATTCTGGGCGTGGACTATCTGGAGTTCTACCAGGTCGGATGGTTCAGCCTGGCAATGATGGAGTTTCTGACGAAGAAGGGTGGCGCGCTGGAGGCGTTGGATAAGGCCCGAAGCGAGGGCCTCATCGGCCACATCGGGTTCACCGGGCATGATTTGCCGGAAAACTTCACCAAGTGCATCGAGACGGGCATATTCGACAGCTTTACTGTGCCCTACAACATGCTGAACCGCGCCTACGCGCCGACCATCAAACGCGCGGGCGCACTGGGCGTGGGTGTGATTGCCATGTGCCCGGTGGCGGGCGGGATGCTTGCCAGTCCTTCGCCTCAGTTGCAGCAATTCATCTCCGGCGGCGCGAAGACCACCGCCGACGCGGCACTGAGATTCGTGCTGACGAACCCGGATATCAGCACCGCCTGCTCCGGCATGAATACGCTGGAGATGCTGCGCGAGAACTTGGAGACGGCGAACAACTTCCACGGCGCCAATGCCGAAGACTTCCGGCGAATGGACGCGATACTGGACGAGCTCCACTCGCTGGGCGAGAGGTTCTGCACTATGTGCGGCTATTGCAAGGAGTGCCCGCAGGGAGTGGATATCCCCGGCAACTTCCATCTCTACAACCTGGGCAAGGTCTACGGCATGACGGACTGGGCCCGGGCACAGTATGCGGCGAAGGAAGCTGGCAAGCGTGCTGACGCATGCATACAGTGCGGCAAGTGCGAACCGAAATGCCCGAACAATCTGCCGATTATGAAGCAGTTGGCCAAAGTGACCAAGACCCTCGGTTAGCTGATACACGCAAAACCGTCACAAAAAACAAGAAAATTTCCGCCCCGGCGGATCCGCACAGGCGGAAACTACGAAACACGCTAAAAACACGAAATAAGCCCATTAAAAATTGTTTCGCGTCCATTCGCGCATTTCGTAGTTGTCAATGAATTGGGTTGAGGGCTTTAGCCCGCCTTAGATCGGACTTACCGTAAGAGCAAGAACCCATCAGAGACTGAGTGCCGGAGGAGGGACTTTCCGCCTTAGGCGGACCAGCCTCCGGCGGGGAACCCTCATGGTGTTGCCACCACGCAATAATAAATAGTGCCGGAGGAGGGACTTGAACCCTCATGGTGTTGCCACCACCGGATTTTGAGTCCGGCGCGTCTGCCATTTCGCCACCCCGGCGCATTAAAGAAAAGCAACTACTCACCACTGATTACACGGATGGCACGGATAAGAAGCGTGATTGTCATTCCCACGGAAGCGGGAATCCAGAAAATGCGAAACTGGATTCCCATTTTCATGGGAATGACAGAAATCAGTGCCCCCAGGATATCCGTGGTAAAAATGTCCCTGGCCTGAACAGGACAGGCAACTTCCGATATGGTGCCTGAACAGTTACGAAAAACCAAGTTTTATTCAAAGAGGTGATCAATCGCGCCGCGCTTTTCTAGAACTTCGCCCACCAGGTAGAGCGAGCCGGTAATACAGACTACGCCACCATTGTCTTTGGCCCAGGCCGCAGCCTCGCGTAATGCCTCTGAAACGGCAGCGGTTTTGACCGGGCACCCCAATATGCCTGCCCGCTTGGCGATAGCGGCAGGCGACAAGTTGCGCTCAGTATTAAGCGGCACAGTCCATACGCGCTTGATTCTGCCCTTGAAAGCGCGCAAAAAACCATTCACGTCCTTGTCCGCGCACATGCCCAGCACCAGTCCCCAAGGCTTATTCCCGGCCAATTCGCGCAATGCCTGGTTCAGAATCCGCGCGCCTTCGGGATTATGGGCGCCATCCAGGACCGTCAAGGGCTCATTCGCCAGCACCTGGCAGCGGCCCGGCCAGCGCACACGCTTTATGCCCTCCTTCACTGCTCGTTCCGTCACCGGCAGTCCGTACTCATCCCTCAGGATTTCCAAGACGGCCACGGCCACGCCCAGGTTTTCAAGCTGATGCCGGCCGAGCAACGGGCAAAAGAGCTCGCCATACGAAGCGCCGGCCGATTCCACCCGGCAGCGTTGGCCATCGAGGTTTTGCGATTTGCGCCGGACCGAAACGACTTCACCAGCCTGAACCAGGCGGGCGTGCCGCTCGCGGGCCAGGCTTTGGATAACCGGCAGAATTTCTTCCGTCAGCGCGCCAATGACAACCGGCACGCCCGGCTTGATAATGCCCGCCTTTTCCAGGGCAATGGCGCTCAGGTCTTTGCCGAGATAGTCGGTATGCTCAAGACTAACTCCGGTGATAACAGAAACCAGCGGGGTGATGACGTTGGTGGCATCAAGCCGCCCGCCCATGCCCGTCTCCAGGACAACGATCTCAACATTTTCCCGCCGGAAACACTCAAAGGCCAGAGCGGTAGTGAACTCGAAGAAGGTGATTTCCGTGCTTCCCGGCCGAGCGGTCAGCGCCCGGGCCTGTTGCTCAACCTCCGTGATGAGTCTATCCAGCGCCTCGTCCGCGATGCATTGCCCATTGATCCGGATGCGCTCATTGAACCGCACCAGATGCGGCGAGGTATAGAGGCCGGTTTTCAGCCCGGAACAACGCAGCACCGCTTCCAGCATGCTGCAGACCGAGCCCTTGCCGTTAGTGCCCGCCACATGGACAAAGCGCAGCCCTTGCTCCGGATGGCCCAACAGCTCCAGCAGTGCCCGTTCGGTATCCAGGCCCAACTTGATGCCGGCGGCATGCAGCCGATACAGGCGGGAAAGCGAGTCTGATAAGCTGGTCATGCTCTTAAAGACGGGGAGAAGTAAACAGCTAATCGTTACGCCTCACTGTCGTTTTTGCCGCCCAGGTAAAAACGTAAGGTTGAGGCGCTGGTTAGGCCATCTTCCGTGTCCATTTCTTCACAAGAACTGGCAGACGCGCGAGGACTTCCCGGCCGACAAGGACTTCATCGACGTAGCCCATGTGGAGCATGTCGATCACCCGGCAGAGGTACGACTTCCCGCAGTCCCACCATGTGTACCGTGCGTCGATCATGAGGTAGTGAAGGACGTTAACTTTCTCAGACACTACGAGTTCTTCGATCTCCATTCCGTCGAGCAGCGTCTCGTAGACACCGTCTGCTACGCGGCTGCCGAAGGTCGTGGTGTAGTAGTACTCTTTCACTTCCCACACGGCGATTGGGTTGATGACAGAAGGAAAAGCGCCATCCATGCGGCGTGCAAAAGTGCGCAATGGCGCGCTGTTGACCGCAACCGTGGTAAGCGCACGCGGATCGTAGTCGCACGGCTTGCCTGCAGCGTTCGCCTCGATCAGCATGTTTACGATACCAGTCAGGTACGCGGGAGCCCTCTTTGTCCCCTTCTGCTTGTTCATAGGAAGCGGGCATCTCGGCTTCAACTCGCGCTTGAGGCGGGCGAACTCCTTCTTGGCCTGCGGAGCGTCCATGAGGTTGGGTTCCACATGCTGGTGGAGCAGGTCCCGCCGAAACGTGAAGTAATCGAGGAGTGTCTTCCATGTGCCACCACCCCGCAAAGGCGTGTCCAGGGCAGAGGGCACCAGTCCCAATGTTGTGAGGGCATCTGCCACGGCTTCTCGCGTTGGGATGGTAATCTGGCCTTGACTCGCATAACCGCACTCCTGTCCGCTCAGGCGGACAAGTGCCCAAAACCGCTTCGGCAGGCCAACAAATCTCTTGTCAGGCATCATGATGTGGCAGATACTCCTTGAGAAGTGTTCGTGGGTCGATGTTCAGCGCTCGGCAGACGTCGATGGTTTCGACAAACGACAGAAGCCGTTCCCCTGATTCGTACTTGCTTACGAAGGACTGGGGTTTCCGAAGAACAATCGCCAGTGCGGCCTGTGTCAAGCCACACTGTATTCGTTTCTGCCGGAGCAAGCTCCGCAGATGTTCCTCGTTAGCCGCATACCTGTTGTGTTTCACGTGAGGGAGTATATAATATGGTTGACAATAATCCCAAATCGGGATATTGTAGGCACGTCATGAAAGTCAAAGAAGAAGATACTCTCGATCTGTTCTACGGAACTGAGTTCCAGCACGTGGCTCCGTTCAAGACCCAGCTTCTAAAGTGGATAGGGAACAAGCAACGGTTTGCTCACAAGATAGCGTCGTTTTTCCCGACAGACATTCACACATATCGGGAGCCGTTCCTGGGAAGTGGGGCCGTTCTTGCAGCACTTCAGCCTCCGGCTGCCGTGGGTTCCGATATCTGCGGCCCGCTCATGGAGATTTGGCGGTGTCTTCACGATTCCCCCAACCAACTCGCGGAGTGGTACAGAAGTCGGTACACCGAATTCCGAGAATTAGGCAAACCGGCTGGATACGAGCAGATAAAGGCAAACTACAACGCCAAGCCGAATGGCCCTGATCTCTTGTTCATTTGCCGGAGTTGCTACGGAGGGGTTGTCCGGTTTCGCAAGAGCGATGGGTACATTTCGACGCCATGCGGCATTCACGACCCTATCGCGCCGGGATCATTCGCGCAGCGTGTTGACATATGGCTGCGGCGGACGGCAGGGGCGGACTTCCGGCAGATGGACTTTGAAGAGGCTATGTCTCTGGCCAAGGAGAGAGATCTTGTGTACTGCGACCCGCCCTATGTCTGTAGTCAGGCAATCTTGTACCGGGGGCAAGACTTCTCTTTGCAGCGGTTGATGCGCGCCATTGCCTACTGCAAGACACGCGGTGTTCGGGTTGCCCTAAGTATTGACGGCAAAAAGAAATCCGGTCGCGTGGACTGTAAACTGGGAATCCCGGACGGTCTATTTGAGCGAGAAGTGTTCTTGGATTGCGGCAGAAGCATGCTGCGGCGTTTTCAGAGAGAGGGCGAATCGCTTGAGGATGAGGTCGTCCATGATCGCCTCCTCCTCACATATTGATCCTCCGGCCTTACTCGACACGGTTTCTGCCGCGGCGGCCTCCGCTGCAAGCCGTTGTTAGGCAGCAGGTCATGGCTTGTTCGCAGGAATCTTACTCGGAAACTCATAAATGAACTTCAACAGCATCTCAACAAAGAGAATGAGCTCCTCTGAGTCGGTCTTGCCCATGGCTTTGATCTCGTGTGTAGCCTCGTTTCCCTTCTTCCGGATATGGTCTACCCAGCCCTTGCCCTTTGGTGGGACATATCCGTTATCGGCCAGGTACTGAACATAGTCGAGGAATGACTGATTCTGAGGCGCACCTTGCGAGACCGCAGTGTTCATCAGTATCTTGCGGCACAACAGCACGGCGCCTGTGTGGGCGGACGCAGCGACGCTGTTGCGCGCCTCCTTGTAAAGGGCCTCGATGTCGTCGGGAAGGGCCGCTATCTCATTGCCAGGCGCAACACCCGGAACCTGCTTCTTGCTTGTGATGTACGACGGCTCATCACAATGTGGGCAGATGTGTACGCGTTTGTCCAGGTCATTGTGGTGAAGAAAGCCAACACCGGACGCGACAACGTTGCCACAGTAGCCGCAAGTGAACGATCGCGAGCGAATATTCTGTTGATTACTCCAAACCATCGGTTACTTCCTGCTGTCCAACATGATATTAATCAACACTTCAAACGGCAGGATGTGATACTGCCGTGTAGCAAACAATAAGAAAAACTCGAAAAATAGTTTGTATTGTGGAAAGGGTGTCGACTGTTGTACCGGACATAATCGCTTGACGACAGCTGGCGCGCCGCGACCAGCACTGAACTCTATCCTTGGTTTGGACTTGTGCTGTTCGGAGTTGGATGTTGAATGTTTGCTTTTTCTTCTACCAAGGGCAGCATGTAACCCAGCAGACGGATCAGGGTGCTGGTCAAGTCCTTGCGCGGAACAATCATATCAATAAGACCATGTTTGAGGACAAACTCCGACCGTTGAAATCCTTTGGGGATATCTTCGCGGGTTGTTTCCTTGATCACCCGCGGGCCGGCAAAGCCGATGAGGGCCTTCGGCTCGGCAATGATGACATCGCCCAGCGTGGCAAAACTGGCCATAACCCCGGCCATGGAGGGATGGGTCAATACCGAAATGAAGGGCAGCGCGGCCTGGGCGTGGGCCGCCACGGCGGCGCTGGTTTTGGCCATCTGCATCAGACTGAAGAGCCCCTCGTACATCCGAGCGCCGCCCGTGGCGCAGACCACGATGATCCCCAGACGTTGCCGGGTGGCGCGCTCAAACAGCCGGGTGATTTTTTCGCCAACCACCGAGCCCATACTGCCGCCCAGAAAATTGAAATCCATGATGCCCAGCGCCACCGTGAACGGCCCCATGCGCCCCTGGCCGCAGAGGACCGCCTCCTTGAGCGGGCCTTTCCGGCGGTTCTCCGCCAACTTGGCTACATAAGAAACCTGGCCGTTGAATTCCAACGGGTCCGCGCTTACCAGGTCGGCATCCCATTCCTGGAATGAGCCTGTTTCAACCATCTGCGCGAGCCGCTCCTGAGGCAAAATCTGAAAATGAAACCCGCATTTCGGGCAAACACCCTGGAGCGCATCTATTTCATGCTTATAGGCAATTTCGTTGCAGTCCTGGCATTTTACCCACAAGCCGCTGGGCAAATCCTTTTTCTGGACCTTGATGGCCGTATATTTCTTGCGGACGAATAAGCGCATAATTGTTTCGATTTCGGATTGCGGATTATTCTAATTTTGGATTTTGGATTACGGATTGCTGATTTCCGACATCAGTTCCGACATCTGGCGCCTGGCCTCTGGCGTCCGTCGGCCTGTTTCTGCATTCTTCATTCTGCATTGTCTTCCAACTACCCGCGCCCTACGGTCAGCACGCCGATCAGAGAGGCCCCGGCCTCTTTGAGGGTGAGCGCGCATTCATTGACCGTCGCGCCGGTGGTCATGACATCATCAATCAACAGGATACGTTTGCCCTGCGTGTCCCGGGACGAACGGATCGCGAACATGTCTTTAACGTTAGCAAGTCGCTCTGCGGCTGTCAAATTGGTTTGCGAGCGGGTTGGCCGAATGCGCCGTAAACACGCGCGCAGCGCCAGGCCCGGGCAGGTGCCGGCCAGGCCCTGGGCCAGCAGCAGCGCCTGGTTATAGGAGCGTTCCCGCTCGCGCGCGGGATACAAGGGTACGTAGGTCACGGTGTCAAAACCGGCCCGGGCAAAGTAGATTTCGTAGCAAGTCCGCAGCAGTCCCACCAGGTCGCCGCTGAGCCAGGTAGCCCCCCGATACTTGAAATCATGCAAGAGCTCGCGCAAGACGCCGCGGAACCGCGCTACCGAGCGGGCCCGCTCAAAGGCGGGAAGCCCTTGCCGGCACCCCGCGCAAACCACCGGCATTGGCACGTCGCCTTCCAGCGGATCGCCGCAAATCTCGCAAAAGGGCGGATGAATCCACTCGAAGCGCGTTTGGCAATCCCAGCACAAATATCCGGAGACCCCGCCGATTTCATGGCCGCAGCCGGCGCAGAAGCGCGGAAAGACAATATCCATCAAGGCATGCAGCATGGGTTTCATGCCGGAAACATTGCCAGAAAAATCCTGGAACTATCACCACGGGGAAATAACCGGCGGCCGGCAAGGCTCGGCGCGGCCAAGCTCCTTCAACAGCCGCTCAAGCAATTCAACGCGCACCGCGCGCTGCTCGGGCGCATGGTATAGATTGCAAAGCTCGTGCGGGTCACGTTCCAAATCATAGAGCTCGCCATCATCCTGAAATGGAAAATAAGTAATGCGCCAGTGGCTGAAATACAGGCTCTGATGGTAATACTGCGGCGAATCCTTGCTCCACCCGCAACAGAGCGCGGGAGCTTCATCCAGTTCAGCCGTCCCGGCCGTTACCGGTTTGAAAGAACGCCCTTGCACCGTCGCGGGCTGGGCAAGGCCGACTAAATCCAACAGAGTCGGCATGACATCCACGTTGCTCATGACAGTCTGAGTCGCACCGGCGCGGCAGCCGGGACCCGCCAGGATGAAAGGCACATTCAGCAGCGAACGACAAGGCAGAGGACCTTTATAGAGAAAGAAGTGATCGCCCAGAAAATCGCCGTGGTCGGACGTGAAAACGACAAAAGTGTTTGCGGCCAACCCTTCCGCTTCCAGGCAGGCCAGCACCCGGCCCACGCATTCGTCAATCAGGCTCACCATGCCATAAGTGGCGGCATAAATCTGCCGCCAATTATCGGCCGAAAGATTGCGCGGACAATGCGCGCCGCCGTCTTCCGGAAACAGTCGCTCGGTCATTGCTTTCCGGTAATGAAACGGCCGGTTATCGTGTTCGCCTTCGCGCCGATGCGGTTTGGGAAAATTAGCCGCGGCGAAGCGCTCGGCATAGGCCGTCGGCGGCGTAAAGGGAGCGTGCGGATCGGGGAATGACGCATACAGGAAAAACGGGCGTTTCCGGTCGCGCTCGCGCAGAAAACGAATCGCCTCCTCAGCGACATAGGTGGAAGGATAGAGTTCCACGGGCACGATGGAGCGATAAGGCTGCTTCTTGTGCGCCTCACACGCCGCTGCGGCCAGACGTTCGGGTTCCTTCACCCGCTCCCGGATCCAGCGCGCATAATGGCCGCCGGCCGTGAAGGGCACGTCGCCATGACCCAGCGTCAGGCGCACCCGCTCGAATCCATAATAAGGACCATTCCATTGGTCAAGGGCGCCGCTGCGCCACACGGCCCATGATTCCTTGCAGCCGCTTTCCAGCGGCGCCAGATAGGGCGTCAGATGAATCTTGCCGACGGAGTGGGTCTGATAGCCGTGTTCGGCCAGGACTGCCGGCAGGGTTTTTTCCGTTTCCGGTAGGGGAATGCCATTGTCAATCAAGCGATGCGCCTGTAAATGGCGCCCTGTGAAAAACGAAGCCCGGCTGGGCATGCAGACCGGGTTGCTGACGTAGTGGTTGTGAAAGAGAAGTCCGCGTTGGGCCAAGGCGTCCAGATGCGGAGTTTGCGCAATCACGTTGCCATAGCAACCCAGGCTGTCCTGACGCTGCTGATCGGTATAGAAAACGAGAATGTTAGGGCGCATGCCAAATCCCGGTGTTAGTATCCGCACGTCAAGCACATAGCCGGCGGCTCTGTCAGGGTAGCTTCATCTCCGCTAGGCGGATAATATATGTTTTCCGGCTCCCTGCCGACAAGCAAAAAGTCTAAGTGCTCTGTTTCGTAAATATTATGACAATGTCGCAACCTATATTGCCGATTGCGCAAGGCGCACGCGAAGGTGGAATACCTGGAAGGTATTGTCCTTCGCGTGGAACGCCGCGCAACGACCAAAGAGGTTGCGCCCCAGCGGGTTGGGTAACCCCTAATGTGGATAGTAGCCGCAGGAGGCAACCCGTTGCGGCTCATTGCGACTCACGACCGTGAGCCGCATCCCACCACCTGCGGGGATCCGTTCATCCCCGGCCGACCTTCGCGCCCGAAAAAGTATCCCCCTTTTATTTAGGACTCTGAAGTCGTTAAGTGTTATTTTATGGTTTGACCCGAAGTTCCTAAAGATGGATTTTAGATTTTAGATTTTGGATTGCCGCAAAATCGGAAATCGGCACTCTAAAACATGCCATCTCTCCTGAGCACTGAACCCTTGAACTTTAAATTTTACAGGGTGCCCGCCTCCGGCGGGATCTGGCTGCGGAGCCGGTCCAGGGACGCCGCCGCATCTCTCAGTACGGCAGGCAGCTCGTGTTGCCGCGCGAAATCGTGAATTTCCAACATCAGCGGTCCGATATAGCCGGTTCGCAACAGTTTCCCTGTAAAGCCTTCCCACGCGGCTGTGCCGAGGCCCGGCAGCATATGATCGTCTGACGAGCCGTGATTGTCGTTCAGATGCAGGCCGCTCAAACGCAGTCCCGCGACGGCCAGATAGCGGTCGGTGTCACCGACAAGATTGGAGTGGCCCGTATCCAGGACAAGCCCCATGGCGCCCGGGCGATACCGGCGAATCCAGGCGAGGTGCTCCTCGGCGGTCAGCCCCATGGCCTCGTTTTCCCAGCCGAATGCGCAGGAGCACGACAAAACGTGCGCTTCCAGCTCCGCGAGAACATCCCGGAGCACGGCTTCTCCCTCGGCGCGCTCCAAACCTTGCGGAAGCCCGGCATGGAAAGGGATCACAGAAGCCCCCAGCATGGCGGCGACATCGGCGCTCGCCTTGGCCAGATCGATCATGAGCCGGCGGCGCTGGGGCTCGACCTGGGTCACCCAGTCGCCCACAGCGTGGACCGAATATATGCGGATGCCGTTGTCGGAGGCGGCGGCCGCCAGTTCCCGCAACCGTTCCGGGCGATCCCAGGCAAAGTCCAAACCACCCAGGTACAAATTCAGCTCGATGCACTTGAACCCGGTCTGGGCCAGCAGGGGCAGATGTCGCGATGGTTCGAACGCATTGGGATGCGAGAAATCTAGACGCGAAAAACACGTTGAAATGCCCCCGGCCAGGTGCAGCGCGCCGGCGCGGGCGCCTTCTGTGGCGCACGCCAGCACATCCGGCAAGCGCCTTTCGATCTCCGTCAAGGCGAACCGGAAGGCGGCCTCCTGGCGTTCCGCACCCTCCTGATCGGCGTCGGCAGGATCCTTAATTTCCAGGTGCATGCGCCGCGGATTGCCGCGCAGTTCAGGCGTCAAGGCCAGCGCCCGGCCGCCCAGCGTGACTACGACATCGAACAGCGCCTCGGAGAAGGCTCGAACATCCTTCGGGCGCTGGCCGTCCTGGGCCATGTCAATGCCCCGTTCCCGCATCAGGCGCACGGCCATGGGATGCAGATGATCCCACGGTGCCACACCGGCGCTGGAAACCGCCGTCTTTCCGCCGGCCAGACGCTTGAAGAGGGCCTCCGCCATCTGGCTTCGCCCCGCGTTGCCGGTGCATACAAACAAGACGTGTGGTTGCGTGGATTTCATGAGCAGCATTAACCATGCCCGTTTATGCCCGCCTGTCAATGATAGAAACGCGGCAATTCTCTTTGCTTCTGCGCCGGGAATTCGCTATCCATTAAGTGTTTGAGCCGCCGCGCGCATCGCCCGGACCTGACCAAGAGGAAACGGCAATGAAATCCATAGGTATGGGAAATTCCGATCCAGTTGCTAATTACGGTCCCTTGAATCCGCCGAATCTGCGCATGAAGCCCATGACTATCGGCACGACAACGCAATTCTTTCTGGATGACTTGTTCTTCCTGGAATGCGACGGCATGACGCTTGAAATGAACCCGGCCCTAAAGGCGGGGCCGGTTCTCAAACCAGAGCATGCGTGGGAGGCTTACCGGATCGAGCCATCGGCCGTGCTCGAGGACGATGGGATATACAAAATGTGGACACTCGGCATCGCGCGCTACGAGGGCGTGCCGGGAAAGGTTGCCTGTCCCTGCTGCAACAAGGGAAACGAAGGCCGGCAGCTTCTTTGCCGCTCCTGCGGCTGGCCCCTTCCGGGAATCGAATGGGTCTGTCGCGAACTCTATCACAAAGGTTTTTTCACGAGCGCGGACGGCATTCGTTGGGAGCGTCCTGAACTCGGTCTCATGGACTATCACGGCAGCCGCGCGAACAATTTTTTCCCTTTCACCGGCGCGAATTGCGTGGCGGCGATCAATCCCGCGGGCTCCCCAGCGGAACGCTTCATGGCGATCTCTTCGAAGGGAGGCAAGCTCTACCTAAGCGTATCGCCCGACGGCATACGGTGGACGATGAAACCCCAGCCGGTGTTGCCGTTCACCGCCGACACCAACAACCAGATCCTCTACGACCCCGCCACGCGCCGGTATGTGGCGCTGCTGCGCGGATTTCCAAATCGCCGCACCATTGTGCGGTGCGAAGTGGAGAGTCTGGATCAGACGCCCTGGCCTTTCGCGGCTCGCGAACGGAAGCTGGATCATACGGGCTGCATCTATGTCACGGACGAACTGGAGACCGCACTGGACATTGACGCCGGAGATATGCCGCTGCCCAGTCTTGACATCAACCATCTCAGCGCCACCCGCTATGCCGACGGGGTATGGCTGGGTTTTCCCGGTCTTTTCCGCAAGTATCCCGGTTCTGTTGACCGCCGCGGGCGCGAGACCCACCGGTATTTTGCGCGCGGCAATGACGGAGTCTTCGAAACGCAGCTCGCGGTGAGCCGCGACGGGCGCACGTGGAGCCGGCCCGATCGGCGGCCCTACGTCGGGAACGGTCTGTATGGGGAACCCGACGGCGGCTTGATCATGGTCGTGCCCGGCATGATCCGGCGCGGAGACGAGGTTTTTCAATATTACCTGGGGTGTCGCACAACGCACGGCGTATTCGATCCGGACGGCGTTCAAGAGGGCGGAACGGTCTTCCGGCTTGTGCAACAAAAAGATCGTTTCATCGCCGCAACCGCCGGTCCGCGCGGCGGACGGTTTCTGACGCCTCTTTTGTGGCACGATGGCAAGCAGCTTGAACTGAACATTGACTGCCAGGGGTTGGGCGAGGCTTTCGTGCAAATCAGGGACGCCGAGGGCCGCCCGGTCGGCGGTTTTACGCGGGAGGATTGCGATCCGGTGGATCTGAATCACCTGCGGCATACCGTCACATGGAAGGGAAGAAGCGATTTGAGCTTCCTGGCCGGAACGCCTGTCCGTTTGGAGTTCTTTATGCGCTCGGCCCGGCTGTTCACCTTTGCGTTTGCGGGGTGATATGAAAAATCCCGATCCAGCCGTGAATTCCGCCCCATCGATCCGCCGGATCTGTGCATGATGGCTGGCGATCGGTTTCAGTGGGTTGGTTATTGGTTTAACCCAATCCACCAGGAGGTTCCCAGTGGTTTTTCAGTCATTTTTTTGCGCCTTCGGCGCAATATTCAGGTAATAGCAAAGTTGGAACGAAACAAGGAGGAAGGCAATATGCAGCAATGCCAGGCCGACATCACGATTGATTGCAGCAAGCCGGCGGGATCGTTCCGACGCATCCACGGCACAAATGTGGGCCCTATCTACAGACAGGGCGCGTACAACGCGTGCGAGTTCTTCAAACAGGTCCGATTTCCAACGGTTCGTCTGCACGACTGCCCACATGCATGTTTCGACGTCGTAGACGTCCCCTGCATCTTTCCATTGTTTCACCTCGACCCGGCCGACCCTGCCAATTACGTATTCCGAGCTACGGACAGCTACATCCAGAGTATTCTGGACTGTGACTGCGGCATCGTCTACCGACTGGGCGTCAGCTTGCGAAGACGACCGGAATTCAGCGGCCTGACCGATCCCCCGGCGGATTTCAAGAAATGGGCCGATATCTGCATCCAAATAATCCGCCATTACAACGAAGGCTGGGCCGGCGGTTTCCACCACAACATCCGGTATTGGGAGATATGGAACGAGGCCGATAACGGCGCAACGCAGTGGAATGGGACCTACGAATCGTTCATCGCCTTCTTTATCACGGCGGCCAAACGCATCAAGGCCGTCTGTCCCGATATCAGCATCGGCGGGCCGGCGTTCAACGGCAGCATACGCAACAGCCGTGACAAATTACACAGTTTCCTGCCGAAACTGCGTGACACGGGGTGTCCGCTCGACTTTCTTTCCTGGCACACCTATCCTGACTCCGCTGGAGAAATCGCGGTCGCCTCCCGCGAGGTTCGCGCCATCCTCGACCATTATGGCTTCACCAAGACCGAAAACCACTTGAACGAATGGAACATGGCGCCGTTCCCCGGCGGGTTCAAGGGTATGCGCGCAACTCCGCAGACCGAACGGGACTTTTTCGCATACAAGAACTCATCCGCCGGCGCCTCGCTGGCCGCCACCTGCCTCATCGCCATGCAGGATCTACCGCTCGACATGACGAACTACTACTCCTCCATGAACTTCAACTACGGGATGTTCAGCTTCCAAGGACTGCCGCATAAACCCTACTACGCCTTTCGCGCCCTGACCACACTAATGGATGCTTCTCCGGAGCGCCTCGCCGTATCGGGCAGCGACCCGGACCATGGGCTTGCGGTGCTGGCGGGCCTCGCAGCAGACGGAAGCCGAATATCAATGTTCCTTGCCAATCATGGCTCTGACCGCGACCGCTGGACCATTGACCTCGACCGGGCCCCCCGATCCATGGAGGAGGCGCAGATCCTTTGCATTGATCCGGAGCACGACCTTCAAACCGTTTGCGACGCCATCTCTGTGCAAGGCAATCGCATCTCCCTTCACATGCCTCGCCACACAGTCGGCCTCGCCAACCTCCTTGTTGCGAAATGATGCTGGGCAACCAGGGGTTACTTTCTGACAGGAAATGCGCTTGCCAAGGGAAGTGCGCTGGTTTATCGTAGCGGCACTTTAAGGCAAGCCATGTTGGATACTTTAGTCTTTTATCAGAGGATTTAAATTATGGCTGATGACCTGGATAACCTGATGATTCAAGGCCCGGAACGTCGTTCCCGGTTAGCTGTATTCTTGCTGGTTATTTTACTCGTCACTGCCGGCATCGCCACCGTCGTTCTGATCCGTTCGTGCCGGGCTTCAACCAGGCGTAGTGCGCAAGCGCTTTCCCGGCCAGTCAGCGCGCAGCCGACCGTCAAGCCCCAGCAGCGGGCTTGGCAGACAATTCGCGCGCTCTATGCCAACAAGTCGCTCGCCGAGGCCCGCGCCAAGGGCTACGAGCTGCTGGCGCAGAGTTTAGACCAGGAGCTAAGGCAATCGTTGGAGACCTTGCTGGGACAAATCAACTTCGAGTTGCTTTTATCGCCGGCGGCCATGCCCGAAAAAGAGGAGTACCTCGTTCAGTCCGGCGATAACCTGGAGCGCATTGCCAGGAAATTCAAGACTACCGCCGAACTGATCAAAAAAAGCAATGCGCTTGACCGGCCCATGCTGCATCCGGGCGACCGCTTGCTGGTCTTCAAAGGCGCCTGTCAACTGGCCATCAGCAAGAGCCGCAACGATCTGGTGCTTTCGGTCAACAACCGTTTTTTCAAGCGCTACCGCGTTGGCACCGGCAAATACGGCTCAACGCCCGTCGGCACTTTCGTGATTACCGACAAGATCGAGCAGCCGGACTGGTGGCGGCCGGACGGCAAGATGGTTCCTTATGGCGACAAGGAAAACATCCTGGGGACGCGCTGGATGAGCTTGACCGCCACCGGCGAGACTCCGGCGGTGCGCGGCTACGGTTTGCACGGCACCTGGCAACCGGAAACCATCGGCCAGCAAGCCAGCGCCGGCTGCGTGCGCCTGGCCAACAACAACGCCGAAGAACTGTTTTTGCTTCTGCCCCTCGGAACGCCAGTGGCCATCGCTGAATAGCAGCGGCCAGCTCCGTTTTCAGGCGGGATTCATTCCATGGCAACCTATTCGTTACCGTTCGAAGCGCCCATTCTGGAGCTGGAAAACAAGCTCCAGGAGCTGCGCGCCTTCAGCGCCGCGCAAAACATTGATGTCTCGGCCGAACTGGCCGAACTGCAAAAACAAATCGCCGAGACCAAGCGCGCCATTTTTCAGAACCTGAGCGCCTGGGACAAAGTGCAACTGGCGCGCCATCCCCAGCGCCCTTATACGCGGGACTATATTGAAGCGATCTGCACGGATTTTATCGAGCTGCATGGCGACCGGCATTATGCCGACGACCAGGCCATGATCGGCGGCTGGGCGCGCCTGGATAACGAACCGGTCATGATTCTGGGCACGCAGAAGGGGCGCGACGTTAAAAGCAACGTGACCCATAATTTCGGCATGGCCCATCCCGAAGGCTACCGCAAGGCGCTGCGTCTGATGAAACTGGCGGCCAAATTCGCCTGCCCGATTCTGACCCTGATTGACACGCCCGGCGCGTATCCCGGCGTAGGCAGCGAGGAGCGTCACGTGGCCGAGGCCATTGCCACGAATCTACGCGAATTATTTCTCCTCAAGGTTCCCATCATTGTCACCGTGATCGGCGAGGGCGGCAGCGGCGGGGCGCTGGGCATCGGCGTGGGCGATCGCATCCTGATCCTGGAACACGCCTATTATTCGGTGATTTCGCCCGAAGGCTGCGCGGCGATCCTGTGGAAAGACCGGGCCTTCACCGGCCAGGCGGCCGCCGCGCTCAAACTGACCGCCCCGGACCTGTTGCAAGCCGGCCTGGTGGACGAGATCGTGCCCGAACCGTTAGGAGGCGCGCATACGGATCCCAAGACCATGGCCGCAACGCTGAAACAGCGCTGGTTGCACCATTTGCGCGACCTGAAAAGAGTAGCGCCCGCCGAGCTCATCGAGCAGCGCTATAAAAAATTCCGGACGATGGGCGTTTTCAACACGGAATCGGCTGACAATCAACAGTCCGCACCTCCGGCATAACCACAACTGAAGAAAATAAACAAAAATCGTATCTGCTTAAGTCATCTATCGCAAAGCCGGCGGGACAAGACTGTCCCGCCCTACCAATGGGAAGATGTCCCGCCATAGGCGGGTCTGCCTATGGCATGAAAATATGGTAGGGCCGCACAGCCTGTGCGGCCGCTGGAACAGTTGAATGACCTGAGTAGTCACCAAAAATCACCAATCATAAATCGAAAATTCCCCATGCATCCTTATCGTACGCGCACCTGCGGTGAATTACGAGCAACCGATATTTCCAGGAGCGCGCGCCTGGCCGGCTGGGTTTATCGCAAACGCGACCATGGTCAACTGCTGTTTATTGACCTGCGCGATCATTACGGATTGACCCAGGTGGTAATTCAGCCCGACCGCGAATTTTTCAACCTGAGCAAGCGCCTGCACCTGGAAAGCGTCATTACCGTCACCGGCGCCGTGGTGGCGCGCTCGCCGGAAACGGTTAACCCCAATCTGGCAACGGGCGAAATCGAGCTGGTGGCGGAAGCCATCCAGGTGCTTTCACCCTGCGGCAGCTTGCCCTTTCCGGTGGACGCGATGGAAGACGGCCCGGAAGATCTGCGCCTGCGCTACCGCTACCTGGACCTGCGCCGGGAGCGGCTGCACGGCAACATTGTTCAACGCGCCCGTGTAATCGCTTTTATCCGCGAGCGTATGCTCTCCCTGGGGTTCCAGGAATTCCAGACCCCGATCCTGACCAGCAGTTCCCCGGAGGGCGCCCGCGACTACCTCGTGCCCAGCCGCGTGCATCCCGGAAAGTTTTATGCCTTGCCCCAGGCCCCCCAGCAGTTCAAGCAGTTGCTGATGGTCGCCGGGTTTGACCGCTATTTCCAGATCGCGCCCTGCTTCCGCGACGAGGATGCCCGCGCCGACCGCTCCCCCGGCGAATTTTACCAGTTGGATCTCGAAATGGCGTTCGCCACCCAGGACGATGTCTTCGTCGTCGTCGAGGATGTGCTGGCCAGCGTATTCCGGACATTCTCCCGGAAACCATTTAACGCTCCGCCTTTCCCGCGCATCCCTTATGCGGAAGCCATGTTGAAATACGGGACCGATAAGCCGGATTTGCGGATTCCGATCGAAATGCGCGACCTGACCGCCCTTTTCAAGGAATCCGGCTTCAACGCTTTCCGCTCGGTCATCGAGCAGGGCGGAATTGTGCGGGCGATCCCCGTCGGGAAAATTGCCGCCCAGCCGCGGAGTTTCTTTGACAAGCTCACGGATTATGCCAAGGGGCTGGGCGCTAAAGGCCTGGCGTACCTGGTCTGGACCGATGCGGGGGTTAAGGGACCAATTGTCAAATTCCTGACTCCCGCGCAGCTTGAAGCGATTGCCATGCAGTGCGAAGTTCACGCCAGCGACGTGGTGTTCTTCGTCTGCGACCGGCCGCGCGAGGTCAACCGCATCACCGCCGACCTGCGCGTGAAACTGGCTCAGGACCTGAAGCTGATTGATGAGGGGATTTTCCGGTTTTGCTGGGTCACTGATTTCCCGATGTTTGAACGGGACGAGGAAACCGGCCAGATCATTTTCTCGCACAATCCATTTTCGATGCCGCAGGGCGGCATGCAAGCCCTGGAGGAACAAGACCCGCTCGCGATCCGGGCCTATCAATATGACATTATCTGCAACGGCGTGGAGCTTTCCAGCGGCGCGATCCGGAACCACGATCCCGAAATCATGTATCGGGCTTTCGCCCTGGCCGGCTATGATCAACAAGCCGTGGATGAGCGCTTTGGTGGATTGATCAACGCCTTCCGGCTGGGCGCGCCGCCGCACGGCGGCATTGCCCCCGGCATTGACCGCATTCTGATGCTGTTGGCCAATGAAGCTAACATTCGCGAAGTCATTGCCTTCCCCATGAATCAGAAGGCACAGGACCTGATGATGGGCGCGCCCGCCGGCGTCACCGAAAAACAACTCCGCGAATTGCACCTGAAGCTCGCCCTGCCGCCCAAGCCCGAAGACCGACGACTGACGACAGACACCAGACGACAGCCCGGAGAATAAGGAAGGGAGACACCAGCCTGCCCTGCGAAGCCCTGAGCGAAGTCGAAGGGGCGACGGTGGAAGCCCTTTAGACGAAGGTGGGACACCATTCCGGGCGCGCAGGCCCAGAAATAGGCTTGTTCGTTATTTGCGCCTCCTGGGCTCTATCGTTGAATCATTCACGGGTTGTGCGCGAGTCACGACGAAGCCTCCATTTCCAGGTAGGGCCGCATGACATTCCACACCCGGCATATCCGGGCATAACGATGAATGTCCTCCCGCGTGCACTTACGGGACCGCAGACTTTCCCGGAGCGCTTCCATGGCTACATCCAGTCCGATTTTATTTCGATACTTGAAGCAGTCGGCTACAGTCTTGGCCGGGCTATACACCTTCACCGGTATCCCTTGGATAACGTGAGTCTCTACGCCCTCCGTGAAGGCCGACTTGGAGAAGCGGAATAGGCGCAGGCGCGGACTTTTCAGTCGTGGTTGGCGCGCCTTCTCCGGGATTGCCAGCCATACCTCGTGCGGCTGTTGTGTGCCAATAATATGGAAGTTGAGCGCCGAAAGCAGACAAACCACCCCGCCCGGCACCTTGGCGGCCACCTCTGCCAGTGAATAGTGCTCCGTCACTTCAGAATCCGGCAGGCGATACAGCCCGCGGCTAACGCGCTCCAGCAGACCCAAGTGGGTCAGTCGTCCAAGATACACAGTTGGAATCGCGTGCTGAATAAGGTCGCGCGCCCTGATGAACCCTTTATACCGAGCGAGTTCCAGAATAGATTTTGCCTTAGTGCTCATGACGGCAGTGTTTCATAATGTAGGGACTTGTCAACAACTATCTACATATTAAAACAATGAAAAGTTCCCTGCCTGCCATCCATAGCTCTTGGAGCGACGGATGAGGACACTCCGGCCGGCGTCCGGCGTACGTCATTCCGCCCTCCGTCCCGTCCTTCATAGCCTGACGTTGGGCGTAGGAGGATTTATGTGGATTTCAACTGGCTTTTCCGGATATGCCCTGATACATTCAAAACCGCTGTGAACATGCAAGCGGCGCAGGCACAGAACAGAAATAGACTTGTCCGCTTCGAGCCTCTTGACGTCCCGGCTTTAATGATGATCGCAAGCCTCCCTTGATAAATCGTCTACTCAACAGTGGAGAGCAAATAGAGGCAATGACGCTATGATTGATATTTTAACGCCACAGCAACGCAGTTGGAACATGAGCCGCATTCGGTGTAAAGACACAAAACCCGAAAGGCTGGTGCGTGCCCTGCTTCACCGCATGGGGTTCCGTTTTGTTTTACATCGAAATAACCTGCCGGGCATGATTCCGCAAAATCGCTCTTGGACAGAAAGATGACAATCTTGTCGCCTTCCGGGGAAAACTCCATAGGCATATCCCCCTCTTTCTGCGTCTCCTGTATCTGCATGATGGATCCGATACGGCTAAGGGAATCGAAGGAACTCTCGATGTGGAAAACCTGTCCTTCGCCGACGGCAAGAATGTCTCCGCGTCGGGAAGCGGTTACGTCAGATGGATGCAAGCATTAGCGGTCTACAACTCGCGCAGCCCAATTGACCGCAAGTAGGCAAAAGTCGAGTCATAGTAACTCGGATGCCTTGTTGGATCAGTTGAACTTCCTTCAGGAATGAATATCACCATTCCCTGACGCGCCCGTGTGAGTAGGACACGATAGGCATTCTTGAGGTAGTTTTTTCTGGAAGCCTTGTTGATGCGCTGCCACTTGGTGCCGCGAAATGAGAGGTGCTGCCAGCCGTGTTCGTTGTAGCGAAAATCGCCGTCCCACGATACGCACACCCAGTCGAGCTCAAGCCCTTGTACATGAAATTCGGTCGCAACATCTTCAAGGTAGTACGATGACCGCACATCGTCTTTTCCATCGAGAAACCACTTCACAGGATTCACAGGCGTTCGAACATCAATGGCATATGGTTTCAATCGCTCTGCCTGCGATGATACAACAATCCCAAACCGCTCGTTTCCACTGGCTTGATCGCGCAACCATTGTCTTGCGAGGTCCAAATTGCGGGTCAACACGATGGGATAGCGACCCTCAAACTCCTGCAATAGATCCCGCGCTCGGGTAATTTCGAAATCCAAAACCATCTTGACGAAGGCCGAAACCTTTTCGGCTCGAAATGAGCGCATTGAGACGCCAAGATGAAGTTCCTGCAGGTAGTGCACATTAGCGCGGTTCCTGATTGCTTCGAGAAGTTTTCCCGCGCCATATTCGCTATCCGTTAACGCAGGAGAGATGTACAGGTGCCACTCGCCAAATGCGCGTTGCACGGCCTCAATCCATTCCCCAATGCCGGCCTCCCCAGTGTTGATCTCTTGCCCTCCGCCGACAAGGCAAACAATCACCGCCCAATCGTTGCGCCGATCCATGCACGAAATCAGGAACTCTGGCTCCGATACGTTGAAGCCTGTGACCCCCTTCTTGCGGCGCATAAACAAGGCCGTCTGCTCCTGATCCCAGGCGCGTTGCGCCTCATCAAACAACGCGACATGATCGACAGGCGGACGAGACTGATCAAGGAGACATTCATCCCGAAAATGGTGTACGTTTTGGATAAACGCCTTCACCCGTGCCATGGCGTCGCCTTTCCTGAGTCGGTTTCCTTTAACACGTTCGCGTTGAATGGTGTCTCGCGCCAGAGCTTCGCGGAGAATTGCTACAAGAGGGCCGTTCCCCGAAAGAAACACACTATGAAGTTCACTCTTGGGGTCGTTATACTTCGTCGCAATGTTAAGCCCCACAAGTGTCTTCCCGGCACCCGGCACTCCGGTGACGAAACAAATGGCCTTTTGGCCCAAGGACTTCGAGGTTTCAATGATTCGCACTAACTGTTCTGATGTCTCGCTCAGATTGATGGCTCCTGCATCGTTGCGCGAGATGTCGGCGACGCCATGACCGGCGTAGAGAGCGCGGGCGGCCTCAACGATTGTGGGGGTTGGGCAATAACGAGAAGCCTCCCATGTGGCCGGGTCAACGCATTCCGCAGGCAACTTGCTTATCACACAGTTGATGGTCGCTGCCAAATCCTCAGCATTCGTGCAGATTGGTTGACAAAGTCCAGATACTCTCGCGTGTGGTGCAAGCAGGAAGAACCTGGTCTTTGCCCGTGATGCCACGAGAATTGGCACTACCGATAGGTTATGGCTGGCCTCGTGGAAGTATTTGAGATCGATCGCGTAGTCGTATACCTGGTCAACATCGCTCAGAAAGTATTCCCTCGCATCGATCTTGAATTCTATTGCCAAAACAATCCCGTTTATCAACACGACCGCATCAACGCGATGCCCCATCCTCGGGATTGCGAACTCAAGGTACACCATTCCCGTATGGCCGGTCAGGGCCCTCCGCAAAAATGGCAGTTCTGCGAGCCAAGCATCCCTCTGAGATTGCAGAATGGGAAACAAACTGCCCCTGACCAGTTCGGCAAGTACTTGATCGTCAGATGCACTCTCAAATTCAGCTATGGTTCGGACGAACCAAGAGCGCGTCAGACGAGGGGTTGAAGTCGTTTTCATCACATGTATATCATATTTTTAACTGGTTTTTCTGACGGCTGGCTGTCTGCCAGTGCGAATTGCGATTGTGGTACTTTTACATATAGCGCAGCCGGAATCTGGACCAATAATCTTCGTATCTCTGGAGCCGGGTGCATTCACGCGAAGTTAGCTTTTTGTTGTCCCAGTGGCCCTTAATAAGGGGATATTTATTTCCGGCGGCAAAACATATTCGGTTAGTGTTTTTCAAAAAACCTTTCCCTGATGCAACTGGCGCAGAAACTCGCTCACCGGCAGAACATCCACTCCGTCAAAATGCCAGGAGCGGTTTCCTGCTTATTTTTCGATGTCCGCAAGCGCGTGGAACTGACACCCCCGGGCCGTCCGTCGTCGCGTTGTCCCACATTTCACGGCGGAAGTCATTTCTGCACCTCCCAACGCCCTATTTTACGTCCGCCTGTGCGAAGCAGTAATTTCGCATCCCGCAATTTGGCGATTTGCTTCTCAATCGCGCGAGTCGTTAGTCCCAGCCGCCCGGCAAGTTCAGGAACCGTCATCTCGGGTTGCTGTGAAAGGAAATCGAGTATTTGATGTCCGGTTTTTCCAGAATCTTTCCCGAACCTTCTTTCCCGAACCTTCTTTCCCGAACCTTCTTCAGATACCTTCTTGCCGGAACTTTCTTTCAGGAACCCTCTTACCGGAACTTCCTTTCCCGAACTTGACGCATCACCCCTGCCAGATTCATCCGCATAAGATGGCCGGTTGAAGGAAACGATGAAAAGATTGCCGATTTCGCGAAACACGACGTCGGGAGCATTCTTGATGATCAACGGCATGCCGCGACCCCAGGCTTCCACCATCTCGATGCGGCGGAACAGATCGGCGATCAATGGATTGCGCCGTTGCGACACATATCCTTTGCGCAAATCGTCCAAGGTCAGTGATCCGAACAACCTGCCAGGATTTCGGATTTCGACGCGGTCTTTGAAAATCGCAACGTGCACATAATCCGGATCGCGGTAATCACGATGGCAGAAGGCGTTGATAATGGCCTCACGCAGGGCATCAACCGAGATTTCCGGCACGTCTTCGCGGTAAAGCCCCTTGACACGCATGCCGATATGGATGTTTTTGAGAATGTAGCGTTGAGCCTCTTCTATCAGTTCGAGGATGTTGCCGTCAAAATCATGCCGGTCAATAATTGTTGAACTCTCGGTCGTCAGAAAAACGGCGCAACGCAGTTGCAGCGGAGCCTTTCGCGCAAAGAACAGCGGGGCCGCATTCACCAGCTTTCCGGCATGAAGAAGTCCGAGTTTCTCCAGCGCATTTGTCGGGGTATCCCATACGAGTCCGGCACGCGCGATAAACCGCCTGATTCCGGCTTTATCCAGGTCACCGATAGAAACAGCACACACTTTGTTGTCCCAGCGAAGTCGCTCGCTATTCCTGGAAAGGATAAGATTCTCCAGCTCCCTGGCGCAGGATTCCAGTGTGACGTGCGGGAAAATCCTCGGTTCAATGTGCGCACTAATCGCTTGCGAAACATCACGAAGGGTCTTTGTTGTGGCATCCAGGCCAACGCTGACACCGTCGTTGCGGACGCCAAACCACAGTTCACCGGAGCCATGCTTGTTCAGGATGGCCACAATGGAGACCAAGCCCTCCTTGAGTTCTGACAGACTCTTCTTGAATTCTATGGTTTCACATTCTTTCACGGCTAATTCTCTGCGGCATCCTCACGGTAAACACTGGCTGGGAAAAACACTTCAGCCAATACACGCTTCCTCACAATGACAATCTGCATCATTATCGTATAATTGCAATGCGATTATCCATGACCGACGTATAAATGCATGGCGGTCATTTCAGCCAGCCGATCCCGATTTCACCCTCAACCTGTTTAAAATCGGGATCGCCGGTAACAAGTACGGCCTTGCGGAGCTTCGCCAGGGCGGCGGCAAAGGCGGCGGCCAGGCTGAGCTGGAAACGCGTCTTGAAATCGGCGGCCTGATCGGCCAGCGGACGGTCGGCCGGCCGAAATTCGATGGGCATGGTCGCCAGTTCGTCCGCGACAATGCGCCAGGCAGCCTCCCCATCCTTGCGGCGAACGATATATTGGACCTCGGCGTAATTGACCTCGGTCATCTGAAGGGGGTGCCTGCGCTCCTCTGCCTTTTCCAGGAGCGTTGCCACCATCTCCGCCCCAGGTTCATCGCGGAGAAAACTCAGCAGGGCAAAACTATCGAGAACCGGCGAGGCGGGCATACTTGGCCTCCTCCAATGCTTTTTCTTCGGCCTTATGATCGGCCCACTCCTGGGCAAACGGTTTCCCGCCCGGTTTCCGCTTGAGGATGCCGCGGAACCGCTGAATGCGACCCCTGGTCACCGGTTTGATCAGAATACCCTCGGAAGTCGCCTGGACAACGGCGCGCGTGCCCTCCTCGATATGGTACTCCCGGCGCAGCCGGCGGGGAATGACCACCTGGCCTTTGACGGAAAACTGCACCGAATCGTTAGGTCCGGTTCTTTTCATGGCCCAAAGTTAAACATATATCAATAAGTAAGTCAACAATAATTTGTAAGATTTTCATGCGTTATCTATACCTGTGCCGGGACCTGGTCAGCCTGAGACCGAACCGGATTGTTCCATTTAACACTCCCATCCGATTACCCTGAGCGGCAAAAGACCAAAGGGACAACAAAGACACCAAAGACAGCCCCGCAATCATGAGAGCCTTGGCAGTATTTGCCGACCTTTGAGGCATCTAAAGCGGCTTATGATCCGGACTTTCTTCGTTCTTCGAGACGGGCGCGGGTCATGCGCTCGCGCAGGCCGCCTTCTTTGACGAAGGCGCGCTCCAAATGCCGGATCTGCCGATCCAGCAGGTAGCTGGCCACACGGATCAGGCCGATGATCACATTGGCGGAAATTACCGGGTCGGGGTTCTCGATGCCTTTTTTAAAGGTGGCATAAGTAGCATCCGGTATCTTGTTGAGCGCGCGCAATCGGCGCGCATAGACGTGGTCTTTCGGCCATTCCTGCACGCCGCGCCCGCGCAGGAAATCGCGGTAATCGCCCAGCAATTCCTCCAGGCTGGCGCGCGCCACATTGGTCAGCGTGATTTCGGTCTCCTTGGAGGTCGCGGAGGCCATACTGCCTTCGATGATGTTCTGCTTGCCGGAGCGCGCTGCCTGCACCATCTGATCATGGGTGCGACTGCGCTTATCAATGAAACGATCGCAGAAATAGACCGTGGCATCGTAGACAATCTCGGACTTCTGGTAGGAGAGCAACTTTTTGTAACCGCCGTGTTTCGGGATGAAACCCGCGTTCATGGCTTGCTCCGGGTGGGGAAAGGACTCAAGGGACAACAAGGACACCAAAGACGGCGACCAGCAGAAGTCTGATCTCTTGCCATCCTTGAAGTCATTGCTGTCCTGATTGTCCCTTCCGTCCTTTGTTCCCCCAATTTCATCCCAGCAGTTCGGTCAAAGACCTTTCCTCCTCCGTGCGCTCATCAAGATTTTTGATTCGGACGGTGCCGCGGGCTACGTCGTCCGGGCCCACATAGATCGCTTTCTGAAAGGCGCCCTTGCCCGCCCGCGCGAAGAACTGCTTGGGTTTTTCCGCGTGCAAAGCCACATCCACGCTCTGTCCGGTTCGGCGTATAGCCTGAGCCAGGCGCAGCGCGGCGGAGCGCTGAGAATCATCCATATAGCCAATGGCATAATCCAGCTTTGTCTGTTGCGCCACCAGGCGTCCCTTCTCGGCCAGCAGCTCGGCGATCACCACGTCGCCAAATCCCAGCCCAACGGCGGTCATGGGCGCGCCGCCGAGATCGGAGAGCAGATTGTCATACCGGCCGCCGCCAAAAATAGCCCGGAATTGCCGCTCGGCATCAAACGCTTCGAAGACTATGCCGGTGTAGTAGTCCAGTCCGCGCACTATGCCAATATCAAACCAGGCTATGTCACCCAGGCCATACTCGGCCAAAAGCTGGAAAAGCGTCTGCAGCGCGGTGAGCGCGGGCTGCTCGCCACCGAACAATTGGCGGACCTCCTCCAGCGATTGCAAGCCCATGATCCGGAACACGGCGGCGATGGCATTGTCATCCAGAGCGGCTGCTTTGAGGGCCCGGAGGGTATCGGCATCTTCCTGTTTGCCGCGTTTATCCAAGGCCAGAAAAGTGGCGGGATGAAAGGCCGGGGCCACGCCGGAATGCGTCAACAGGTCGGCCAGCAAAGCCCGACTATTGATATGGATTTTGTAATCGCCGCTGCCTAAGCCGAGCTCGCGCAGGGCGTGCGCGGCGCAGGCCAGCACTTCCACCTCGGCAGCCAAGGCCGTTTCGCCGACCACATCCAGATTCCATTGATAATGTTCCCGCTTGCGCCCGCGGCTCATGCGCTCGTAGCGGAAACATTGGGCAATGGCAAACCATTTCAAGGGAAAGGCCAGTTGGCCCTGCCGTGCGGCAATCAGGCGGGCCAGGGTGGGCGTCATCTCGGGACGCAGCGCCAGGTCCCGGTTGCTCTTGTCTTTGAAGGCGTAGATTTGCTCGACAATTTCGTCGCCGCGCTTGCGTTTAAGCAGCTCCAGCGATTCGACTACGCAGGCGTCATACTGGCTGAAACCGAAAAGGCGGGACGATTGGGTCCAGGCATCAAACAGCGCGTTGCGCGCGGCAACAGCTTCGGGGTAAAAATCCCGCATGCCGCGCGGCGGCTCAAAATGGGCGTTGTTCCCCATTATTACTTGACGGGTTTCATCACCCGGGCCTTCATGATCCGGCCCATCTTGAATTTGACCACTTTACGGGCAGGGATGGTTACCACGTGGGTGGGCTGATTGGGGTTGCGGCCAATGCGGGATTTGCGCAAGCGCACTTGAAAAACGCCGAAGTTGCGAAACTCCACGTTTTCGCCCTTAGCCAGGCTTTCCATGATATAATTAAGCGTTTTTTCAAGAACGGCCAACACATCAAGCTGGATCAGCCCGGTTTCCCTGGCAATACGGACAACCAGATCTCGTTTGGTCATTGTTTGATTACCTCCCGAACGTGATTATGCTTACTTGCGTTTGTGACCTAATTCACAAAGCGACAATAGGTTGCGCCCTGTCCGTGGTCAAGCGAAAAGAAAGAATTGTTTCCCATGGGATAGCCTGCTAACCTGAGGTCGTGAAAACCATTTACCTCTGTGGTCCGATCATGGACGAAGCCGGCGGCGCGGCCCACGACTGGCGCAAGACGGCCAACCAGGAACTCGGCGGCGCCTTCATCATTCTGGATCCCATGCGCCGGAACTTCAAGGACCGCGAGGTGGATAGCGCCAACGAAATCGTGGAATTTGACTTGTCTGACATTCGCAACGCGGAGGTGCTGCTGGTCAATTACAACAAACCCTCCATCGGCACGGCCATGGAAGTGTTTTACGCCGCGCATGACCTGGGCAAATTCGTGGTGGCCTTTTCACCGTTCAGCTTCAAGGACAGCAGTCCCTGGATGGTGCGCTACTGCACCAAGATCCTGCCCTCTCTGCCGGCGGCAATCCAGTACATCCTAACGCATTTCCAGTGACCAATGCGGGCTGTGCCCGCAACCCAAGACTGCCTGTTCTGGGTCAATGCGTCTCGAATTCGGTTCGGGAAATGCGGCGGCGATCTTGGGCCGCCTGCCGGTTTTTCCGCGCTCGCATGGACAGAAGTCCTATGACTTCACGCGGCGCACCGGCATTCATCCCAAGCTTGCCTTGCTTTCCCGAATCCCGCTCGCGCGGGAAACCGAATTCGAGCCACAGTGGCCATCCGCCTTCGCTAAGAAGCTACGGCGGATAAACTGCTACCGCGGCACACAACGGTTCCTGGTTCTTCTTTGTTCTTACTCCGTCATTCGATATTCGATGTTTCTGCATTCTGCATTCTGCATTCTGCATTCTGCATTTCTTAAGTTAACACCGCGCCGCTACCCGCGCCGCCGACTCTTTCGGCGTAGCGTTTCAGGTAGCCGGACAAGGCTGGCGGAGCATAGGGCTTAAGCTCAGTGCGGCGACGTTGGAGTTCGGCTTCGGTCAGTTTGACTTCCAAGCAATGGCCGGGAATATCAATGCGAATCATATCGCCTTCCTGAAGGAGCGCCAGCGGGCCGCCGGCGGCGGCTTCCGGAGAAACATGCCCAACGCAGGCCCCGCGGGTCCCACCCGAAAACCGGCCATCGGTAATTAAAGCCACCTGTTCGCCCAACCCGCGGCCCATGATGTAGGAAGTGGGCGCGAGCATTTCCTGCATGCCCGGTCCGCCTTTCGGGCCTTCGTAGCGGATGACCACGACCTGGCCCGCCTTGACTCTGCCGGCCAGAATGCCGGCGCAAGCTTCTTCCTGGGAATTAAAGATCACCGCGGCGCCTTCAAAGGACAACATGGAAGGCGCCACACCGGCGCTCTTGACCACGGCGCCTTCCGGCGCCAGGTTGCCCCAGAGAATAGTCAAGCCTCCCTGCGGGGAATAAGGATTATCCAATGGCCGGATAACGGCCGAATCCGCGACCTTGGCCCGGCTTACACTGCGCCCGAGCGACCGGCCGGTCACGGTCAGCGCCTGCGCATGGATCAGGCCGGGAACCGCCTGGATCGTTTTAATAATCGCACTGACGCCGCCGGCGCGGTCCACATCCTCCATGTGATATGAGCTGGAGGGCGCAACGCGGCAGATGTTGGGACAACGTTTGGACAGGTCGTTAATCCGGTTAAGATCATAGCGCACACCCGCTTCGTGGGCAATGGCCAGCGCGTGCAAGACGGTATTGGTGCTGCCGCCCATGGCCATATCGAGGGCAAAGGCGTTATCCAACGATTCCAGCGAAACCAAGTCCCGCGGTTTTGGGGCGCCGGCCTTGGCCATTTCCACAATACGCTTCGCCGCCTTGGTATAAAGCGCCTTGCGCTTGGGATCGGTCGCCAGGATGGTGCCATTACCCGGCAGGGCCACGCCCAAAGCCTCGCACAGGCAGTTCATCGAATTGGCCGTGAACAGGCCGGAACAGGACCCGCAGTCCGGGCAGGCATGGGCGGTAACGGTTTCCAATTCGGCCTCAGTCATTGTGCCGCTGCGGCAGGAGGCCACGCCCTCAAAGACGCTGATCAGGTCGAGGGTTTTGCCATCCGGCGATCGGCCGGCGGCCATCGGGCCGCCGCTGACCATGATGGTGGGCACGTTGACCCGCAAGGCGCCCATCAGCATGCCGGGCACGATCTTGTCGCAGTTAGTAAGGCAGAGGAGCGCGTCAAAACAATGGGCGCGCACCATCGCCTCTACGCTGTCGGCAATCAATTCCCGGCTTGGCAGCGAATACTTCATGCCCCGGTGGCCCATCGCCAGCCCGTCGCAAATACCGATGGTGTTGAATTCAAACGGAACACCGCCGGCTTTACGGATTTGCCGGCAGATGCGCCGCCCAACCGCATTCAGGTGCATATGGCCGGGAATGATCTCGGTAAACGAGTTGCAGACGCCGATAAAAGGTTTATTCAGGTCTTCGGCTTTAACCCCCAGAGCGCGCAACAGGCTTCGGTGCGGAGCGCGCTCCAGGCCTTGTTTAATCTGATCGCTATACATGGTAAGATTCCTTTCTATTGAGTTACTTACGAGGTGGTCGCATGATGGTAGGGACGGCTCGCCGAGCCGTCCGCGGCGCTTTCGGCGAAAGCGCCCTACCTCTTGCCCACATTAGGCTAAGGGGTTACCATTCCTTTCTATTGATTTCCAGCGGTCGTTTAGTGTATAAGAAATGTGATTCATTAACAGAAAAAACGCGCTATCAAAAAAAGGGGATTCGCATGTGGAAAATAGTTATGCCGGTCGTGCTGCTGATCATCAGTCTGATTGGCTGCCGCCAACATGATATTCGTGAGGCGACTATCGCCGTGCCGGGCCTGAAAGACCCGGCCTGCGCGCAGATTATCCAGGAAGCCTTTATGCGTCAGCCGGGCATTAAAACCATCCGGCCGGATTTCCAGGCGCGCACCCTGACGGTCGTTTATGACTCCATGGTTATTGCCCGCAAGAATATCGAGTACACCATTGCCGGGGCCGGTTTTGACGCCAATGACATCCCGGCCTCGTCGAACGCCGTTGCGGCAAAGCCGTAAGCAAAGGGTAAAATGGCGCGACCACGCGTTTCGCGTGGCTGACACGAGGTTTACCACGCCAGAGGCGTGGTCGCGCCCTACGTAGGGCCTCAGCTTGCCTGCCCGCAATGCTACGCATAGCGTTGCAGGCGGGCTGAGGCCATTGGGATCGATTCCCCGCGTAACCGACCCATTACTGGACGTTTTCTTTTGTGCTTGCTCCATGAACGCCCTCATTGACCAGTTTATTGATTACCTGGCTTTAGAGCGGAGATTAAGCCCCAATACCCAGGCGGCCTATCGCGCCGACCTCGTCAAATTCATTCGCTTCCTGGAACGCCGCAAGCTGACCACGGTTAACGCCGTATCCCGCCAGCACATCCTCGACTTTCTGATGGAGGCCAAGGAGCACAGACTCAGTCTCAACTCCATTTCGCGCCTTTTTGTGGCCATCAAGGTTTTTTTCCGGTATCTGCATCAGGAAGGTCTTTTAAGCCGCAACATTACCGACGTGATGGAATCGCCGCGTCTCTGGAAGGTCCTGCCCGAGACCCTCTCGCTCAAAGAAGTCGAGCGCCTGCTGGAGGCTCCCGCGGGCGACAAACCGCAGGCCCTGCGCGACCGGGCGCTCTTGGAAATCGCCTATGCCACGGGCCTGCGCGTCTCGGAACTGTGCGGCCTGACGCTTGGCGACGTTCATTTTGACGCCGGCTATCTGCGCTGCGTCGGCAAAGGCCAAAAGGAACGGGTGGTGCCCTTCTCGGAAAAATCCGGTCGCGTGCTGAAGCGCTACCTGGCAGAGGCGCGTCCACGCTTGAGTAACGACCCACGAACGAGTTTCGTGTTCCTCACGCGCGCGGGAAAGGCTTTCAATCGCAAGAGCATCTGGAAACTTTTCAAGCAATATGCTCACAAAGCCGGGATCATCAAGCCGATCAGCCCGCACACCCTGCGGCACTCCTTTGCCAGCCACCTGTTGCACAATGGCGCGCCGCTCAGGATCATCCAGGAAATGCTGGGCCATGCCGACATTGCCACGACGCAGATTTACACGCACGTTGACTCCTCGCGCTTAAAAGCCATTCACGAAAAGTTCCATCCGCGCGCATGAGACGATTCTTCCATAATCCTTATCGGTCGCTGGAGAAATTGCTGGGCTATACTTTCCGCAACAGGGAACTGCTGGCCAACGCCCTGCTGCACCGGTCCTATCGCTATGAAAGCGCCGAGATCCGCAACGACAATCAGCGCTTGGAGTTCCTGGGCGATGCGGCCTTAAGCCTGGTAGCCAGCAATTACCTGTTCCGGATGTATCCTGAGATCAAAGAAGGGCCGCTGACCTTGCTGCGCAGCCGTCTGACCAGCGGCAAGGCCCTGGCCCGGATTGGCGCCTCGATTGACCTGGGCGCAGCCATCAAACTGGGCAAGGGCGAGCAGGCTTCCGGAGGCCACCGGCGCGCTTCCAATATCGGCGATGCGCTGGAAGCAATCCTGGGCGCGGCTTACCTGGATGGGGACTTGAAAGCCGTGGACAGGATATTCCGAAAACTGTTCGTGGCGCTGATCGAAATCCATCCGCAGGACAACTGGCGGGATAATCCCAAGGGGCACTTGCAGGTGCTGGCCCAACAGCGCTGGAAAAAAAATCCCGCTTACCATCTTGTCAAGCTGGACGGGGCGCCGCACGAGCGCATCTTCACCGTGGAGGTCGCTCTCGCGGGCAAGGTTTGGGGCACCGGCCAGGGCGCCTGCAAGCGGGATGCCGAACAGGCGGCGGCCCGCGAAGCCCTGCAGACCCTGTTGCCGATAGACGCCGACACGCAGTTCAATTCCTGATCCCCGCAATGGAGATCAGACCCTCCTTGTCATTCCCGCGCAGGCGGGAATCCAGACCAGGAAAACTGGATTCCGGGTCTCCTCCACAGGCGGATCCGCCCAAGGCGGAAAGCCCGGAATGACACTCCATGGTGAGGCGACGAGTCAGGGTGGATTGGCCCGCTACTTTTATTTAATTTCTCGCCAGTATTGAACCGAGAGCGGAGGAGGTAAATCGTCCATGTTGGCCAGGTTGGCCAGAGCCTGGGTGCTGTATTTGACGTTCGGATGCCCATTCAGCGTGACACTATTTTCCCCACCAAGCGCCACCAAAGCGCCAAATATGTCGGCCGTGCCGAGGGCCGTACACACCACGTCGCCCAGGAGAATCACCAGCCCTTCATAATGGAACGTGCCCGAAATGCTGATATCAACGTCGGGCATGACAATGAGCACGCCAGCGCCAGCCACATTGCCAGCAATACTGGCGTCGGCCGTAACAATGGTAATCTGGGGACTGGTCCGCGTCCCGAAGGAAGAGCCATTGGCCACATTCCCGCTGATCGAAAGGGAAGCCAGGGGCGTCCAGTAGTCAACCTGGTCCTGCCAATATTGCTCGTCATACTCTCCGACGGCATTATTGGTCACGGGCGGATTGCCCACAATGTTGTTCGAGCCGTTAATGGTTGTCGTGTTGGTAGCTGAAAACACGCCCGGCCCGGCCGCATTGGTCGTCAACGCGCCGTCGCAGCCGGCCCCCGTGCAGTCAAAATCAGCGGGGACCGCCCAGTCTCGGCCATCAATGGACGCACTGCCGCCAACATTCACCGTAGCATTGCTTCCATAAATAGCCAGAGCGCCATCGGTATCGGCCGGCGGGGCGGACGGGTTGGTAACCGTGACCGACAATTCCAGCACATGCCGGGCATTTTCATAGGTGCCGGTAGTGCGGATAATGACCGTATTATCCGTATCTACGAATAGGCTGGGATTACTGTCAGCGTTGTCGGAGACCAGCACGGAAAAGTCTCCGCCAGCAAAGGACACCGAGTTGCCGAAACTCAAAATGCCATCGTCGCAGGTGTTGGTAAGGCCATCGGCGCCGGTTAAGATAGTGTTGATATTATCAGCATTAGTGGACAGGACGGCCTTGGCCCGTTCAGCGCCCGCTTCGGCAATTAGAAATGATTTTTCAAAATGAAGCGTCCGGTTGGCGCGGGCAACCGTAGAACCGCTGGCCATGTACAGGCCGGCGGCCATGATTGAAGCCAGGCTGGCCTGGATAACGACAATCACTAAAGCAAAGCCGGATTGCTCGGTTTTCATGAGGCCCATTTCCCGCGTGAAACGCTTATTGTGGCCCTACTTATATGGTTTGGAACCATGTAAATAGACCCAATTCAATCATTAACCAAAAATAGACTAATCTAATTGGAAGCTGCTGTCAAGCCCGTTTTTGGCACCCGTTGGGACCCGTGTCTCAGTTATCTAGGGGTAAAATGGCGCGACCACGCGTTTCGCGTGGCTGGCACGAGGTTTACCACGCCAGAGGCGTGGTCGCGCCCTACGTAGGGCCTCAGCTTGCTGAGGACATTTGGATCGCCGACCCCAAATAACTGAGGCGCTACGCACCCGCTGGGAACGGATTGGTAGGAAGGAAGAAGCCCGCAACGTTTATTTGATTTCGCGCCAGTATTGCACCGCGAGCGGGCCGGGTAAGGGCAGGTTAACCAGATTGGCCAGCGCCTCGGTGCTATATTTGATTGACGGAAACCCATTCAGAGAAACACTGTTGTCTCCACCCACGACGGTCACGGCGCCAAATATGTCGGCCGTGCCCAGGGCCGTGCAAGTTACATTGCCCAGGAGAATCACCAGCCCTTCGTAATGAAACGTGCCGGCAATGGTGATATCAACGCCGGGCTGGACAATAAGAACACCAGCCCCGGACACATTACCATCAATATTGACATCGCCTGTAGCCAGCGTAACTTGCGGGTTATCGCGCGTCCCGAGGTAAGCATCATTGGGAACGCTGCCGCTGATTGAAAGGGAGGCCAAGGGCGTCCAGTAGTCAACCTGGGCTTGCCAATACTGCGCATCATAGTCGCCCGTCGCATTATTGGTTACGGGCGGATCACCCACCACGACGGCCGAGCCGCCGATGGTCGGCGTGGTGTTGGTGGATGAAAACACGCCCGGCCCGGCCGGATTGGTCGTCAGCGTGCCGTCACAGGCAGCCCCCGTGCAATCAAAATCATCCGGCACACCCCAATCATTGCCATTAATGGACGAATTCCCGCCGACATCCACGGTAGTATTACTCCCATAAATAGCCAAAGCCCCGTCACTATCGGCCGGCGGCGCTGGGGGGTTAGACACCGTGACGGCCAGTTCCAAAACCCGCTGAACGTTTTCACAGGCACCGGTGGAGCGAATAATAACCGTCCAATCCGTATCCACGAACAGGCTGGGATCGCTGTCGTTGTTGTCCCAGACCCGTGTGGAAAAGGCTCCGCCGCCAAAGGGCACTGCGGCGCCAAAACTTAAAATGCCGTCGTCGGACGTGTTGGTAAGGCCATCGGCGCCGGTTAAGATAGTGTTGATATTATCAGCGTTAGTGCTCAGATCGGCCTTGGCCCGTTCAGCGCCAGCTTCGGCAATCAGAAAAGCTTTTTCAAATCGGATGGTCCGGGCCGAGCTGACCACGGTGGAACTGCCGGCCACGTAGATGCCGGCGGCCAGAATACAGGCCAAACCGCCAAAAATGACGACGGCCTCCAATACAACGCCTGATTCCCCGGTTTTCATGATGCTTCACCCTACCCCGGTCAATTCGTGTTAAAAAAGACCGTGCTGTTACTCAGTGAACTTGACTCTGCGCTTCCTGGATTGAGCCAGGAGATGGTCACAATCACTTCCTTATAGATGCTATCACCGCTGCTATTGGTAAAGTCCGTGACAGTCCATTGCCTCTTGCCGCTTATGCCCGTGAAGATCGCATTGGTTATAGCTACGGGCCCGAAATTGCTAACACTCGAATAAGGTTGAATCCGCAACAGTTCCAGTTCGTTACGGGCATTTTCCATGGCCAACACTCGATTTTGCGCGACGGTGCTCGAGTGCTTGGCGCTGACAAAGGCCCAAAGAAGAGCCCCTGTGGAGATCAACAGGATCCCGATGGCGATCACCACCTCAACCAGGGTTAACCCGGACGGGCCGCAAGTCACCCGCCCAATTCTTTTCTCCGGATCAGTTGCTTTCATAAACCACCCTCTGCTAACCATGCTTTCATTTGTTCCGCATTTTGATTAAGGCGCTGGCCTCGTTGCTGACTACAAAGTTTCCATCCTTTTTCCACACTACCACCATCACAGCAATGTCGCTCCCTTGCCAGTTGGTGGACACCTCCGCGTCCAAAACCCAATTGGCGATATACTGCCGGCTGTCTGGCTGCCAGATAGTTGGCCACATTACGATACTTCGTTGTTTCTTTACATAATCAATCCAGGTCACCCCATCGAAAGCATTAGAACAAATTATCCGCCAACTGCCATCGCGCTCAGTCCAGGTCGGAGATAAATTAAGAGACCAGTGGTTGGCCGGCGGCGGTGAGCCATTCGGCGAATCCCAATAATTTGAATAAGTCATATATGTGTGCACATTGGTGTCAATTGAAATGGTGGCGGCGGAGCGCAGGCCGCTATTGGTGCCCAGTCCGTAGATCATGCGTTCGATTGCCAGGTTGGCCAGCCGCGACGTATCCGTGCTCAGCGTCGTGGCGCGCCACAGCTTCTGGCACATGATATAGACGCCGAAGGTGCCGGCCGTCACCAGGCCGAATATCGCCGTGGCTACCATCACTTCCACGAGGGAGAACGCTGCCGCGCTCAACTTTCCCGTTTTTATGCTTTGCATCGGACTCATAATCGCTCCTCTCCCTTACGTAGGCAAGCCAAAATCGCTATCCTGTATTACATAAAGCAGTTTGCGTGCCAATTTGGTACTCAATCCACCGGCCAGACCGAGGATAACAAAGGCCCTATTCAGCGCCGGCCTCAGGAGGGCCTGGCAAAAAGCGTTTAGGCCCAAACTTAA
Organism: Lentisphaerota bacterium; assembly: GCA_016188985.1. Classification (GTDB taxonomy): domain Bacteria; phylum Verrucomicrobiota; class Kiritimatiellia; order JAAZAB01; family JAAZAB01; genus VSJD01. The sequence goes on along the minus strand of JACPGM010000053.1, from coordinate 22,975 downwards.
TATAGATTGTCGGCGGCTAAATGGCAAGGGGGGAGACCGGCGGGGATCGGGATTGTCCAAGGCTGCGTCATGCTCGCCGGGGCAGCTCGTCTGCAACGCTATGCGTAGCATTGCGGACAGGCCACGCGGCGTTCATGTGGTAGAGCGACACAGCCGTAGCCAATTACCCCCCCGCAGCGGTTTTTTCCACTTGCAGCCGGCGGCGCTTCATGCTTCATTACTCAGCGCCTGACGCAAATGATCCAGAGCTAATAACGCAGGTTGGGGGACATCAGCGCAAATGAAAAAAATCCGGGTGGCAATTATCGGGCAAGGCCGCAGCGGCCGCGACATTCACGGCGCCTACCTAATAACCGATCCGCGCTTCCAAATCACGGCCGCCGTGGATCCCCTGGAAGACCGCCAGCGACGAGCCGCCCAGGAATACCATTGCGACGTGTACCGCGATTATCATCAGCTTTTCAAGCGGCGCGACCTCGACCTCGTTGTCAACGCCACCTACAGCCAATTGCACGCGCCAATCAGCCTGGCGTTTCTGAAAGCCGGATATAACGTCCTTTGCGAAAAACCGCTGGCCGCGACCGTCAAGGAAGTTGACCGGTTAATTGTCACCGCCAGGAAATCCAAAAAGGTGTTGGCCATTTTCCAGCAGTCGCGGTTTGCCCCTTACTTCGTTCAACTGCAACAAGTAATTCGGTCAGGCGTACTGGGCCGTATCGTTCAGATTTCAATCGCCTTCAACGGGTTCAGCCGGCGCTGGGACTGGCAGACCCTGCAGAGCCGCAATGGCGGCAGCCTGGCCAATACCGGCCCGCATCCGCTGGACCAGGCCCTGCAACTGTTCGGCGAGGGTCAGCCCAAAGTCGCCTGCTTCATGGACCATACCGACAACTCGTTTGGCAATGCCGAAGACCATGTCAAGGTAATCCTGAGCGGAGCAGGCCACCCCACTATTGACCTGGAAGTTTCCTGTTGCTGCGCTTACCCGTGCTTTAATTACAATATCTACGGCACACGCGGCGGCCTGAAGGCTACCCAGGCAAATATGGAATGGAAATATTACAAACGCAGCGAGGCTCCCCGACACAAACTAACCAAAGAGCCGCTCTTTAATCCCGATGGCACTCCGGCCTATCCGCACGAGGCGCTTGTCTGGCATACCGGTTTCTGGCCCGCCGTCGCTCAGGGAGCTATGGCGGGCAAGCCCGCCGCTCCAGCAGCGAAGGCGGGCGCAAAATCAAAGGCCACCGGCTATACTCCTGCCGCGCCCGTCAGTAACCTGACGGCCGCGTTTTATTCGATGCTTTACCGGACGCTCACGCGCGGCGCGCCCCTAGCCATCACCCCGGAGCAGGTTCGCCGGCAGATAGCGGTTATTGACGAATGCCGGCGGCAAAACCCGCGGATTTACCCGAGCCCATGCTGAAAGAGTTCAAGGAATTCGCCCTGCGCGGCAATGTCATTGACATGGCCGTCGGCGTGATTATCGGCAGCGCCTTCGGCCGAATTGTCAGCTCCCTGGTGAACGATGTCCTCATGCCCCCCCTGGGCTTGCTGGTCAGCAAGATCAATTTTGCCGACATTTGCTTTAATCTCAATACGCGGCGCTTTGCGGCGCTGGAGACGGCCAAAGCCGCCGGCGCCACCACGATTAAGTTCGGCCTGTTCATTAACACCATCATTGATTTCCTCATTCAGGCCTTTGTAATTTTCATGATGATCCAATTCATTCAACGGCTGAAACAACGGCTTTCCGCAGCCCCCGCCGCGGCCCCAGCGCCGGTTACACCCGCAACCAAGGCTTGCCCGTTCTGCTGTTCAACGATTCCCCTAAAGGCGGTGCGCTGTCCCCATTGTACCACCGAGTTGCAAGGCGCGATCAAGCCCCCGGCACTGCCGTGATTTGATGAGCTGCCGGCGGGTGCCGCAAACCCAACCCCGGCAGAAAAAAAGCTTCCCTTACTTTGCCAGATTAATAGAATACAACTGATTGAATGCAGGTGTAAAATTTTCAAAATAGGAGGAAGCAATCATGCCGAAGGCAACGAAAAAACAATTGCTGGAATTGCTCAACAAGGACTTGGGCCTGGAATACACCGCCTGCGTGCAATACACGCAGCACCAGGGCGTCTTGAAAGGCGCCATGTTCCAGAGCATCCAGAAGGAGCTCATTATCCATGCCCAGGAGGAACTGGCCCATGCCACCATCCTGGCCAGCCAGATTGATTATCTCGGCGGCTTTCCCACCGTGAATATGCCCCTTCCGAAAATTTCGGCGGACAACCTGGCAATGCTGAAGCAGGACCTGGCCGGCGAGAACGACGCCATTGCCCGTTACATTGTCAGGATAAAACAAGCCGAGGCACTGAACCTGTATCATCTGGCCCAGCAACTGCGGACCATTCTGGCGGTGGAACAGGAGCACGCCATGGACCTTGAACAGGCGCTCGGCAAATAACCTGCCTCCGGGCGGTGAACGACCTACACGGCGCGCTACCCGATATTAAGCCCGTCGGGCAACTGCGGCGCGCTTGAAAAGAAACGACCTGATCAGGACATTTTCCCGTACTGCCAGGCTTCGTCGTACATGGCGATGATGTTAGCGACCGGCGTGTTGACCTGCAGGTTGTGGCAGGGGGCCAGGATGTATCCCGTGCCATCGCTGGCCAGCGCATCAATGCAGTGGCGCACTTCGGCGCGAACTTCTGCGGGAGTTCCAAAAGGCAGTATGCGCTGGTTCTCCACAGCGCCGTGGAAGCAGATCCGCTTCCCGAACTCCGCTTTCAGTTCGGCCATGTCCATTCCCGGACAAGTCCACTGAACGGGATTGAGGATATTGATCCCCATCTCGACCAACTTAGGCAGGAACGCGCGGCAACTGCCATCATCATGATGGAAGACCTTGATCCCGAACTCGTAGCACAGATCAATAAAGCGTTTGTGGTGAGGGGCATAGAATTCCCGGTACAAGTCCAGGCTGATAAGGGGACCCGTTTGGCTGCCGAGGTCGTCAGTCACTTGCGCCACATCAATGAACCCCTGGCAGGCCTCGAACATCCGCCGATGATGTTTAAAAAAGAAGTCCGCAATCCGCCCGATAAGAAAATGCGTAAATTCTGGCTTGACCAGGGGATCAACCAGCGATTGCTCTAAGCCTCGCAACTGGTTATGAAAATAGAATGGGGCCATATAGCCGCACTGCACGGCCCTGGTTCTTCCAGCTTCCTCGGCTTTGGCCCGCATGAGCGAATAGTCAAACCATTCCGTGCTCGGCCAGGCGTAATCGTTCAGATCGTCAATGGTCTGCGCGTTGGCCAGTGGATAGAAGAATTGCTCATCATAGGCGCCGCCTTCGTGGGGCACGCGCTTTCTGCGGATGCCCCAGAAATCTACCGACTCATCCTTGAACACCGGCGGCAGCGCCGGGCCAACGTATTCCGGTCCGACCGCGGCAAACCCGTCAATGTGGAGTTCTGTCGTTATGTCGGTCTTCTCACCGAAGTAATTACGCAGTTTGGCCCAGACCTCCGCGGTTGCCCATATATCCGTGGGAATGCGATCGAGCGGTTGCCGGTTGATCGCGGCCAGCATTCGTTCTCTTGAGTTCATTTTTTAGTCTTAACGTTGCCCAGCCTGGGTTTCCTTCGCGGGTTAGCGGCTTACGGAAAAATTAACAACAAGCCGCGGCGGTGACGCCGTGGCTGCCAGGTAAATCCACGCCCTCATGGGCGCAGCTACATAGCAGAATATTCCAAAACATAAAGTCATCTGTGCGCCGCAGGCGCATCATAAATTTTTCGCCCGGCGAAAAATTTATTTAGACGCTTTCCCGTAAAGATACACGTTTTTGGTGTATGTTTTAGCCGAAAACTAGTTTTATTTCCGCCAGGCAAGCCCCCGGCTTGCCGGGCGGATGCAGTCGTGGGGTGAATTTGGTTTCCGCCGAAGGCGGATTCGAAAAAGCAAGGCCAGCTCGGGCCGAATGCGGGTGCGCCGCGCGCAGCGCTATACTCTTGTATGCGCAAGCGCGGAAAACCTGCAGGCGGCCTAAGATCGCCGCCGCCTTTTTCGAACCAAATTCACCGCACAATTGGAAGGAAGCATTAACAACTTGGGTTGCGGGCACAAGCCCGCCTTAATAGATTCCATGCTTCCGCGCGGTCTCGTACATTACCACGACGTTCTCGGTGGGCGAATTGTCCTGCAAAGCGTGGGTCGGCGCGAAGCAATAGCCACCCCCGGGCATCATGATCGCCAGTGTTTGCCGGCAATACGCCGCCACGTCCTGGGGCGTGCCGAACGCAACCGCTCCGGCCGTGCTGATGCACCCGTGAAAGGCAAGCCGACCGCCGAAAGTGTTTTTCAGGTAGGCCGGCGCCATGTCTTTGGCTTCCGGTTGGAGAGTGTCCACGGCGTCAATACCCATTTCAATAAAGTCCTCGTATGCCCAACTTGAAGAGCCGCAGGTGTGGATCATGACCCGAGCGCCGAAAGCTTTCCCGAGATCAACCAGCTTCTGATAGCGCGGGCGAACATGTTTCTTGAAGATGTCCATGGAAATCATGGGGCGATCCTGTAAGCCCAGGTCCTCTCCGAGCCATAGAATATCAATGCCTCCCCGGGCGGCTTCGAGCGTCCGCCGCGCGATTTCCATCTGGAAACCGAAGCGGCGGTCGGCCAGCAGCAGCCCGGCCGGGTTATCGGTAATTAGATCTATCAGGGTCTGCTCCATGCCGCGCAGCATGCCGTTGCCATTGATCAAATCCCCATAGCACAGCAGGCTGACCGCATACTCGCGGTAATGTTGACAGTGGCGGCGAACTTCCGAAAAGTCATATTGATCCGCATCGGGCATGCTCCAGTTGGCAACGGTCTCTTCGTCGGCATCCTTCAGCGGAAAATCGCAGTAGTCCCAGTATCCGCCGCTCTCGTGCTCGATCCAGCGGCAGTGAATACCCATATTGTCCACCTTGATGCCCCGTTCGGGAATGTCCTGGTGCAGCCTTGGTCCCCGGTACACAGCCTCGACACTGCGGAAATCCACGCCAAGCGCTCGACGCAATCCCTCGTCATCGTCGGCGGTCAGCCCGAAATGCTCTTTAAGACGCCGATCAATGCCCGGGTTTGCCTCGTAATTCACCGGAACCCGGTCGGCGGCGTTGCGCGCGAGCGTTATGCGGACACGCTCTTTCGATGTCATATCTTACCCTAAAAGGTATGCACGAGGAGGCCGTCGCGCAGTTTGGGCTCAAACCAGGTGCTCTTGGGCGGGAGACATTTACCTTGGTCGGCAACGGTCATCAGTTGGGCGATGGTCACCGGCGCCAATGAAAAAGCCACGGCCGAGCGCCCGGTCTGAACCCGCGCTTCTAACTCCGTCACGCCGCGAATGCCGCCGATAAACTCAATGCGTTTATCCGTGCGCGGGTCGGTAATTCCCAGGACGGGACACAACAGCCGGTCTTGCAGGACGCTGACGTCCAAAGCCGCAAGCGCTTCGGCGTTGCGCTCCGGCAACCAGCTCAGTCCAAACCAACGCCCACCCAGAAACATGGCAATCTGCGCCGTCCCCGGCGGTGTGGGGTCAGCATTGGCGGTCAGCTTGAACCGCCGGCCAACCGTTTCCAGAAAAGCGGCTTCGGTCAAGCCGTTCAAATCGCGGATACAGCGGTTATAGCTAAGGATCTTGAGCTGACTGGCCGGAAACATGACCGCCGGGAACCAGTTGTATTCTTCCGAACCCGCGGGTTTTTGCTCTTGGGCGCGCAACTGCTCGGCCACGCGGGCGGCAGCCGCCGCGCGATGATGCCCATCGGCAATATAAAGACACGGCACGCCCTTGAACGCTTCGGTTAATTCCCGCATAGCCCCTACCCGCCAGACAATATGCCGCACGCCATCCCCGGCCGTGAAATCATAAAGCGGCGCGAGTTCTTCGGTAGTTCGAACGAGAGCGTCTACCGCCGACTCATCGCGATAAGCCAGGAACACCAGGCCAGTATGCGCACGAAGCGCCAGAATGTGCCGCAAACGGTCAGCTTCCTTGTCAGGCCGCGTTCTTTCATGCTGCTTGATCCGGCCACCAGTGTAATCGTCAATGTGACAACAGGCAGCCACCCCGCGCTGGACGTGGCCTTGCCACTCCTGACGATAGACAAAAAACGCCGGCTCATCTTCCCGAACGAGCACGCCCTGTTTGCGCAATGCTTCAAAATTGGCGCGGGCTTTGGCGTAGACCGCCTCGGCATAGGGCTGGGTAGCTTCGCTCAGGTCTATTTCCGCGCGGGTGACATGCAGAAAACTGAGCGGTTTGGCTTGGACCTCCCTGAGAGCCTCGGCCCGGTCCACCACATCATAGGGCACGCTGGCTACCTCGGCGGCGGCAGCAGCAACCGGCCGCCAAGCCTTAAAGGATTGAATACGCATGCTCTACCTCACCGAGACATTTATTACTCGTTCAACTGTCCCAACGGCCGCACAGGCTGTGCGGCCCTACCGTGCTCAGCCATAGTCCGGCTGTTGCCGGACGACGGCAAGCCAGATTTTCATTCCATAGGCAGACCCGCCTATGGCGGGACATCTTCCCATTGGTAGGGCGGGACAGCCTTGTCCCGCCGGTTTTGCTTAGATGTCTGAGCAGTTACTATCGCTCTTCTTACCAGATCATTCCTGCCCTGTCATTTTATTAATGCGTTTCGCCGCCGCTTTAATTATAGTAGCGTCCATTCTCTCCGGCTAAGGAGCAGAGCTAACTATCAGGCCAATTATGCAAGAGCAATATCCATTTGCTGAAATTGAGAGCAAGTGGCAGGCCTATTGGCGCGCTCAGGGCCAGTTCAAGGCGGACTTGAGCAAAACCGACCGGAAATTTTACTGCCTGATGATGTTCCCCTATCCTTCGGCGGCCCTGCACGTCGGCCACGGGCGCAATTACATCATCGGCGACGCCGTGGCCCGTTACAAAAAGATGCGCGGCTACAACGTGCTGACGCCCATGGGCTGGGATGCTTTCGGTCTGCCCGCCGAAAACGCGGCCATCCAGACCGGCACCCACCCGCGCCTCACCACCTTGGCCAATATCGCCACCATGAAGCGGCAATTGGACGCCTGGGGCTGTTGCTATGATTGGGACTGCGAGGTGACCGCCTGCCTGCCGGACTATTATCGCTGGACCCAATGGCTGTTTCTGCAGTTTTTCAAGCGCGGCCTGGCTTACAAGGCCTTGGCGCCGGTTAACTGGTGCCCGGGCTGCGCGGCGGTGCTGGCCAATGAACAGGTAATTGATGGAGGGTGCTGGCGCTGCGAGTCGCCTGTCCAGGAAAAGCGCCTGGAGCAGTGGTTTTTCAAGATCACCGCGTATGCCCAGCGGCTGCTGGACGACCTGGCCAAGCTGAAGGGCTGGCCGGAGCGGGTCAAGCTCATGCAGCAGAACTGGATCGGTCGCAGCGAAGGCGCGTTGCTCGAATTCCCCCTGGTACCCCGCCCTGATGGCCGGTGCGATAGCGCAAAAAGCGTGGGCTGTTTCACCACACGCGTGGACACAATTTACGGCTGTACTTACATGGTTCTGGCGCCGGAGTATCCGGACTTGCCGGAACTGGTGCGCGGCCTGCCGCAGGAAACGCCGGTCCGGCAGTTCATTGCCCAGGCCATCAAAATTACCGCCGCCGAACGCGCCGGCGATGCCGGTGAGAAAAACGGCGTATTCACCGGGCGGTTGGTGATCAATCCCTATACCGGCGAAAAAATTCCCCTGTGGGTCGGCGATTATGTGGTGATGAGCTATGGCGCCGGCGCGGTCATGGCGGTGCCAGCCCATGACACCCGCGACTGGGCCTTCGCCCGCAAATACGGCCTGCCCATCCGACTCTCCATTCAAAACCCGGAAAAGACGCTGCGCTTGGAAACCATGGCGCAGGCCTACGTCGAAGACGGCCTCACCGTGGATTCCGGAGCGTTCACCGATTTGCCCAGCGCTGAGGCCCGCGCGCGGATGACGGCCTACGCCGTGGAAAAAAGATTCGGACGCGCCTTTGTGGCTTACCGCCTGCGCGACTGGCTGATCAGCCGCCAGCGTTATTGGGGCGCGCCAATCCCGATCGTCTACTGTCAGGCCTGCGGCATCGTGCCGGTCAAGGAAAAGGATTTGCCCGTGCTGCTGCCGGAGGATGTCGAATTCAAACCAACGGGTGAATCCCCGCTGGCGCGCTGCCCGGACTTTATCAACACTTCCTGCCCAACCTGCGGCCGGAGCGCGCGGCGCGAAAGCGACACCATGGACACCTTCGTGGATTCAAGCTGGTATTTCCTGCGCTACCTTTCCGCGTGCGACGAGCGCCAGGCCATCCAGACCGAGCTTTGCAATCGGTGGCTGCCGGTGGACCAGTATATCGGCGGCATCGAACACGCCATCCTGCACCTCATGTATGCGCGCTTTTTCACGAAGGCGCTCTATGACCTGGGCCTGGTGGGCTTTGACGAGCCTTTCGCCAACCTTTTCACCCAAGGCATGATCTGCAAGCGCAGCGCCAAGGACGGCCAGCTCTATAAGATGTCCAAGTCCAAAGGCAACGTGGTCAGCCCGGATGAACTGATCCGTAAATACGGCGCCGACACCGTGCGGCTCTACACGCTTTTTATCGGGCCGCCGGAAAAGGACGCCGAATGGAGCGACCAGGGCATTGAGGGCGCTGCCCGGTTTCTCAAGCGCCTCTGGCGTTTCATCTACGCGCACCACGCCGTCTTAGCGGCGGCCAAACCGGTCCGGCCGGAATTGGCTACCCTGAACGCCCGCGAGCGTGAGCTTTACCGTAAGGCCCATGAAACTATTCAAGCGGTTACCGGCGACCTGGAAGGCGCCTTCCATTTTAATACCGCCGTGGCCCGCATCATGGAACTATTGAACGCGGTGGAAGCCATCCAGCTCGCCGCCGGCGCGCGCGACCAGGAAAAGGCCGTAATGCGCTTCGCCCTGGAGACGATTGTTCTGCTGCTCTCGCCCCTGGCGCCCCATATCGCCGAAGAGTTGTGGGTAGAGCTGGGACATGCTCCCGGCATTCTGCAAGTCGCCTGGCCAACCGCCGACCCCGCTGCTCTGGCGCGCGACCAGGTAGAAATCGCTCTCCAACTGAACGGCAAATTCCGCGGCACGATGATGGCCCCGTCCGGCTCTGACCGCCAAGCCCTGGAAGACCTCGCCTTGGCGCAGCCGCAGATCGCCAAGACCGTCAAGCGCGAGCAGGTTCTTAAATTCGTGGTCGTCCCGAACCGCCTGGTCAATATTGTGGTAAAGTCATGAATTAGTCGGCAAGGCCGCAACTGCCCAGGTCGTCAAGAAATGAAACTACGAAAAACGCGTCATGCCTAAGGCAGATCCGCCTCAGGCGGAAAAGGCGCGAAAATGGTAAATGAAATTATATTGAAAGTTTCGCGTATTTTGCGCATTTCGTAGTTAATAATTTTCACGGGTAGAGTAGATACAATTCCTTATTCCTATCCATGCCTACCTCTGAATCATCCGAAAAAGGAAATGGCCGGTGGCGCGGTCTGCCGCGGGCCTGGTTTTACCTGACACCCAACGAGCGGCTGGCTCTCGCCGTAGTTTTCGGCTTGCTGCTGCTGGGACTGCTCGCGCGCTTCTGGCACCTGAGCCATGAAAAATCGGAACCGCTCTCCGCGCGCGCCACTGAGCAAGGTCAGCGGCCCTAAGCTGCCGCCCGTGATCGCTTGACGGCAGCCGGCCGGCCGCGAATAATCAACTAAGGAACACACCACACAATAAAAGAACGAACATGAGAACCATTTCACGGCCGCGCCGCAGTCGTGGCAACATCCTGATCAGCGATGTCGCCAAAATGGCCAACAAGCGTTTGGTCAACCCGGATGACCCGAATCTTTGGCGAGCGGTTCCCTATACGACGGAGGGCTTCGCCGGCGTCATGCTTGGTTGCGGCACAGGCCCCAAGCCGGCGCCCATCGCGGTCAGGCTCAATGTCAAGGGCTGGTATCGGGTCTGGGTGGCGCTGTTCAGTTTCTGTCACGGGGATTCACTGCGCTTAAGGTTGAGCGGGGATCTCTGTTCGCGTCCCGTCTCGTCGCCCGCAGGCGCGCGATCGGACCTGTACACCGAATCCGTGGCGCTCCACGAAACATGGTGGCGCGACGCGGAGTTGACGGGGCAAACGCTGATTGTGGAGCCCTCGTTCAGTGCTGGTGCGCTGCGGGGGTGTGCGCTGGCGTTTCTGCGGTTGGAGCCGATTCGTTCGCCCAAACCGGTCAAGCCGCGAAAAGTCCGCCACCCCCTGGTGGTGACCAACGACGGTCACGGCATCTTCGGCGAACGTCCGCATTGCCGCCCGGAGGATTTGCTGGAGCCGTTTGAAATGATTCCCGAGCATACCTGCATGCGCATGTTGCTTTGGGGACTCGGCACCGGCGACATGTGTAACTATCCGACCAGCGTGGGAAACTTCTACCCGACCCAGGGCCGGTTCCTGGCGGCCAACTACCGGACCCTTTATGGGAATATGGCGCTCTGGCGCAAGAACGGGTGGGACAGCCTCAAACTCATGCGGGACTATACGCGCCGGCGGAAGTGGGAATTTCAGACGTACCTGCGGATGGAGGCCTTTGACGCGCCGTTTCCCTTCGACAAGACAAGCCTGCATTCCAATTTCTTCCATCGTCATCCGGAATTTCATTGTTTTGACAGCCGTGGCCAGCGGGTGATGCGTCTGAGTTACGCCTACCCCGAAGTCCAGGCGCATATGCTCGCGCTGATCAAGGAGATCGCCGGCTACAAGCCGGACGGCGTCTGTCTGTGTTTCATCCGCGGCGTGCCGCTGGTGCTCTATGAAAAGATCATGGTGGCAGGATTCAAAAAGCGCTACAGCCTTGACCCGCGCGATCTGCCGGAAACGGATGCGCGCTGGATGGCGTTTCAGGCATCGGTGCTGACACCGTTCATCAAAAAAGCGAAGGCCTGTTTGAACCGGGGACAGCGCCTATCGGTCATCGTTCCCGGCAACGAACTCGATTGCCGACGGTGGGGATTGGACGTTGCGACGTGGGTGCAAGCGGGGATCATTGACGATCTCCTGCCGACGGGCCAGGTTTTCAGTGAAAACGACGTGCATCGGGACGATCCCAAAAGCCTGGATTTCGATTACTTCAATCGCCTGGAGGGCCGCAAAAACATCCGGCTCATTCCGCTGCTGTATCCGTGGGACCTGTTTTCCTCCGACTACAAGGCCTGGCGGGACTATGTGTATTCTTACCTGGACCGGGGAGCAGACATGTATGCCGCGTGGGATTCCACGCCAGACGGCGATGGGAGCAACTTTGCCAAGGTTGACGTGGGGTATGCAGACCGGGTGGAGATCAAACCGCCCACGCCGGCCCCTGGTGGCCGGCGGGTCAAACTGACGACGCTGGAAGGCTTTCGCTGCGATCGCTATCATTACTATGAGGTGGTCTAATCCATGAAACAAGGAAAATACATTCAGTTCCTTGGCACGGGCGGGGGCGACTACCATGCGCCGGGCAGCGTTAACGAGGCCGCCTATAAAGACGATCCGAAATACATGGAGGCGCTGCGCCTGGGCGGGAAAAACATTCGTTCCTCCGCCTCGCTTTTCATTGCGCCCGACATCATCGTGGATTTTGGCGAGGGCGCGCGCGCGCGACTCCAGGAGTACGGTATTCCAGAACGGGCCGTGCGCCATCTGCTGATCACGCACGGGCACTACGACCATTTCTTTCCCGCCGCCATATTTCCCTTTGCCGCGGCGTTGGATCACCCGCTGCGTGTTTACGGCAACACCATGATTCGGGATGCCATCGCCTTTGCCCAGACCTATCGCTGGGACAACACCCGCAAACGCCATATCCTGAACTCCCGGCCCGTGACCAACTTGCGCGTCAAAACCGTTGTGCTGGAAAAACCGTTCCGCCTGAGCTCCCTGCGGGTGACCCCCGTCCTGGCCGCTCACTTTATCAATCGGCAGATGGACAAGGAATATACGATCCTGGAACAGCAGGCCCTGAACTACATTATCGAACGCGACGGGAAGACGCTGTTCTACGGGCTCGATTGCAGCTACACGCTGCCGAAAACGCTGGAGTTTATGGCGCGCTATCGGTTCGACATCATGATCCTGGACGCCAGCTATTGCGACTTGGCGGTGGACCCGACCGGCACCGGGCACCATAATTACGCCATGTTGGCGGAGGATCTGGCGGAGTATCGCGGCGCCAACATGATCAAACCGGAGACGATCCTGGTTTATTCCCACCTGAGTACGAGCACAATGGTTCCGGAACACGAGGTGGCCGCGGAGCGGTTGGCAAAACAGGGGATCACTCTGGCCTACGACGGCCTGACCTTGAATTTTTGACGTAGCCCCTTATAGTCAATGGGTGGTGACAACTGTAGCGCGCCACAATGTGGCGCGATTGCCCGCATGCTATGCGGGCCTACAACAGATACCCACCTGCGTCAGTGAGATTACACTTTTTTTGATGTTTTTTTGTGATGTTTTTGTAAGGGCGATTCAAAAGAAACCCGGCCGCAAACCCTGCTTCGCGCGATTCGGATGCGTCCCTGATTCCCCTTATTCCGAGACCCGGACCGAAGTTACGAACCCGGGATTGTTAGCGTTGTGGTCCAGAGGTAGTAGGCATCGGTCCGGCCCGCTGGGGCGGCCGCGAAATACAGGGTGTATGTGCCAGGCCGGATGGCCGCAATCGGAATTCCTCCGCCGAACGAAACCGCCACCGGGTCCAGAACGCTTGCCTGAAACGGGATCAGACCTTCGGCCATGGGTTGCAATGCGCCGTCCGGCCGTAGAATGTGAATGGTCGCCGGATCATCCGCGGCGGAATAACCGAAATACATGTCTACCGGCGTCATGAACTGGTAGAGCGAGATGGAGATGGCCAGTTCGTTGCCGTTGGTGGCGACCGGACCCAGACCGACCGGCCGGGCATCCGCTGGAATGGCGCTACGGGACGGGGTAACCACGGGGGTATAAGCGAAGGTGGTCTGCCCCATCGGAATATCCATGATCGGGTTGGACTGGGGGTAGGCCAACCAGACAACCAGGTGCAGCGTGAAGTCCCAATCCGAACCCCGGTCGTCAAGTTGGTCTTCCCCAGACAGGGTAACACCGTCACGGGCGGAGTCCTCCTCGATTTCCGGGTGTGGCCCCGACAGAATCACCCGGCCGGACCCGTATGGGAACGCGACGATCCCTGGCCGACCGTGGCTGGCGAACGATGCGAGAACCGTGACAGGGTATTGCTCGTAACCAACGAAACTGGGCCCACCGAGAAAAATAAGATCTTCGGTGTACGGGACCGTCTTATACCGGCGGAGAATACTGTTGGCCGCGGTGAAGTTTAACGTCGTCATGGTCCAGTTGCCGGCGTAGTAGTCGGCGATGCTGCCTATGTCGCCCATGGCGGAACCCGGGAATAGGTCCAGGTCATAACCGGCATCGTCGTCATACACCGTGTCGCCCCAGGTCACGGTATCGCACGCGAAATAGGCTCCGGCGCAGATCCCGAAGTACGCGCCACCGGATTGGACAAACGCACGGATGCGGTCCTTGCCGGTCCGGTTGATCCAGTAATTGTAATAAGGAGCGTATCCGCCGGGCATCAAGATGATCTTGTACAGGCTGGAAAAATCCTGGAAGGACGTGTCCAGGTCCCAGTAATTAATTTCCTCATAAGATAGCCCGATGGTCGCCAGCATGTTGCGGATGGCCGTCAAACCGTCCTGCCATGCGCCATTGTAATATGGCGCGGTCGAGTCGTTGTATAACGCGACATCCGCGCCGTGCAGGGCTTGGCTCGGTCCGGCGAACCCGCAGAGAAACGGCGCAGCCAGCAGGAGCGGAAAGCACCGGACCCGCGCCGCCCAACCGTGCCATCCCGGCCTCGGCACATACTTGTCGGAATTCGTCATGCGAACAGATCCTTAATACGCATTCTTATTCAATGCCATCTCTGTGTCTCTGTGGTAAGCAGCAACTTCTTGCTTTTAAGCGTTGTTACTGAGATATCATGCCCCGATGCAATCTTATTGTCCCGGCGAAATGGCAACGGCTGGTATGGCCCGGGCTGACCTCGTGGTCTTTCGGCGTCTGCTCTCGGCAGATCTCCTCGGCATAGGGGCAACGGGGATGGAAGGAACAACCTTCTACCGCAGTGCTGACGCTGGGTACTTCGCCTTGCGCGACCGCTGAGCGCGCGCGCGCGGCGCGCAATCCTCTCTCAATATCCGGCACGGCGGCCAGCAGCGTCCGGGTATAAGGATGCGCCGGATGCGCAAAAAGCTCGGCGGCATCCGCCGCCTCGACGATCCGGCCGAAATACATGACCAGCACCCGGCTGCACATATAGCGCACCACGGAAAGGTCATGAGCAATGAAGAGATAGGCCAGGTTGCGCGAGAGCTGGAGATCTTTAAGCAAGTTCAGGATTTGCGCTTGCACCGAAACATCCAGCGCCGAGACCGGCTCATCGGCTACGATGAAGACTGGATCAAGCGCCAGGGCCCGGGCAATGCCCACGCGCTGGCGTTGCCCGCCACTGAACTCGTGGGGATATCGCGCGGCGTAATCCGATTCGAGTCCAACGGTCTCCAGCAGGTGGCGCACCCGCTCGCGGCGTTCCAGCCGGTTGCCCAGCCGGTGCACCGCCAGGCATTCTTCAATTGCTGCGCCGATTGTCAGGCGCGGGTTGAGCGAGCCGTAGGGGTCTTGAAAAATCATCTGGGCGCGGCGGCGGTAGCGGAACAGATCGCCGCAGCCAAGCGCCAGGACATCCTGGTTTTCGAACCGGATTTGGCCGGAGCAGGCCGGCACCAGGCGCAAGATGGTGTTGCCCAGCGTGCTCTTGCCGCAGCCGCTCTCGCCCACCAGGCCGACGCTTTCGCCCGAGGCCACCGCCAGCGAGACACCGTCAACCGCGCGCACTTCCTGGCGGCGGCCTGATTTGAAGGAGACCTGTAAATCGGCTATTTCCAGAAGTGGCATCGGACACCATGTTCCGCGGTTATGTTTTCATCACACGGATCTTCAACGGAGCAACGGGCCTGGGCTTTCGGGCAACGCGGATGGAAGGGACATCCCGAAGGTAGCCGGGCGGGGTTGGGCACGGCGCCCGGAATTCCGGCCATGCGGGTTGTCCCCCCGCTTAAGCGCGGCACGGCGGCCATAAGTCCGCGGGTATAAGGATGCGCCGGCTGCAGCAGAATGTCTTCGGCCAAGCCCCACTCCACGACCCGGCCGGCATACATGACGTTGACCCGCCGGGCAATGCCGGCCACCAGCGCCAGATTGTGGGTAATCAGCAAGATCGCCATGCCCAGTTCGCCCTGCAGGCGCGTCAGCAGATCGAGAATTTGCGCCTGGATGGTGACATCCAGGGCGGTAGTAGGCTCATCGGCCACCAGCAGGCGCGGCCGGCAAGCCAGGGCCATGGCAATCATTACGCGCTGTTGCATGCCGCCACTAAGCTCGTGGGGATAGGCCCGGCGCCGATGCTCGGGATCGCTCAAGCCCACCCGGTTCAGCAGATGGATTACTTCCTGGCGAACCGCAATGTCGCGGCGATGGAGACGCAAAGACTCCGCTATCTGCCAGCCAACCCGGAATACGGGATTAAGCGCGGCGGCCGGTTCCTGGAAGATATAAGCGATTTCCGCGCCGCGCAGATCGCGCAACTGCCGCTGTTCCATGGCCAGCACGTCGCGCCCGCCAAACCGGATCCGGCCGCCGGCCACGTAGCCGGGCTCGGCCACCAGGCGCGTCAGCGCCAGGGCAGTCACGCTCTTGCCGCAGCCGCTCTCGCCGACCAGCGCAACGGTCTCGCCCGATGCAATGTTGAACGATGCGCCATTCACTGCCCGAATCGGCTCAGACCGCGTCCGGAAAAAGACGCTTAAGTTATCCACGGCCAGAAGGACTTCAGAAGTATTCATAAAAAATCTTGCCACAAAGAAGCACAAAAAACACAACTTCTATCCGGAAGCATTATGGGCCTTTCCGCGGCTACGGTTCAATCGGTCAATAAGGCCGGCGACTTCGTTCAGTGACCGGATCGAAAAATCGGCGGGCGGAGCGGGCCGCCGGGTAGTGAACTCGCTCTCCAGGAAAACCGTGCGCGCGCCGGCGCTTTTGCCCGCTTCGATGTCATAGATGTAGTCCCCCACGACCAGCAACTCACTGGGCTTGACTTTCAGGCGGCGCGCCGCCAGCAATACTCCTTCGGGATCGGGTTTAGGCCGCTCAACATGGTCGCGGGTAATAATCACGGTAAAATCAGCCAGGCGCACCTGGGCAAAGTTTTTAAGCGCTGTAGCGACCGAAACGCGCCGGTTGCGCGTGAGAATGCCGCGACGAATGCGCCGCCGTTTCAGGCAGCGGACCAAGTCCTCGGCGCCTTCGTTCGGCCGACTGCGCCGGGCGGCCTCATCTTCAAACCGGTGGAGGATGGCCCAAGCCCGGCGCCGGGCCGAGGCGGGTTGCAAGCGCCCAATGAACTCCAGGATCGTCACGTCGCGCGGGCAGCGGATGGAGCGCTTGATGCCCATGAAATCAATGCTGCCCGGCAAGGTCAGCGTGCCGTCAAAATCAAATAAAACTGCGCGAATAGTGTTCATCCTGGCTCAACACAAATAATAATTGCTCGTAACTATTCAGCTATCGGAGAGAACAATTTCCGCCCTTGGCGGATCCGCCTCAGGTGGAAACTACGAAATGCGCGAAATACGCGAAATTTGATTGCAATTACAATTCCCATTTTCGTGTCTTTCGCGTTTTTCGTAGTTCCATTTCTTGACGAGCTGAGTAGTCACGATTGCTCACGGTTTTAATGTTCCGAAGTGCGCAGGCGCGGATCCAGGGCATCGCGCAGGGCGTCGCCCAGCAGGTTAAAGGCCAGCACAACGAAAAAAATCGCCGCGGTCACAAAAGTCATTTCCCACCAGACGCCCTGCCAGAGGCGCAGGCGGGCGTTACTGATCATGATTCCCCAGGAAGGCTCGCCCTGCACGCCAATGCCGAGAAAGCTCATGAATACCTCCGTGGAGATGGCTGCGGGAAACCGCAGGGAAAAAGTTATGATGATGATGTGAAATATATTGGGCAAGATGTGCCGAAACATGATGCGGAAGGGACCCAAACCGAGCGCGCGGGCGGCTTGGACATAAGGACGCGTTTTATGCTTCATTACCTCGCCGCGCATCAGCCGGCAGAGATTGACCCAGGTGGTCAAGCCAATGCCCAGATACACCCCCAGCAGGCCCTTGCCAACCACCATGGCAATGGCAAAAATAAAGAGCAATCCCGGGATGGATGAGAAAGTGGAATACAACCAGACGATAAAATCGTCGGTCTTGCCCCCGAAATAACCGGCCAAACACCCCAGGAACACGCCAATCGGAATGGCAATACACGAGGTGATAATGCCCACCTGGAAAGCAATCCGCGCGCCTTGGACCGTGCGCTGCAAGACGTCGCGACCGAGGTTGTCGGTGCCGAGCGGGTGATGAGCCAGCACGCGCAGGCCGGACCGCAACCGCGCGGCCAAACCAGGCGCCGCCGGCGAGCCATGATGGTCGGTAAGGAGCGAGCTATCGTCGCCAGGGTCGGCCGCAAACGGATGGCGGAACACGCTGGGCCTAAGGTATTCTTCCTGCAAATTGGTCTGCTGGTAGGGCGGCGTGGTATCCTGCCAATGGAAATACCAGTAAACGCCTTCGCCATAGAGCGCCATGGCCAGGTAGAGCAAAATAATCCAGAACGAGGCCATGGCCAGCCGGTTGCGGCGCAATTGGCGCCAGGCGTCGGCCCACAGTGAACGACCGGCGGACTTACTTTGAGCGTTGGACTGATTCATGGGAGTTTATCGAAAAAATTTGCATTGTTGGACATCAAGGGCTTGTTGCCCAAATAATTCGCGCCATAGGGATGGCGCTCCTACATGCCGTTGTTGCAGTATTCGTGTAGGAGCGCTGCCCCGCCAGCGCGAAAAAAGTCGGCAATTTTCTTTTACAAAACCTTTTTGGCAACATGCCCTCAACAGTTCATTCCAGGCGCACGCGCGGGTCAACCAGCGCATAGCACAGGTCCGTCATCAGGTTGGCCGCGACATAGAGGACCGAACCGATCAGCACGATGGCGCGGACCACATCAATATCGGAATAATTGAGCGCATTGATGCCCATGTTGCCCAGGCCGGGGATACCGAAGAAGCCCTCCAGCAGCAGACTGCCGGCATAAAGAAAGGGAATGGCGATAACCACATTGGTCAGGATCGGGATCATGGCATTTTTGAGGACATGCCGGAACAGGAGGCCCGGGCGGCTGACGCCCTTGGCCAGAGCCGTGCGCACGTAATCCCGATACATTTCATCCAGCATCACCGTGCGATAAAACCGGACGGTTGCACCCAGGCCGCTAACCACACCGATCAATACCGGCAGAAGCAGGTAGGACCAGGCCTCAAACCCCCACAAGGGGAAGAAGCCCCAGCGATAGCCCAGCAGGTATTGGCCAAAAATTATCCAAACCAGGTAATTCACGCTCATCAGCGCCACGGCAATCACTACGATTCCGCGATCCAGCCAGCTATTCCGCCAGAAGGCGCACAGCAAGGCGATACTGAGCGCCACCACCAGCTCAACCAGGAAAATCGGCACGGTCAGCGCGAGCGAGGGCATGATGCCGTCCTTGAGCATCTGCGCCACGCGCTGGTTGGTATAATGCGATTTGCCAAAGTCGCCCCGCGCTATCTGCCGGAGATAAAATACGAATTGGCTGTCAAACCAATGCGCGTTTTGCCGGCGCAGTCTCAGCGCGCTGATCTCCAATGCTCCGCCGGCAGCCGACACCGTCGGCTTAACAACGGCCGGGTCCGACCCGACCGTGAAAGGAATTCTTATCGTCTGCCAGGCGCTGTTGGTAGGCAGCACTGTAGCCTGCGGCTCAGGCTCAGCGGCCGCTGGTAAAGCCGGCCTTGCTCCCGTAGCGCCGCGCGGCTGGTCATCCGCAATGATTCGGAATACGGCCGTGCCCGAGATCAAGCGGTACTTCAAAATCCACTGGTAAGTTGTTTGCTTCTTTAACTTGAAGGCCAGCGGCACCGCATAATCCTTGCCTGGCGCCATAACAATATGACCGGGTTCAGGACGTTGGCCGGCCACATAGACCACGCCCTCAATCTCCCGCCAAGGCCCGGCATTGCGGGCAAAGACCGTATCCTGATAGGCCCGCGTGGCGCTCCAGCGGCCCAACAGCAGCGGCTTGTTGAACCCGCGCTGTTCGTCAAATTCCTCCAGCGCTTTGGGCGAGATATTCTTCCCCAAAGTCATCGTGGCCGGACTGCCGCCCACGATATTGAAGAGGATGAAGGTGATCACGATAACCCCGAACACCGTCGGGATCATCTGGAGGATTCGGCGGATAATGTAACGATACATGTGCTTGCCAATCTCATATCCACGCCCTCACGGGCGCGGCTACAACAACAGCGGAATCCATCTAAAACTGTAGCCTACGGACGGAAGGCCGACGCCCGGAAACGCGCCCCTCACGTGGCGCGGCTACAGTTTACATTCAACACTCGCCAGCGGTCAAATTCCAGCCTTCGGCGTCCGGCGTCCGTCGTCAACGTTCTTCTACAAACGGCACTATTTTCAGCGCTTCCGGCATGAGATAATAGGTCGGCCGCTTATTACCCGCACGCGCAAAATCCGCCAGCGCTTGCTCCATGGCGCTCGCCAGATCCGGCGCCGTGCGGATGCCCAGGTCAGCCGCGTCGCGCTCCTTGAGTTGCGTCACCAGCACGGCGCGCTCCCCCAATAGACGCGTAGAGAGCGCCGTCTGGCCATTGACTTCAGGGTTTTGCCTTAAAAGCTGAAAAATTTCCGCCAGCGTGCCGCGCGTAATGAAAAAACGGAAACGTTCATTGCCCAGCCCTTCCGGACAAGGCGCCAGGAGAATGACGCGCCCGGCGGAATGAACCGCCCGCGCGGCATTGAACAATCCCTTGTGCGCCTGGATCCAATTGGGGGCCGCGCTGGCATCGGCTACGACAAAACCCGCTTTGCGGGGCAGGTCAATCCGGTCAACCCGCTCGCAAAAAGCGCAAGCGGCGCGATGCGCCATGTCCAGGTCCCCCGCAAAAACCCCCGCCAGTTGGCCGGCGGGCGTCAGGACCGTGTTGACAATAAAATCGGGAGGATGCAGTCGGGCGCCTTCCAGCATTTCTTCGGCCACGGCATTGCCATCCAGCCGTCCAATTTCAACTCCGGCGCGGATACAATCCTGCTGCGGATCCAGGGTCAGACTGTGATTGTAGGCGATTGTAGCGCGCGCGGCCAGACCGGGCACGAGCGACTTGCGGCCGCCGCCGAACCCGGCATAGTAATGATAGCTGGCCGCGCCGAGCAGCACGAGGCGCTGCGCCTCCACCGCCCGCCGATTGAGGCGCACCTCATGCCCGCGGGAAGTTCGGCCGACTGAAAGCAGGCTGGCCTCGTCATCCGGGTCATGAATAAAAATCCGGCCGCTGAAGGCCGCCATCATATCGCGGCCGAGAATCTTGCTGAGCTCCGCCGGCGTGGGCCCCCGGTGAATGCCGGTGGCCACCAATATGAAAAAATCGCTCAGCTTGCAGCCCCTACCCGTCAGACGCTTGAGAAGCACCGGCAGCACACGGTGCGCTGCCGTCGGACGGGTCTGGTCGGAGACCACCAGGCAGACTGATTCGCCCGGCAAAATACATTCTTCCACGGCAGGCCCGGCGCGGTTCAGCCGGATGGGATGGTTTAATGCTTCGTCAATGGCCGTATCAGCGAGCGCCGGCGCGCGAAACGAAGAAGTCAAAGTCCCCAGGCATTCGGCCCGGTCAGCGGGAATGGCAACAGCAATCGTCATGGCCTGGCGTTGTATTCACCCACTTGCAACTTGATTAAGGGCCTGGTCCTTCTAACGTCTTTTCATTCCCGTGGCAAATGAGCAGGGGTCAACGGTGTGACCGGCCGCGTCGGCTGGATAGCTTAGTTCGGGCTTTACAGTACCGAACCTCCGGTAAACCGGCAAAATGATCGTCTTGTGTCCACAGTATCGCTTGCTTAGTCCAGGCCGTTGAAAGAATCAGACTGTCCGCCATGGGCAGGCGATACTTCAAGCTGATGAGGGCAGCACGAAGCGCAATGTCTTCCGTCAGGTCAACCACCTGTCCCTGCTTCATCTGAGCTATGGATTGCAGGGCCTTAGCCTCGTCGGCCACGGCGTTAACCTTCTTAAAGACCTCATACATACAGATAACAGGCACAACCAGATTAGCCGTGTCCTCAATGGCGGGGGCAAAAACGTCAGCATTACCACCGCCAAACAGGAATTCGATCCATCCCGAAGTATCCACGAGGTTCATGCTCGATCTTGCTCATCACGGACAAACCGCGCATCATATCCTTTAAGGAATCCGCGCATGCTCCGCATTGGCCGGATGGGGATGAGTTCGATGCGATCGTTGAAACTGATCACCTGTAAGCGTTCCCCGGCGCGAATGTGTATGCGTTCCCGAACCGTGCGCGGAATGACAACCTGGTATTTTGGAGATACTGTTACCGTATCCATATCGTTCTCCTTTTTGGAATACGAATATCAGATCGATCAGGCTGTGTCAACGTTCTTCCCGTAGTTGTTCCCGTAGTTTTATTGTTGACGCTCATCAAAAGCCTACCTATCCTTGACACAAACAGTGCGTCTATTGTTTCTGTTTTGTTTATACTACACAGAATTATTATATTGCAACATAATAATTCCGTCCAATATACGTTAGGCGTAGAAAATGACATCGAAAGGAGAAAGACACATGGGCATAGTCAACGCAAAAGTATCGCTGAGGAATCCAAGAAAGCCCAGACTTGCACCGGTTCAGGTCGAGGCACTGGCAGATTCAGGTGCGGTCCACCTTTGCATTCCTGAACACATAAGCATTCAACTTCAGTTGGAGGAAACCGATAAGAAGGAAGTGACCTTGGCGGATGGAAGCCGAAGACTCGTTTCTTATGTGGGACCGGTGAACTTCGTTTCAGGAACCGCGTCGGTTTTGGCGGAGCACTGGTCATGGGTGATCAGGTTCTACTTGGGGCGATTCCGATGGAGGATATGGACCTGGTCATCATTCCGAAAACTCGAACCCTTGATGTAAATCCGAATAGCCCGAATATCGCAACATCCATAGCCAAGTAGCCGCCTAAGCACGTCACAAAGCGCGCCGTCTTAGGTGGCAGGCGCTCAGTTCGCCGTTGGCCAAGAAAGAGATTGCAAACAGATGTATTCTAATGTATTCTTTATCCAAACAAATGGAGGAATCATGTCCAAAACTTTAACATTACGGTTGGACGAGCCGGTCTACCAACTCTTCAAAACGGTGGCAGAGCGGGAGAACCGGCCTATCTCAAACTTCATTGAGACCGCAGTGATGCGTTTCGTCCAAGAACACGGGACGGTGGACGAATTTGAAATGGTTGAAATCCGCGGCAATGCCGAACTCAACCGAAGCCTGAAACGAGGACATCTGGATGCAAAAAACCGGCGCGGAGCATTCGTCTGAGTTCCGTATCTTTGAAACTGAAGAATTCCGCAAGGCATTGTCCAAGCTTGGCCCGCCGCGCTTTCTGCCCAAGAAGTTGGCCACATACGTCTATCCCCAGTTGAGGCAGGCGCCACACTATGGACCGAATATCCGTAAACTACAAGGCTATGAACCGCCGACTTGGAGATGCCGGATTGGTCCCTATCGTTTGTTTTATACGGTGGACAACGAGAAAAGGATTGTCTTTATTCTGACGATAGACGATCGAAAGGATGCGTACCGATGATGCGGCCAATAATCGGCTTCACCTTACGGTTTTGCCGCAACCGGCAAAACCGAAGGTGAGCCGTAACGTTCG